>JBDHSQ010000073.1:0-17655 GCA_039808285.1 Paracoccaceae bacterium
ATCGGGCGGCCGCGGCGCCGCGGGCGGCGCGGGCCGGGCGGCCGCGCCGCCCGCCCCCCAGGACACGTCGGCGGGCAGGACGAGGCTCGCCACCCGGCCGTAGCCCGACCCGGCGGCTGCCAGCGCGCGGGCCGCATCGGCGCCGATCCGCGCCGGATCGGTGCCGAAGGCGTGCCAGTCCGAGGCCGCACCCACCAGCGCCTCGACATCGGCGGTCAGCGGGCTGTCGTGGGCGACGTGATCGGTGGCATGGTCGCCGACGATGTTGAGGATGCCGCTGCCCGCGCGCCGGGCATTGTGCAGGTTGGCGATGCCGTTGGCATGGCCCGGCCCGCAGTGCAGCAGCGTCGCCGCCGGCCGGCGCGTCACCCGGAAATAGCCGTCGGCCATGCCGGTGACGGCGTTTTCCTGAAGGCCCAGCACGCAACGGATGCCCGGGATGCGGTCGAGTGCCGCGACGAAATGCATCTCGCTGGTGCCGGGATTGGCAAAGCAGGTGTCCACCCCGGCGCCGATCAGGGTGCGCACCAGCGCCTCGGCCCCGGTCTGTTGATTGCCCGCCTCGTTCATGGATCAGCCCTTCACCTCGACGATCAGCGCGTCCACCGCGACGGCGCCGCCTTCGCCCACCATCAGCGGGTTGACGTCCAGTTCCGCCAGCGTGTCGCGGTTCGCCCCGGCATAGTCGGCAATCGCCATCACCGCGTCCACCACCCTGTCGAGCGGCGCCCACGGCCGGCCGCGGAACCCGTCGAGCAGCGGGAAGGCCCGGAGCCGGCGCAGCGCCGCCTCGACCTCGGCGCGCGTCACCGGCAGGAGGAGCGTCACGGCGTCCTTCATCAGCTCGACGAAGATCCCGCCCGCCCCGATCACCAGCACCAGCCCGAAGAGCGGGTCGCGCTTCACCCCGACGATCAGCTCGGCCAGCGGGGCGGCCTGCATCGACTCGATCAGGAAGGTGTCGAGCACCAGCCCCGGCCGCTGCCGCGCCACGCCCTCCACCATCGCTTCGGCCGCGGCCACCGCCTCGGCGCGGGTCTTCAGGCCGAGGGCCACGCCGCCGACCTCGGTCTTGTGCGGCAGGTCGTCATGCAGGGCCTTGAGCGCCACCGCCGCGGTGAAGGTCGCGGGCAGCGCCCGGATGCCGTCGAGCGTCAGCACCCGGCCATCCGGCACGGCAAGCCCGTGGGCGGCCAGCCGGCGCTTGGCCTCGGCCTCGTTCACGCTGCGGGGCGTGCCGGTGAGCGGGGGCACGGCATGGGGCGGCAGCGGGTTTGGCCGATCGGCGGTGCAATGGCGCACCCATCTGGCGATCACCCCGGCGGCGTCGTGCAGGCCCTGAAGCGGCACGATGCCCTGCGCGATCATCGCCTGCGCCGCTTCGGCCGGGATGCCGCCGATGTTGACCGAGGCATGGAACACCGGCTTGCCGCTGGCCCTGCCCGCCGCGGCAAGCGCCCGGTCCATCGCCTCCTGCGCCGCGGTGTCGCGGTAGGCGGAGCCTGCGGGCGGGTATTCGATCACCAGCATCCCGGCATCGACCGCGCCCGCCAGCATCGCCGTGAACATCGGGGTGAGCAGCTTCTCGTTGCCCCAGTAGCCGGCGGTGAAGTCGAGCGGGTTGGAGACATGGCCGTAGGAAGGCAGCATCGGCCCAATCACCTCGACCACCGCCGGTTCCGGCTGCGGCAGCGCCAGCCCCGCAAAGGAACAATAGTCCGCCGCCAGCCCGTTGTCGCCGCCGGAGGAGGAGAAGACCGCAATCCGCGGTCCCGCCACCGGCCCGGCCAGCGAGGCGAGCTTCAGCATCTCGAGGAATTGCGGCACGGTTTCCGTGTCGATCACCCCGAGCCGGTCGAAGAGCGCGTCGTAGGATTCGTTCTGGCCGGCAAGCGAGCTGGTGTGGCTCGCGGCCATCGCCGCGCCGAGGTCGGAGCGGCCGCAGCGGCAGGCGATCACCGGCACCCCCTTCAGGCGCGCGCGCAGGCAGGCGTGGGCGAAGGCGGGCACGTCGCGGATCCCCTCCATGAAGAGCCCGATGCAGGTGACGTTGGGGTCATCGACGAGGAAGTCGATGTAGTCCTCGAACCCGAGCACCGCCTGGTTGCCGGCGCTGACCAGGTAGGAGAACGGCACCGAACGGTCGTTCGAGACGAAATGGCTGGTGACATTGCCGCTTTGCGAGATCACCGCCGCGCCGCGCGTTCCCTCCTGCGGACGGTAGGGGGCGGGCCAGATGCTGCCGTGGGTGACGTGGTTCACCAGCCCGTAGCAGTTCGGCCCGACCACCGCCATGTCGCCCGAGGCGGCGACGAAGGCGCGGTTGCGCCCGGCCCCGGCCGCGCCGATTTCGGAAAAGCCCGAGGCGTAGCAGACCGCGCCGCCCGCATCCATCTCGCGCAGCTCCTCCAGCGCGGCGATGGTCGCCTCGGCGTTGACGGCAAGGAACACCGCGTCGGGCGGCGCCGGCAGGTCGGCGATCCGCCGCACGCAAGGGTAGCCCTCCATCTCGTCGCGGCGGGGGTGGACGACATCGACGGCGCCGGCGAAGGGCTGCATCCGCAGGGTGGCCAGCGTCCGTTCCGCCTGGGCCCCGCCGATGAAGGCCATGCGGCGGGGGGCGAGCAGCCGGCCGAAGTTGCGGCGCAGCGCCGGGCGGAGGCGCGTGCGGGACGGGTCCGGAAAGGTGGTCGTCATGGCCTTGTCGGTTCCTCTGGAAGGGTCGGGCCGCCGGGGTTGCCGGGCCCGGTTGCGCCGGGATCAGTCGGTGATGCGCGGCAAGGGCGCAGTGGTCTCGAAATGCGTCAGGTCGATGTCCGGGGTCAGCGGGTATTGCTCCGGATCCTCGCGGAACTGGTCGCAGAGCCACTTGCGCAGGATCACGCGGCAATCCTCCTGCGAATAGCTCTCCTCCATCACCCAGCCGAGCCAGAGCCCGTCGATGAGCTGGGTCAGGGTGATCGCCGCCAGCCGCGTGTCCATCGCCAGCCCGCGTTCCCGCGCGGCGGCGGAAATGCGGTGCTGGATGTTGGTGCGGTAGCGGCCCCACAGATCGCGGTGCATCCTCAGCACCTCGGGCAGCATCCAGGCGGCGCTGAAGTAATGGACCAGCATCCGTTCGAAGCCGGTGTCGCGCAGGAACGGCACGCTGGCCGAATGGTAGAGCTTGCGGAAATGCCCGCCACTGCGGGTCGACCACACGACGTGACGGAAGAAGTCGTCGACGTTCTGGAGGTAGTATTTGTGTGCGACGATCAGCAGGTCGTCCTTGCTGGCGAAGTAGTGGTTGATGAGGCCGCGCGACAGCCCGCTTTCCGCGCTGATCGTGTTGATCGTCGAGTTGAGGTAGCCGTGCCTGCGCAGGGATTTCAGCGTGGCGACGAGCAGCTCGTTCCGCCTCGCCTCGCTGCTTTCCCTCGGTTTTGTCGCGCGCCTCATGCTGCTCCTTTCCCCCGCCGCCGGGCGTCCTATTGCCGGTAGGGGCGCAGCAGGTCGCGGGCGATCAGATCCTGGTGGATTTCCGAGGTGCCCTCCCAGATCCGCTCGATCCGGGCGTCGCGCCAGAACCGCTGGATCGGGAAGTCCTCCATCAGCCCCATGCCGCCGAAAATCTGCACCGCCTCGTCGGCGACGCGGAAGACCATTTCCGAACAATAGTAGTTGGCCATCGAGGCTTCGGTGCGGTTCATCAGGTCGTTGTCCATCTTCCAGGCCGCCTCCTTCACCATCAGGTCGCCGAGCTTGATGTCCACCGCCATGTTGGCGATCTTGAAGCCGACGCCCTGGAATTCGCCGATGGTCTTGCCGAAGGCGCGGCGGGTGCCGGCCCATTCCTTGGTCATCTCGAAGATGCGCTCGGCCCGGCCCACGCAATGCGCGGCCAGCGCCACCCGGCCGTCATAGAGCCATTCGTTGGCGGTGTCGAAGCCCCGGCCCTCCTCGCCGAGGATCTTGGCGTCGGGCACGCGCACGTTGTCGAGGTAGATCATGTTCGGGTTGTAGCCGCGGGTGACGATCGACTTCATCGGCTCCACCCGGACGCCGGGCGTGTCCTTGTCGAGGAGGAAGGCAGTGAAGCGCTTGCGCGGGCCGCGGTCGGTCTGGTCGACGCCGGTCACCGCGATCAGGATGATGAAGTCGGCGATGTCGGCGGCCGAGATGAACTGCTTGACGCCGTTGATCACCCAGTCGTCGCCGTCGCGGACCGCGCGGGTGGTGATGGCGCGCGCGTCCGATCCGGCGCCGGGTTCGGTCAGGGCGAAGGCGTCCTTGCGCTCGCCGCGGATGCAGGGCTTGAGGTATTCCTCGATCTGCCCGTCGCGGCACTTGAAGAGGATGCCGGTAACGCCGCGGTGCATGCACATGCCGAGCGGCGAGTGCGGCTTGCCCATCACCCGCTCGACCTGCATCTTGGTCTGCTTGTCGAGCCCCGCGCCGCCCCATTCCTCGGGCAGATACATGTTGTCGAACCCCGCCTCGACCGACTTGCGGCGGATCTCCTGGCGGATCTCGTCGGGGACGCGGCGCAGTTCCTCGACCAGCGCCTCGTGGGGGTAAAGCTCGCGCTTGCAGAATTCTTCCAGCGAGTCGACAAGCGCCTGCTGCTCGAAGCTGAGTGCGAAATCCATTGCGTCCCCTCCCTCAGGCGCCGGTGAAGTGCGGCGCGCGGCGTTCGTTCGCCGCCGCCAGCCCTTCGGCGTGATCCCTGGTGGCGGCGCAGACCTTGCCCGCCGCCAGTTCCTCGATCTGCTGGTCGGGCAGGCTGCGGCTGTGGGCGCTGTTCATCAGCCGCTTGGCCTGGGCGATCGCCACCGTCGGGCCCGAGGCGAGCTTCTGCGCAAAGGCGAGCGTGTCGTCCCAGAGGCGTTCGCGCGGGCTCACATGGCTGACCAGCCGGTTCGCCAGCGCCTCGTCTGCGAGCCACAGTTCGCCCGTGTAGGCAAAGCGCTTGGCCGCCTCGAGCCCCATCACCCGGGGCATCAGCCAGGTGCCGCCGCAGTCCGGGCTGTAGCCGACATTGGTGTAGGAACAGATGAACTTGGCCTTGTCGGAGGCGTAGCGGAAATCGCAGGCGAGCGCCATGTCAAGCCCCGCCCCCACCGCGGCGCCGTCGATCATCGCGACCACCGGCTTCGGCATGTCGTGGACCTGCTGGACGAGCTTCAGCGATTCCTCCATCCAGTTCATGTCGGGCCAGGGGTTGTCGCCCTGCCCCTTGCCCGCCCATTCCTTGACGTCCGCCCCGGCGGAGAAGGCGCCCCCCCGCCCGGTCAGGATCAGCGCCCGCATCGTGGCGTCGGCCGCCGCCTCGCGCAGCGCCCGGCGCAGCTCGATGGTGATGCCCATGCCGAGCGCGTTGCGCGCCTCGGGGCGGTTCAGCGCGATGACGCCCACGGCGCCGTGGCGTTCGGTCTCAAGGTATTTGAACATGCAGTCCTCCGGTCATTCCCCCGCCGCGCGGGCGGGCCTGTTGGCTAGCGTCCGCTCCAGCGCGGCGCGCGCTTTTCCAGAAAGGCGCGCTGCCCCTCGATCATGTCGTCGGAGCCGAGCATCCGGCGGTAGTGCTCCAGATCGCCCTCGGTCTCGGCCCTGAGCGCCATCGCCTCGCGGTCCGCCATCCCGTCGACAACGCGCAGCACCTCCTTCAGCGCCTGAAGCGCCAGCGGCGCGCCCTGCGCCACCCGGGCCGCGGTCGCGCGCGCCAGGTCCATCAGGCCCGCGCGCGGCGCGGTTCGCCACACCAGCCCCCAGCGCAGCGCCTCGGCCGCCGTCATCCGCTCGCCGGTCCAGATCATCGCGGTGGCGACATGCCAGGGGATGCGCCGCGGCAGCCGCTGCAGGCCGCCGCCGTCGGGCAAAAGCCCGCGTTCCAGTTCCGGCAGTTGCAGCCAGGCGTCGTCGGCCATCAGCAGGATGTCGCAGGCCAGCGCCAGTTCCAGCCCGCCGCCGACCGCGGGCGCGTTGATCGCCGCGATCAGCGGCTTCTTCAGCGCCCAGAGCGTGGTGATGCCGCCGAAGCCGCCGGCCTCGGCGCCGGTGCCGCGATCCGCCTCGGGCCCGGTCGATTCGGCAAAATCGAGCCCGGCCGAGAACGCCCTGTCGCTGCCGCTCGACAGGATGCCGACGCGGAGGTCCGGGTCGTGCTGGAGGTAAAGCGCGGCCCGTTCCAGCGCCCGGCCGAGCCGGCGGCAGATCGCGTTGACCTTGGGCTTGACCATGCGGATCTCCAGCACCGCGCCGTCGCGGTGCAGCTCGACCAGGCCGGCAAGCTCGCGGTTCAGGTCATCCGGCATCGCGGCCCTCCCGCTTGCGGGCGCGGCTGGCATAGAGGTGCAGCAGGAGGGGCGGCACCGAGGTGACGATCAGCATCAGCGTGGAGACGGCGGCGAGCGTCGGGTCCACATCGTCGCGGAGCGTCGCGAAGGTCACCCGCGACAGGGTGGACATCGGCCCCGAGGCGATCATCAGCGAGATGATCAGCTCGTCGAAGGAGACGAGGAACGACAGCAGCATCGCGGTCGCGACCGAGAACTTCACCTGCGGCAGGGTCACGGTCAGGAACGCCTTGAAGCGGTTGGCGCCCAGGCTGCGCGCGACCATCTCCTGGCTCATGTCGAAGGAACTGAACCCGGCCGCCATCGTCAGGACGACGAAGGGCATGGCCACGACGGAATGGCCGAGGACGAGCCCCAGCGTGGTGTTCAAAAGCCCGCCGATCCTTGCGTAGACGAAGAACATACCGACCGCGATCAGGATCGAGGGCACCGCGAG
This sequence comes from Paracoccaceae bacterium, assembly GCA_039808285.1. Classification (GTDB taxonomy): domain Bacteria; phylum Pseudomonadota; class Alphaproteobacteria; order Rhodobacterales; family Rhodobacteraceae; genus Albidovulum. The sequence goes on from JBDHSQ010000073.1 coordinate 6,772, forward strand.
CGGCGAGATCAGCGTCGCGCGGATCGTCTCCGACAGGCGGAAGCTCGACTGGTGCAGGGCGTAGGCGGCCGCGACGCCCGAGACGGTCGTCACGATCATGGTGAAGAAGGCGACGCGCAACGACACCCAGACCGACCCGATCCATTTCTGCTCGCCGAAGAACGCCTCGTACCAGCGCAGCGACCAGCCGCGCGGCGGGAAGGTCATCGCGGTGGTGGAACTGAACGACACCGGAATCACGATCAGCATCGGCACGACCAGATAGAAGATCACCAGCCCGACGAGGAGGTAGAGCCAGAGCCGGCCGCGATGCGGGACATAGGATTCCATGCGCGCCCCCTACCTGCCCGATGCCAGCCGGCGGACCAGCCTGAGGCTGATGAAGAGGCAGAGCGCCGTCATCAGAAGAAGCAGCACCGCCAGCGCCGAGGCCGGCCCCCAGGTCGGATAGAGCGAGATCGATTCCTGGATGCGCTGCGCGATCATCTTGATCTTGCCGCCGCCGAGGATCGCGGGCGTGATGTAGAAGCCCAGGCACATCACGAAGACCATGATCATGCCGGCGACGAGGCCCGGCAGCGACAAGGGCAGGAAGATGCGGAAGAACGCATGGGTGGGCGAGGAGCCGAGGTTGGCGCCGGCGCGCATCAGGTTGCCGTCGATCGCCTTCATCGAGGCGTAGAGCGGCAGGATCAGGAACGGCACCATGATGTGCACCATGCCGATCACCGTTCCGGTCATGTTGTGGACAAGGGCCACGGGCTTGCCGATGATCCCCAGGCCGATCAGGGACTTGTTCACGATGCCGTTGCGCTGGAGGATGATCAGCCAGGAAAAGGTCCGCACCAGCCCCGAGGTCCAGAACGGGACGAGGACCGCCAGCATCAGGATGCCCGACCACTTCGGCGGCAGGATCGCCAGCAGATAGGCGACCGGGTAGCCCAGCAGCACGCAGATGATCGTGACGATGAACGCGATCAGGAAGGTGTTGAGGAACATCTCGACATAGACCGGCTCGGAAAAGAACAGCGCGTAGTTCTCCAGCCCGAGCCTGCCGTCCTGCCCCACGAGCGACAGCGACAGAAGCCACAGGATCGGGCAGACCATCAGCACGACGACCACGACGAGCGCCGGCAGCGTCAGACGCAGCCGCATCCGGGTCTCGGTGCGCGCGCCGTGTTCCAGCGCCTGGCGGTTCGCCTCGAGCCCGGCGGAAGTGTCGAGCGGGGCGGCGGCTGTCATGCTCGTCCCTCCGCGCGCACGATGCGGGCATCGGCACGCTCCAGCCTCAGCGCCACGCGATCCCCGGCCCGGGGAAGCTGGCGCAGGTTCTCCGACCGGTTCGCCATGCGCACCGATACCTTGTGCCCGCCGTCGAGGACGACCTCGAAAAGCAGGCTCTCGCCCTGGAAGACGACGGTGCGCACCTGCCCCTGGAAGAGGTTCGCCTCCTCGCCCGATCCGGTCTCGCTGCCCGGTGCCACGAGGCGGAGACGCTCGGGCCGCAGCATCAGCAGGCTGTCGCCGCCGGACGCGGGCAGCTCCTCGGCAAGCCGGACCGGCTGATCGCCGTAGGCCAGGCCGCGCGGGGTGGGCTTCAGCGGCAGGAAGGTGGATTCGCCGATGAACTCGGCGATGAAGCGGCTTTCGGGCTTCTCGTAGAGCTCGGTCGGCGTGCCGATCTGGGCCAGCCGGCCGTTCGAGAACACCGCGATCCGGTCGGACATGGTCAGCGCCTCGCGCTGGTCATGGGTCACCGAGATCGTCGTCATCCCCAGCCGGTCGTGCAACTGGCGGATCTCGATCTGCATCGCCTCGCGCAGGTGCTTGTCGAGCGCCGACAGGGGCTCGTCCATCAACAGGACGCGCGGCTCGAACACGATGGCGCGGGCCAGCGCGATGCGCTGGCGCTGGCCGCCCGAAAGCTCGTTGATCCGGCGCGTGTCGTAGCCCGCGAGCTGCACCATGTCGAGCGCGCGGCGGGTGCGCTCCTCGACCTCGGACCGGCCGAACTTCCGCAGGCGTAGCGGATAGGCCACGTTCTCGCCCACGGTCATGTGGGGAAAGAGCGCGTAGTTCTGGAACACCATGCCGATGTTGCGCCTGTGGGGCGGCAGATGGACGATCTCCTGGCCGGCGATGCGGATCGACCCCTGCGTCGGCCGGCTGAAGCCCGCGATCATCATCAGAAGCGTCGTCTTCCCCGAGCCCGAGGGCCCGAGCAGCGTCAGAAGCTCGCCCGGCCGGATGTCGAACGTGACATCGTCGACGGCACGCACCGCTCCGAAGTGCTTCGAAAGCATCTGCACCTGAACCGGCAGGGCCGAAGTCTTGCGTTCAGTCATCGGGCGATCCCGTTGTTGCGGTTCCACGATCTCGTTTCCGGGCCCCAATCCGCGCCCCGACCGGACGACCGGGGCGGCGCGCGGACAAAGGCCCCGCCGGCGTCTGCGGGAATGCCCGGGCGCGGCGCCCGGGCATCCCGTCGGCTGCCTCGGGCTATTGTTGCAGCATCACCGCATCCCACTTGGTCTGCGCCTCGGTCACATGCTCGGCCCAGTAGCCCATGTCGGTGATGAGCTGCTTGGCGATGTTGTCGGTGCTGGTCACCACCTTGGCCGCCTTCTCGGGCGAGATCAGGCCGAGCTTGAAGGCATCCTGGTTCATTGGCCCGTAGGGGATGAAATCCGGCAGGTTGGCCTGATACTTCGGATCGAGCAGATGGTTCACCAGCCGCATCGCGCCCTCGGGGTTGGGCGAGCCCTTCGGCACCACCAGGCATTCGACATCGAGCACCGCATCGTTCAGCGTATAGGCGTAGGGCGCGCCTTCCTTGATCGCGGCCTCGATCCGGGCGGCCCAGATCGTCAGCATGTCGACCTCTTCGGCGGTGGCAAGTTGCGTCGCCTGCGCACCCGAAGACCAGCTCACGGTGATGTTGGGCTTGAACTCGGCCCATTTCTTCATCGAGCGGTCCATGTCGATGGGATAGACCTGATCCTTCGGCACGCCGTCGGCCATCAGCCCGATTTCCATGTTGGTCGAAGGATAGCCGCCGCCCACCGCGCGGGTGCCGGGGAATTTCTCGACGTCGAAGAAATCCGCCCAGTTCTGCGGCGGGTTGTCGCCATAGACGTTGGTGTTGTAGGCCAGAACCGTGGAATAGGCGGTGAAGCCGATCCAGTATTCGTTGCGCAGGTTTTCCGGGATGCCGGCGGCGTTGGGGATCTTGGAATAGTCCAGCGGCTCCAGCAGGCCCTCCTTGGCGGCGGTGTCGCAGTAGCCGCCATAAAGCTCGACCACGTCGAGGTCGTTGGCATTGGCCTTCACCTTGGTCCGCACGTCGGCAATGCCGCCGGACAGGACATAGTCGACCACCGTCATGCCCTGATCGGCCGGCAGATGGTCGAGGATCGCCTTGCGCACCCCCTCCTGATAGGCGCCGCCGTAGGACGCGTAGCTGACCGTCTCCTCGGCCAGGGCCGGCAGCGCCAGGGCGCTTGCGGAGACCGCCAGGATCGCACGAAGTCTCATTTCTCTCCTCCCATGTTGGGCAAACCGCGTTTGCCTCGGCTCCCGGGCGGGTCGGGCAGGCCGGACCTCCGGCCCGGCGCGCCCGCTCCGCCCCCCGTTGCACAGGGCGCCGCCTCCTCCCGCGCCGCCCTGCATCCTCCTCCCGCGCCGTCCCTAGCCGTCGAAGGCGCGCAATCCCCCGACCATCGCCTCGCGGCACTCCGTCACCATCCGCTCCATAAGCTCGGCGCAGGTCGGGATGTCGTCGATCAGCCCCATCGCCTGGCTGGCCCAGACCAGTCCCGCGTCAACCTCGCCACGCTCCAGTGCCGCGCGCCCCCGCGCCCCCGCGACCAGGGGCTGGATGTCGGCGAAGGTCGCGCCGCCGGGACGGTTCTCGATCGCCACCACCTCGTCCGACACCGCGTTCCTCAAGACCCGGCCGGTGTTGCGGAGCGTCCGGAAGATCAGGTTGGTGTCGCGTTCCGTCGCCGTGATCAGCGCGCGCTTGATGCTGTCGTGGATCGGCGCCTCGCGGGTGGCGCAGAAGCGGGTTCCCATGTTGACGCCCTCGGCCCCGAGCATCATCGCCGCGGCCATGCCCCGGCCGCAGCCGATGCCGCCCGAGGCGATCAGCGGGATCCGCACCGCCCTGGCGGCGGCGGCGAAGAGGACCAGCCCGCCAACATCGTCCTCGCCCGGGTGGCCGGCGGCCTCGAACCCGTCGATCGAGATCGCGTCGACCCCGGCGCGTTCGGCCGACAGCGCATGGCGCACCGCCGTGCACTTGTGCACGATCACCGCGCCCGCCGCCTTGGCCCTGGCGATGAACTCCTTCGGGCTGCGTCCCGCGGTCTCGATCACCCGCACCCCGGCCTCGAGCGCGGCGTCCAGATAGGCCTCATAGGGCGGCGGGCTGGTGGCGGGCAGGATCGTCAGGTTCACTCCGAAGGGCCTGTCGGTCATCGTCCGGCAACGGGCGATCTCGGCCGCCAGCGCCGCCGGATCGGGCTGCGTCAGCGCGGTCAGGATGCCGAGGCCGCCGGCGTTCGACACCGCCGAGGCAAGCCCGGCCCGCCCGACCCACTGCATTCCGCCCTGGATGATCGGATAGCGGATTCCCAGAAGTTCGGTCACCCGTGTCCGCATTCCCGGCGCCTCCAGAATCACCCCTTGGCACAGGGATAGCGCACATCCTCGACGGCACAAATCAGAAATTGGATGGACGTCCAACTTTTTATGGAATCCTCGGTGCGGAAGCTGGACGGGCGTCCAATTCACCGTTAGGCTCCGGACTCGCCAAGGGAGAAATCCGGATGAGTTCCGTCCATTCGACCCGGCGCCGGCACACCCGGCCCCGGCATGGGGTGTTTCGTCATGATCACGGAATCGCGGGCCCGCGCCGGACGGATGCGCGCCGCCACCCGTGCCGCCCCGTGCCGCCGCCGCGCGCGGGCGCGCGGTGACGGATCGGGCACCTTCAGCGGCACCGGCGGCGGGGCCCGGTGACGGCGACAGACCGATGCGCAAACCCTCCCGGACGGCCGCCGCCATCGTGATGGTCTGCCTCAGTTCGCTCTGCTTCACGCTGAACGACACCGTCACGAAATTCCTGATCGAAGGCTACGACGTCACGGTGATCATCTTCGTCCGGGGCGTTCTGGCGATGCCGCTTCTCGCCGCGATGGCGATCCTGCTCGGCCGGACGCGCGTCCGCCGGTCGCCCGCCCTGCGGCTCTATGCGCTGCGCGGCGCACTCGGGCTTCTGGCCGCCTGGATGTATATCGAGGCGCTGAAATACCTCAGCGTCGCCGAAGCGACGGTGATCGTCTTCGCCTCGCCCTTCATCGTCACGGTCGCGTCGGTCCTCGTCTTCCATGAGCGCCCCGGCTGGAGGACATGGGCGGCGGTGCTGGTGAGCTTCGGCGGTGTCGTGATCGCGATCCAGCCCGGCGCCTCGGCCTTCCAGCCGGCGTCGCTCCTGATCCTCGCCTGCGCGTTCCTCTACGCCGCGATCTCGCTCACCTCCCGGTGGCTGCCGGGAAAGGACAATCTCTGGACAGTCAGCCTCTATGGCGCGGCCTTCTCCGCGCTCTATGTCGCCCCGTTCACGGCGGGGAAGTGGACGGCGCTCGATCCCCGCGACCTCATCCTCTTCGCCGCCGCGGCCTTCTTCTCGAGCCTCGGCATCGGCCTGGGCTCGCTTGCCTATCGCTCCGCCCCCGCATCCACCCTCGCGCCCTTCGGCTATATCGGCTTGCTCTGGTCCACCGGCGTGACATGGATCGTCTGGGACACCGTGCCGGGCGCCTGGACCCTGACCGGCGCCGCCGTGGTCGCCAGCAGCAGCGTCTTCTACCTGATGTCGCGCCAGTCGCCGGACGATCGCGGCTGAACTCCCGGGCGAAAGCGAGGGCGGCGCCGCGGCGGGTGCGGTCCGGCACGCCGGCCGGCTGCGGAGCCGGTCGATGGCCGCACCGCGCGCCGCCGGAACCGGCGCGGCGAACGTCCCTGCGTGAAATGTGGCGGCCGCCCGCACCGGGAGCGAAGCGCGAAAGCGGCCGCCGCGCAGCGGTGCCCCGGCCTACTTCACCAGCCGGGGCTCGCCCACATCGGCACCCGAGGGATCGAGGCCGTTGGACTTGAGGATTTCGGCAAGCTCGCCGGAACCGTGCATCTCCTGGATTCCCGCATCCAGGGCGGCACCGAACTCGGGATTGTCCTTCGAGTAAAGCAGCGCCGCCTGCGCCGCCTGGATCGAGGCCTGAACGCGGTCATCGGGCTCGGCGACCTTGATCTGGATACCCGCATAGCCGCCGCTCTTCTGCGCGTAGACGCCGGTGCCGTAGCTGTCGACGCCGACGTCGACCCGACCGGCGGCAAGGTCTTGCGCCAGGGCGACGGGGTTGGGGTAAAGCACCAGGTTGTCGCCGAGCAGCGTCTGAAGCTCGGCAACCCACAGGAAACCGGAAATCGTGCCGACCTTCTTGCCCATCAGGTCTTCGACCTTCGAGAAACCTTCCTTCGAGTAGATGCCCATCTGGTCCAGATACGTCGGGTAGGACAGGCCGAGAACCTTTGCGCGTTCCTCGGTGCGATACCAGTCGCCGACGGCGATGTCGGCCTTGCCCGAGATCACGTATTGGATCGTCGCCGCCGGATCGACCGAAACCGGCACGACCTCAAGACAGTTCGCCTTGGCGATTGCCTTGGCGATGTCGCTGTCGACGCCGCCGATCTCCCCGCCGGCCGCGACCGACGAGAACGGCGGATATTCGTAGATCGCCACGGTCAGCTTGCCCGCTTCCACCGTCTTGAACTCATGCGCGGGCTTGCAGTCCTGGGCCCAGGCCGCGGTCCCGAGAAGCACGGCCGCCGTCACGGCCGAATAGCAAAGCGAGGATACTTTCATGTTTGCGCCCTTTCCAGCGTTGAACCCATGATTACGCATGCTTGCCAAGCCGCCGCTCCATCATCCCCACGACCAGCGTCGCAGGGATACAGACCGCGGCGTAGAGAAGCCCGGCCAGGATCAGGATCGACATGTAGCGGAAGGTCGTGGAGCCGACATTGTAGGCCTGGCTCACCAGTTCCGGCAAGGCGATCGAGAAACACAGCGAGGAAGCCTGGAGCATCAGGATCGAGAAGCCGAGGAGCGCGGGAAGAGAGACGCGCATCCCCTGCGGCAGGATGATGAACCGCAAGGCGTCGAACCCGGTCAGGCCGACGGCGGCCGCCGCCTCCTTCTGCCCCGCAGGCACCGCATCAAGGCCGGCCCGGATGATCTCGCTGGTGTAGGCGCCGGTGCACCAGGCAAGCGCGAGGCTGGCCGAGGCGAAGGACGACAGCGCCAGCCCCGCCGTCGGCAGGCCGAAATAGGCGAACTGGAGCAGGATCAGCGCCGGGGCCCCGCGCCCGATCTCGACGATCAACAGCGAAAGGATGCGCAGGACGCGCGACTTCGCCTGCGTCCCGAGTGCGAGGATCAGGCCCATCGGAATTCCGATCAGCAGGCAGGTTGCGGTGACCGCGGCACTCAGGCGCAGGCCGGACAGCAGCCGCGGCAGCCACGTTCCCCAAAACTCCAGCAGCTCCTGCATCTCCCCCCCCTCGCATGTGCCGCGGAGATTTGCGCAGAAGGTCCGTCGCCGCCCGGCGCAGGGGTGGCGCAATCCTCCGGCAGTCCTCTGGCAAATGACCGCCGCTCTCGCGGCGGGAGCCTCCCGTCCGTCTCAGGCCGCCCTTCGCGGGCGGTCAGGTTCTTGGCGACAGATTACCATGACCGGCGCCCCAGAATTGCAGGTCTGTATCGAATTGCGTAAGATTCGTCACAGATTCCCGGGGCATCCGATGCGCACAGATACCTTGCTCTCCCTCAAGCCGACCGGCCGCGGCAGCCTTCCCTATCTCAGGGTGGCGATTCTTCTCTGCCCGAGCTTCACGCTCACGCCGATGGCCAGCTTCGTGGACGCGCTTCGCCTGGCGGCGGACCGTCAGGACAACAGCGCGCAGGTCTATTTCGCCTGGGACTTCATCGCCGCCGGCCCCACGCCGCTGGCGGCAAGCTGCGGCATCGTCATGACGCCGACCGGCAACATCCGGGACATCGAGTCCTACGACTGCATCGTGGTCTGCGGCGGCCTCTTGCGGGCGATGCCCGGGGTGTTTCCGGAGGTTCTGGCGGCTCTCCGGCGCGCGAACGACCGCGGCATCCCGATCATCGGGCTTTGCACGGGGGCATTCGTGCTGGCGCAGGCGGGCATCCTCGATGGCCGGCGCTGCGCGCTTCAATTCGCCACCATTTCCGAATTCGCCCACCGCTTTCCCAAGGCGCGGCCGGTGACGGAAGAGAACTACGTGATCGACCGCAACATCATCACCGGGCCGGGAAGCATCGTCGCGGTCGATATCGCCATGATCCTGATCGAACACTACGGCAACGCCGGCCGCGCGCGCAAGGCGCTGGACTATCTGCTTCTCAAGCCCATGAGCACGCGCATCCTGAGCCGGCGCAAACCCTATCAAGAGGCGTTGGACAACGCGTCGCAACTGACCGCCAGCGCGGTCGCCGTGATGGAGGCCCGGATCGACACGCCCTGTTCGATCGACGAACTGGCCCGGAAGCTGAACACGAACCGGGTCCGCCTCAGCCGTGCCTTCGATGCCGAGATGAAGACCTCGCCGGGCGCGTTCTGGCGCAGGATCCGGCTCCTGCAGGCGCGCGAGCTTCTCTATGGAAGCCGGCGCACGATCACCGAAGTCGCCTACGAGACGGGTTTCAGCGACACCGCGCATTTCTGCAGCAGCTTCAAGAAGCACTACGGGATGACGCCCCTGGAGTTCCGCAAGAGCCAGCGGCCCGCTCTCGAAGAGGCGGGCCGCCCGTCCTGGTCGGGCCCCGCCGAGGGGCAATGAGCCCTCAGCGCGCGACCTTGGCTCGCAGATGAAGGTCGAGCCGCCGCGACAGGGCCGCGATCGGCAGGCTCAGCAGGATGTAGAGAAGCCCCGCGATCGCGTAGACATCGAGCCCGTGGAACGTCCGCTGCGAGACGTGGTAGGCCTGGAACGCCGTTTCGGTGACGCCGATGGTGGATGCCACCGCGCTGTCCTTCAAAAGGCCGATGGCGTAGGTCGCAATCGACGGAAGGGCGACACGGACCACCTGCGGGCCGATGACATCCAGCATCTGCGACACTCTGCCGAGGTTCAGGGTGCGGGCGGCTTCCCACTGGCCGGGGTGGATCGCGGCGAAGGCGCCCCGGAAGATTTCGGCCATGTTGGCGGCCGTGATCAGCCCCAGGCCGATGGCACCCGAGGCGAAGGGTGACAGCGGAAGCAGGTTCGTGCCGATTCCGAAGAAGATGAAGAACAGCCAGACGATCGGCGGGATCGAGCGGAAGGTCAGAATGATGCCGGCGCTGGCGAGCCTGGGAAGCGCGCTCCCGGAAAGCCGCATGGCGCAGAGGATCGCGCCCGCGACCGTTCCGATCAGAAGGGAGGCGGCGGTCAGGGCGATCGTCCAGGGGACACCGGCAAGGATGCTGAGAAGGATTTCCGTCATCATCTGTCCTTGAGCGCCTGGAGGAAGCGCTTCCCCCTTTCCGACTGCGGGGATTTCATCAGTTCGCGGCTCGGCCCCTCCTCGACGATCTTGCCGTCGGCCATGATGATCACGCGATCCGACACGCTTTCGGCGAAATGCATCTCGTGGGTGACGACCAGCATCGTCATGCCGCCCTCGGCCAGTTCGCGCATCACGGCGTGGACCTCGAGGCCAAGCTCGGGGTCCAGCGCGGAAGTCGGCTCGTCGAAGAGCATCAGCTTGGGTTCGAGGGCGAGCGCGCGGGCAATCGCGATGCGCTGCTGCTGGCCGCCGGAGCAGCGGCTGGGATACTGGCTGGCCTTGTCCGCCAGCCCGACGCGGGTCAGAAGCTGCATGGACACCTCGTCCGCCTGCTTGCGGTCGCGCTTCATCACCCGCTCCTGCGCTAGGCTGATGTTGCGCAGGACCGTGAGGTGGGGAAACAGGTTGAAGGACTGGAAGACCATGCCGACATTGCGCCGAAGCGCGGTCAGGTCGGCGTTGCTGGCCGGTCGCGCCGCGTCGATGACCGTGCCCGCCAGGGTCACGCGGCCGCGGGTCGGCGGCTCGAGCTGGTTGATGCAGCGCAGAAGCGTGCTCTTGCCCGAGCCGCTCGGCCCGATGATGGCCACCACCTCGCCGGTCTGCATCGAAAGGTCGACCCCTTCGAGCACGACATGTGCGCCATATTGCTTTCCGACCTTCTCGACCTGCAAGAGTGCCGGTTCGCCGGGAGTCGCCGGCGCGATCCTGCTTTCCTTCGCTGTCGCCAGCATGTCTCGTCTCCCCGTCTTCTTTCCCGGGCCGTCTTCTTTACCGGCCCCGTCTTCTTTTCCGGCCCCGTCTTCTTTCCCGGGCCCCGCCTTCCTTCCCGGGCATGCCGGGCCGGCCCTTGGCACGGCATGCCGGCGGTCGCTTCGTCAGATGCCCAGCGCGGCTTTCCGTCCCTCATAGATCGCATAGGGCGCCTGTCGGGGGGCCACGCCGTCACCGACCTCGATGAAGGCCAGGCCGCGTTCGCGCAGGTCGCGGGCCACGACGTCCATCGCCACATTGGTGGTCGAGGTCACGAGGCTGTCAACCTCGATGCTGGTTTCACTGCGGTCGAGATGGGACAGGATCGTCGCCGCATTGCCGTGCCACGCGAGCACGCTCGATTCCACCACGAAGCGAACGTTCAGCCGCTTCAGGGTCCGGCGCAGCGCCGCATCCGCCGAGGTCCGCTGAAGTTCCCTGCCGACCATCGCGTCGGGCGTCACCAGGGTCACCTCATGCCCGTCCTCGGCCAG
>JBDHSQ010000074.1:0-17404 GCA_039808285.1 Paracoccaceae bacterium
CTCGCCCGAGCGGAAGCGCAACGACTGCGGCCGCGTCACGCGGAACGAGAACAGCCGGTCCGTCCAGTGCCGGACCGAGATCACGGTCTGCGCGTCGGGAAGCGTGCGCACGGGGGTGGCGGTTGCGTCGTTCACGGTTTTCAGATCGTTCATGCGAGCCCGGGCCTGCGTCGCCCGCTCCTCCTTCTAGTCAGGTTTCTGCCTCGGGGAAACCCCGCCGTCACGCGGTGAGGCGCGACCGATAGTCTTGCTCGCGCCAGCGGGCGCGGAACCGCCAGTGCGCCTCGGGCTGGCGCGCGGCGAGATCGTCGCTGATCTCGATCTCGTCGAAGCCGCAGCGCCGCGCCATCGCATACTGGTCGGCGATGACATGACCCTTCGCCCTGAGCCGCCCGGCGTAGCCGCGCCCGCGCAGGTGGCGGGCAAGGGTGAATCCGCGCCCGTCGGAAAAGGCGGGGAAGGCCACGCGGATCATCCCGATCCCGTCGAACGAGGCCGGCAGCGCGTTGAGCGAGGTGTCCGAGGCCAGATCGAGAACGGCGTCGCCGTCGAAATCCTCGGCATGAAAGCCGTCGTCGCGCACGATCACGCTCATGCCGCGTCCTCCTGTGCATGGTCCTGCGGCAGCGGGCCCCGCACCGCCCGGCCGTTGATGAAATGGATGCCGCATTCGTCCTTTTTCGCGCCCCGCCAACGGCCTGCGCGGGGATCCTCGCCTTCTCGGACCGGGCTCGTGCAGGGGGCGCAGCCGATCGAGGGATAGCCCTTGGCCACCAGCGGATGGCGGGGCAGGCGGTTGTTGACGATGTAGTCCTCGAGATCCTCACGCCCCCAATGGGCAAGCGGATTGACCTTGATGCGGCGGTCTTCCTCGTTCTCGAAGAACGCGAGCGCCGCCCGCGTGCCCGACTGGAAGCGCTTTCGTCCGGTGATCCAGCCGTCGAAACCCCCGAGCGCGCGTTCCAGCGGCACGACCTTGCGCAGATGGCAGCAGGCGTCGGCGTCGAACTGGTGGAGCGTGCCGTCGGGGTCGGCGAAGTCGGTGTCGCGGCGATCGGCGCGGATCGTGCGCAGGTCGGTCAGGTTCAGCCGCTGCGCAAGCTCGCGCTGGTATTCCAGCGTCTCGGGGAAGAGCATCTGGGTGTCGATGAAGATCACCGGCGTGCCCGGCGCCACCACCGAGACGAGGTGGAGGAGCACCACCGATTCCGCCCCGAAGGAGGAGACGAGCGCGAGGTTGCCGACCTCGGGGTCGTGCAGCGCGCGTTCCAGAACGGCCGTCGCCGAGTGATGGCGGTAGCGTTCGTTCAGCGCGGCGACGCGCGCGCCGAGCACGGACGGCGGCATTTCAAGCGGCATCGCGTTCGGCTTCCGTCTGGTAGAGCGCAGCCCTGAACGGCGCAGGCCCGAGCCGGCGGTAGGCGTCGAGGAAGGTTTCCCCGCGCGAGGCCCTGAGGTCGAGATAGGCGCGCAGCAGTCGTTCGATCGCCGGCACGATCTCGTCATAGGCGAAGCCGGGGCCGGCGCGCTCGCCGAGCGTCATCGTCTCGGTATGATCGCCGCCGAGGGTGATCTGGTAGTTCTCCACCCCCGCCCGGTCGAGCCCGAGGATGCCGATGTGGCCGACATGATGGTGGCCGCAGGCGTTGATGCAGCCCGAGATCTTGATGGTGATCCGGCCGATCTCCTCTTCCAGTCCGAGAGACCGGAAATGGGTGGCGATCTGTTGCGCCACCGGGATCGACCGCGCGGTGGCCAGCGTGCAGTAGTCCATGCCGGGGCAGGCGATGATGTCGGAGACGAGCCCGACGTTGGCGGTGGCGAGCCCCTGCGCCTTCAGCACGGCATGCAGAGCGGGCAGGTCCGCCTTGCGGACATGCGGCAGGATGACGTTCTGTTCGTGGCTGATCCTGAGTTCGCCCCGGCTGTAGCGGTCGGCGAGATCGGCGAGCGCCCGCATCTGCGCGGCCGAGGCGTTGCCCGGCGTTTCGCCGTGGGCCTTGAGCGAGACGGTGACGATGGCGTGGCCGGGGGCGCGATGCGCGGTCAGGTTGGTGTCGGTCCAGGCGCGGAACACCGGGTCGGCCGCGCGGGCGGCATGGAAGCCGTCCTCGGGCGCCCCCTGGAGCGCGGGGGGCGCAAAGGATTGTTCGATTCGTGCAATCAATTCTGGATTCAGCCGCGGAAATTCGGTCCTGATATGTTCGAAACGTGTCTCTACTGCATCGCGGAACCGCTCCATCCCGTTCTCGAAGACGGTGATCTTCACCCGCGCCTTGAACTTGTTGTCGCGCCGGCCCATCACGTTGTAGGTCGACACGATCGCCTCGAGATAGGGCAGCAGGTCCGCCTTCTTCAGGAACGGCCGGATGACCTGGGCCACCATCGGCGTGCGGCCGAGCCCGCCGCCGACAAGAACCTCGTAGCCGGTCTGCCCCGACCCGCCGCGCACGATCCTGAGGCCGATGTCGTGCGACTTGGTGACGGCGCGGTCATGGGGGGAACCGGAGACGCCGATCTTGAACTTGCGCGGCAGGAACTGGAATTCGGGATGGTCGGTCGACCACTGGCGGATCAGCTCTGCCGTCGGCCGCGGATCCTCGATCTCGTCCACGGCGGCGCCGGCGAAATGGTCGGCGGTGACGTTGCGGATGGTGTTGCCGGAGGTCTGGATCGAGTGCATGCCGACATCGGCCAGCGCCTCGAGGATATCCGGCACGTCGGTCAGTTTCGGCCAGTTGAACTGGATGTTCTGCCGCGTGGTGAAATGGCCGTAGCCCTTGTCCCAGCGCTCGGCGATATAGGCAAGCTGGCGCATCTGCGCCGACGAGATCGTGCCGTAGGGGATCGCGATCCGCAGCATGTAGGCGTGAAGCTGGAGGTAGAGCCCGTTCATCAGCCGGAGCGGCCGGAACTCGTCCTCGGTCAGCGCGCCGGAAAGCCGGCGTTCGACCTGCGCCCGGAACTGCGCGTTGCGTTCCCGCACGAAGGCTTCGTCGAAGTCCGAATATTCATACATGGCGCGCTTCCTGCTTGCCGTGGGCGTAGTTCGACGGGCCGCGGGTGCGGAAGGCCTCGCGGAAATGGACCGGTTCGGGGCCGTCCGGGCCCCGCCGCGCGTCGGCGAGATAGGCGCCGACGACGGTGTTCTTCTGACGCTCCGCCGTCAGCAGCCGCAGTTGCGCATGGGCTTCGTCCTCGATCAGCTCCGCCTCGGCATGATCGCGCGTCCAGCGGTCGTCGGCGGTGAGGTAGACGACATCGCCCTCGACGAGCGCATTGGCGGTGACGACTTTCGGCGTGAAGGCGCGGCTCATCCTGCGGTCCCCGGGGGTTGGCGGTTTTTGTTGGGGAAATATAGGAAAATTTCCCCATCCATTGCTATACCGCCTTGCAGATAAGGACGCTCGTTTCGTATCAGGCTCATGGTGGAACCTGCGTTTCGGAATCGGGGGAATAGGCGAATGGCGGTCCGGCTGGATGAGATGGATCGGAAAATCCTCAGGGAGCTTCAGGAAGACGCCTCCCAGTCGCTCGACGAGATCGCCCGCAAGGTGGGCTCGTCGAAGACGCCGGTGTGGAACCGGATCCGCAAGCTGAAGGAGGCCGGCGTGATCGGCCGTCAGACGGTGCTGCTCGACGCCGAGGCGCTGGGGCTCGAGGCCTGTTTCTTCGTCCTGATCCGCACCTCCGAGCACGAGGCGGAGTGGCAGAAGAAGTTCCTGCGAACGCTGAAGGCGCGGCCCGAGGTGCTCGAGGCGCACCGGCTCGCGGGCGACATCGACTACATCCTGAAGGTCCGGGTGAGGAACGCCCGGGCCTACGACACCTTCTACCAGGCGCTGATCTCCGAGGTGAAGATCTACAACGTCACCGCGCTGCTCAGCATGGAGGAGATCAAGTCGACGACGCTCCTGCCGCTCTGACGGCAGAAGGGTGCGGGGCCGGATCGCCTCCGGCCCCTTTCTCCGGCCTATTGCGCGGCGACCATCGCCCGCGCGGGGGCAACGTTGTGGTTCATCCGGAACAGGTTGCCCGGATCGTATCTCGCCTTGATCTCCTGCAACCTCTTCAGGTTGCCGCCGTAGACGCCGTTCACCCGGTCGGTCTCGTCTTCGGGCATGAAGTTGATGTAGGCGGTTCCCATCGAGAAGGGCGCGGTCCGCGCGAAGACATCGCGCGCCCAGGCCCGGCAGGCATCGTCTCCGGCCCTGTCCGTCCAGCGGGTATGGACGTTCATGATGTAATGCGCATTGCGCTGCGGGTAGGCGGTGGCACCCGGCGCCACCCTGGCCATCGCGCCGCCGACCTGGGCGATGAAGATTTCGCAGTCCGGCGCCGGGCTGTCGCCCAGAGCCGTCGAAAGCGTGTCGATCAGGTCATCGGGAAGGTCGGCGAAGTCGTGGCTTTTCCAGTAGTTGCGCATCCCCGGCGCGAGCAGCGGGTCGAAGGCCGTCTGCCACCCGGCGAAGGTCGCCGGGCCGACGACATCGGCGATCGGCTTGCCGAGCGCGCGCACCTCGGCCAGGGCCTTCTCGCCCTCCGCCGGATCGCCGGTATGGCAGACCGCGAAGACGAAGATTTCGCGGCCATGCCATGCTTCGGGCAGGAACGGCAGCGGCGGCGCCTTGCGGCAGACGGTCCAGACCGCCAGCTCCTCCGGCAGCCGGGGGGCAAGGTCACGGTAGGCGCGGTAGAGCCGCGGCGCCTCGGCGAAGGGATGGACGATGAGCCCGGCGAGAATCTCGCCGCGCATCGGATGCAGCGCGAACTCGAACCCGGTGACGACGCCGAAATTGCCGCCGCCGCCGCGGATCGCCCAGAAGAGGTCGGGGTTCTCCGTCTCGCTGGCCCTGAGGCGCCTGCCGTCCGCCGTCACCACATCGGCGGAGATCAGGTTGTCGAGCGTCATGCCGTGTTTGCGCGTGAGCCAGCCGAAGCCGCCGCCGAGCGTCAGCCCGGCGATGCCGGTGGTGGAGTTGATGCCGGTGGGCAGCACCAGCCCGTTGGCGGCGGTTTCCTTGTCGACATCGCCGAGCGTCGCGCCGGGCTCCACCCAGGCGGTCCTCGCCGCGGCATCGACGCGGACCGACTTCATCAGCGACAGGTCGAGCAGCACCGCCCCCTCGGCCACCGAGTGACCGGCGATCTGGTGCCCGCCGCTGCGGACCGAGAGCAGCAGGCCGTTCTCGCGCGCGAAGTCGACCGCCGCGCAGACGTCTCCGGCTCCGCGGGCACGGACCACGAGTCCGGGCTTGCGGTCCACCATCGCGTTCCAGACGGTCCGGGCCTCGTCATACCCGGCGTCGCCGTTCAGGGCGACCGTTCCGCGAAGTCTTGCCCGAAGCGCCTCTACGGCGTCATCGGCGACGGCAACCGGCTTCGACTCGAGACTGCGGATTTGCACTGTCATGGCGTTTCCTCCTTGTGGACTGCGAGGTCTTGCCTGCTGAAACGCCGCTCGAACGTATACCAGATCGCGCCCCCTTCTCCAAAGGCTTCCGGTGGTGTTCGCCGTCTCTCGGCCCGAGCCCTTTGTCAGCGGCGGACGACCAGCCGCTCGAGCCCGTGGAAGTGGTAGAGGTTGGCGTAGCGCGGCGGCTCGACCAGCGTGAGGCCCGGGAGCCGAGCGAAGAGGATCGGCAGCGCGATCCGAAGCTCGAGCCGGGCGAGGGGGGCGCCGACGCAGAAGTGCAGGCCCGCGCCGAAGCTGAGGCCGGGCTTCACCGGGCGGGCCGGGTCGAAGCGGCGGGGGGCCTGCCAGAGCGCCGGGTCGCGGTTCGCGGCGGCCAGAAGGCAGCCCGCCTCGTCGCCGCGGCGAAAGACATGGCCCGCGATCTCGGCGTTTTCGTAGGCGTGGCGGGTGAAGAGGTGGAGCGGGGGATCGAAGCGCAGGATTTCCTCGACGGTGGCCTCGGCCCGGTCCGGGACCAGCGCCTCGGCCCCGAAACCGTGCTCGATCAGTGCCTTGACCCCGTTTCCGATGATGTGGACGGTGGCCTCGTGGCCGGCGTTCAGAAGCAGGATGCAGGTGGTGATCAGCTCGTCGGTGGAAAGCCGGTCGCCCCCGCTCCCGGCGGCGATGAGATGGGTGATGAGGTCGTCGGCCGGTCGTGTCCGGCGCCGCTCGACATGGGCGTGCAGGAAGGTCGTGAAGCTTTGCGTGGCGGCCACGGCGGCATCCTCGGTCGCGCGGCTGCGGCGGGCCTGATACATCCCGACCATTGCGTTCGACCAGGCGAGAAGATCATCCGAACGGTCCTCGGGCACGCCGAGGAGGCGGGCGATGATGATCACGGGCAGCTTGCGGGCAAAGGCAGGAAGAAGGTCGAACTCCCCGTCCGGAAAGGCGTCGATCAGGTGATGCGACAGCGCCGCGATTTCGGGTGCCAGCGCCGCGATCCGGCGCGAGGTGAAGGCGCGCAGCACCAGCGACCGCAGCCGCGTGTGGCGGGGCGGCTCCAGCTCCAGCATCGAATGGGCCTCGACCGCGTAGAAGGGCGCGAGATGATCGGGGATGGCGCGGCGCTTCTCGGCGGGCACCTCGCGGCCGAAGCGGCGGTCGCGCAGGATCGCGCCCACCGCGGCGGCCGAGGTGGCGCAGACAAGCCCGTAGTCCTCCCAGACGAAGAGCGGCCCCAGGGCGCGGGCGCGGTCGTAGAACCGGTAGGGGTTCTGCACGAAGCCGTCGTCGGTGGGTGACTGGCGGAGGCTCTTCATGGCAGGAACCGGACCGCGGCCCGCGCCGCGCTCATGCCGGCCGCCGCCCCTGCGCGATCACGACGCCGAGGACGACCAGCGCTGCCGCGCCTGCGGTCGGCCAGCTCCAGGCCGCGCCGAAGGCGAGCGCGAAGAGCATGACATAGAAGGGGGCGATGTTGATGTGCATGGCGGCGACGCCGATGCCGAGTCCGGCGACCCCGATCAGGAACAGGATCTGCGAGATCGCCATCGAGCCCACGCCGTAGAGCGCGGCATAGACCCAGTCCCGCGGGCCGATCCGGCCCCAGGGCATCGCTTCGCCGCCGAAAGCCGGCAAAAGCGCCTGAAACGCCGCGATGGCGAGCGCGCCCCCGGTGATCGTGACCGCCGTCCGTCCGATCGCCGACAGGCCGGGCAGAGCCGTGACCGAGGCGCGCGAGGCCCAGGCGAAGATGGCGACGGAGGCCAGGACCGCCCATGCGCCGATGCCGATGTTCAGGCTTCCCATCCGCGCCCCGTAGACGGCGACCCCGCCCGTCACGCTGAGAAGGATGCCCAGGGCGATGCGGGGCCTGAGGTGGCGGCCGTCGAGCAGGCATTCGAGCGCGATCGCCACGACCGGCATGGTCGCCGCGATCACCGCGGCGGTGATGCCGTCGGTGCGGCTCTGCCCGTAGACGAGGAGAAGCGCGCCAAGCCCCATCCCGAGGGCGCCGACGCCGAGGCCGCGGGTCCAGTTGGCGGCGCGGACCTCGCGCCAGCCGTCGGCGATGATCCAGACGGGCAGGAGGAAGGCGGTGGCGAAGGCCAGGCGCAGCGCCGTGACCGCAACGGGCGGCAGGGTCGCAAGAAGCGCGTCGGCCAGCGGAAAGCCCAGCGCCCAGACGAGCATGGAGCCCATGCAGGCAAGATTCGCCGCCAGGGAGGATCGTCCCGGCGAGGGGAGGGAAGTGGCGATCGTCACGCCGGAAAGCTCCGCGCAGGTCTCTTTGCGGCAGGCTAGGCGGACCGGCCGGGGAGAGGCCCGCCCGGAAGCGACCCCGCGCGTCGCGAATGTCAGGCGGCGTCGAGCGCGGCGATGATCGCGCCGAAATCGGCGGCCTTGAGGCTCGCCCCGCCGACGAGTGCGCCGTCCACGTTCGACGTGGCGAAGATCTCGGCTGCGTTCGACGGCTTCACCGACCCGCCGTAAAGCAGCCGGAAGTCCTCCGCGTCGGCAAACCGCGCGCCGAGTTCGGCACGGAGGAAGTCGTGGACCTCGGCGATCTGGGCAGGCGTCGGCGTGCGCCCGGTGCCGATGGCCCAGACGGGTTCGTAGGCGATCACCGTGCTGGCTGCCGTGGCGCCGTCGGGCACCGAGCCGCGAAGCTGCGCGCCGATCACGCCAAGCGTCTCGCCCGCATCTCGCTCCGCCTCGGTCTCGCCGACGCAGATCACCGCGACGAGCCCCGCGGCATCGGCGGCCCCTGCCTTCGCGCGGACAAGCGCATCGGTCTCGCCGTGATCGGCGCGGCGTTCGGAATGGCCAAGGATCACATGGCTGGCGCCGGCGTCCTTCAGCATCGCTGCGGCGATGTCGCCGGTATGGGCGCCCGAGGGCCTCGCGTGGCAGTCCTGCCCGCCGACCATGACCGCGCTGCCGCGCGCCTTCCACGCCATCTGCGCGATCAGCGTCGCGGGCGGGCAGACCAGCACCTCGGATCGCGGCGCGGGATGGGCCGCGGCCAGCGCCTCGATCTCGGACAGGTCCGCCGCCAGCCCGTTCATCTTCCAGTTCCCGGCCGCCAGTTTCCGCCGCATGGGCTCCTCCGTCAGGTCAGATCGCGCAACGCCTCGCGGGCGAGATCGCAGGCGTGGTCGGGATCGTCAAGGGCGGCGTCGGGAAGCCGCCAGTAGGGCATCGCGGTCGGCCGCCGCCCGGCCCGCGCATGCGTCCAGCGTTCCCACCCTTCGGCGGTGATGCGGGCGGCGAAGGCGCCCGCACCCTTCAGCCAGAGCGATCCGTCCGAACGCAGGAGCGCGAAGATGACGCCGTCGCGATACAGGCAGAGCCCGCCCATCATGCGGCGCGTCGAGAGCGGCCCGAGCCCTTCGAAAAGCTCCAGCGCGAAGTCGATGCCGGCCGCCGAGACGCTCATGCCCCGGAACCGGCCGCCGCATCCTTGAACTTGATCGACTCGCCGCAGCCGCAGGCTTCGGCCACGTTCGGGTTGTTGAAGCGGAAGCCGGATTCCAGCAGCGAGGTCTGATAGTCGATCTCGGTGCCGAACAGGAACATCTGCGCCATCGGCGCGATCATCACCCGCGCGCCGTCCTGTTCGACGACCTCGTCCATCGGGCCGGGCCGGGCGGCGAATTCCATCGTGTATTCCATGCCCGCGCAGCCGCCTTTCTTCACCCCGAGGCGGAGCCCGTAGGCCCCGTCCTTCGCCATCAGACGGGCGATCTGGGCGACCGCCCGGGGGGTGATCGTCACCGGGGCCTTGCCGGGAATGCCGAACATCGCGTGTCTCCGTTTCCTGACGCTTAATCTAAGGAATTGCGGCGGGAATTCCAATGGGCGGCAGCGCCTGCACCAGCGCCTTCGTGGCATAGGCGAAAACCAGCGCCCAGCCGAAGGAGGCGAGGGTGCCGATGATCACGTATTCGCTGGCGCTCTGGTCCTTCGAGGTGGTCTCGAATCGCAGCACCGATTTCGCGGCGATGAGAAAGCCGATGCCCGCCGCCTGGTCCACCATCACAAGAAGGAAGATGAGCCCGCGTTCGAGAAGCCCGATCAGGAGCCCGCCATTGGCAAGCCCCCTGGGCAGATCGACGCCGGCCCAGGGTTTCATCAGGAACCCCACCGCGAATCCGCCCGCCCGCGTCGCGAGGATCGCCCCCGCCATGAGCGCCATCAGCCCGGGCAGCCAGGCGAGCCCCGCCCAGAGCCCGCCGGCCCAGAGACCGGGCCGCCAGATGGCAAGGGCCGCGAGCAGCGCGACATGGGCCATCTGATCGGCCAGGAAAGCGCCGAGCCCCGCCGGGGTGAGCCGGGCCTTGAACCCGTCAACGACGACATGGGCCAGCGCGAGCGCCAGAACCTCCGAGGAATCGACCCGGCCAAGCGCCGTCTGCGTCAGGGCCAGAACGATCGCGCCATGCAGCAACAGGACCGGCAGGCGCCGTTTGTTCAGCGCGATCCGGCGCGTCTGGAAGACGAAATCGGCAAGCGCATGGGCAAGGAGCAGGGCTGCGAAAGTCTCGGTCATCTTCCCGTTTCCCACCGTCTCGCCCAGTCCGCCTCCAGCGCCTCCAGCGCCTCCCTCAGCGCCTTCGCGCCCGCGCCCCTCAGCCGGTAGCCCACCGCCTGCGGCGTGATGCCGAGCCTCTGGGCGATCCCGGTCGCGGGAGGAGCAGCGGGATGCAGGAAATGTGCCGCCGCCTCCGCCTGGTCGGGCGTCCAGCGAAGGGATCGCTCGTCGATCAGCATCGCGACTGCCCTTTCCGCCGCGGTGATCCGGACCGGCGCGGCCTCGGCCGCGGCGGCAGCGTCGCCGCCGGTCAGGGACAGCCGCTCGTCCTTGGTCATGGCGTCGAGGCCGCGCCCCGAGGCCTCGAAGGCAGGTCCGGAGGCGTCGCCGAGATCCCCGTCCCCGAGGTCCGGGGCGGCGCCGATGCCGATCGCGATGCGGCTTCCGATGGCGCGGGGATCGGCGCGCAGGGCGGCGAGCAGGACGACGGCCCAGCGGAGCGCATGGGCGGGGGCGGGCAGGAGGGCCTGCCAGCCGTCGCCGCGGAACCGGGTGAACCGCAGGTCCGATGGCCCCCAGCCCCAGCGGATGCCGTCCGGCAGGTCGCCGGAGAGGAGCCGCATCGTCCGGTCGATGCGGTCCCGCCCTGCCCGTGTCGAATCGATCAGGTCGCCGGTGAGGACGGCAACGGTCGGAAGGACGGATGCCACGCCAAGTCTCCGGACTTGTTTTTCAGATAACAAGTCTTAAGGCTTTCAAATTCGATAATCAAGTCAAAAAGCTTTATCACATGAAGCCGAGTTCCAGCCGCGCCTCGTCGGACATCATGTCCATGCCCCATTGCGGCTCGAAGGTCATCTCGACATCGACCTGCTTCACGCCGTCGATCGGCTCCACCGCGTCGGCCACCCAGCCCGGCATCTCGCCGGCCACCGGGCAGCCCGGCGCGGTCAGCGTCATCACGATCCTCACCTCGTTTTCAGGAGAGATATCGATCGTGTAGATCAGGCCCAGGTCAAAGATGTTGACCGGGATCTCGGGGTCGTAGACCGTCCGGCACGCCTCCACGACGCTCTCGTAGAGCGGATGGTCGGTGGTCGACGGCCTGATCAGCGGGGTGCCCTCGACGGGGGCGGCGAGTTCGGCGGTCATCGCGTGTCCTGTGCTTAGTTGAGCGAATATATAGGGAATTGTCGCGCTGCCGTAAAGACCGCCGCCCGAGGCATCCCGCCGCGGTTTCTTCGTTGCCCGAAATACCCCCGCCGGAGGCTCGGAGCCTCCCGCGCGCGAGGCGGGGGAGGCGCGGGAAGAGGCGCGGGGGGCGGATCGCTTGCGCCCGCCCGCCCCCCGGGCGCATCTTCGGATCGGCCCTTCACCGCTGCGTCCGGACGGGCTATGAGCGCGGCATGGCCGACCGCATCTCCTTCACGCTCCACGCCACCGACGGCGCTGCCCGCACCGGCGTCCTCGCCACCCCCCGGGGCGATGTCCGCACCCCCGCCTTCATGCCCGTGGGCACCGCCGGCACGGTGAAGGCGATGCTGCCCGAAAGCGTCCGCGCGACCGGGGCCGACATCCTGCTGGGCAACACCTACCACCTGATGCTGCGGCCCACGGCCGAACGCATCGCGGCGCTCGGCGGCCTGCACCGCTTCATGAACTGGGACCGCCCGATCCTGACCGACTCGGGCGGCTTCCAGGTGATGAGCCTTTCCGCACTGCGAAAGCTCGGCGAGGAGGGCGTGCGCTTCTCCTCCCATATCGACGGCTCGCGCCACATGCTCAGCCCCGAGCGCAGCATGCAAATCCAGCGGCTTCTGGGCTCCGACATCGTCATGTGCTTCGACGAATGCCCGGCGCTGCCGGCACCGGTGGAACGCGTCGCCGAAAGCATGCGCCTGTCGATGCGCTGGGCGCAGAGGTCGCGCGATGCCTTCGGCGACCGGCCGGGGCACGCGCTCTTCGGCATCCAGCAGGGCGGCGTGACGCGCGAACTGCGCGAGGAAAGCGCCGGAAAACTCAGGGAAATCGGCTTTGATGGCTATGCCGTGGGCGGGCTCGCCGTGGGCGAGGGGCAGGCGGCGATGTTCGGCGTTCTCGACTATGCGCCGGGGATGCTGCCTGCCGACAGGCCGCGCTATCTGATGGGCGTGGGCAAGCCCGACGACATCGTCGGCGCGGTGATGCGCGGCATCGACATGATGGACTGCGTCCTGCCCTCGCGCTCGGGGCGCACGGGGCAGGCCTTCACCCGCCGGGGCGTCGTGAACATCAAGAACGCGCGGCACGCGGACGACCCGCGACCGCTCGACGAAGGCTGCTCCTGCCCGGCCTGCCGGTGCTACAGCCGGGCCTATCTGCACCATGTCTTCCGGGCGGGCGAGATCATTTCCTCGATGCTCCTGACCTGGCACAACCTGCATTACTATCAGGAACTGATGCAGGGCCTGCGCGACGCGATCGCGGCGGGCCGGCTTGCCGCCTTCGCCGAGGCCTTCCATGCGGCGCGCGCGGAAGGCGACATCGAGCCCGTCTGACCCGCCCGCTCAGCCGTGCGTCAGGTAGATCGACATCTGCCTCAGGGTCATGTGGACCGCGGGTGAAAGGGTTTCGACGCGTTCGGTGAGGTCGTGCAGGGTCTCGAGGATGCCCTTCATCTCGCCGATCTCGTCATCGGTCAGTTCCCGGTCGGTGCGGGCGCAGCCCGCCATCGAACGCGAGCCGTTGCGCACGAAGGCGATCACCGCGCCGTAGCAAAGGCCGAAGGCGGCCGCCCGCTTCATCACGCCCGAAGGGTCATCGAGCGCGCTCCAGCGGATGGTGCCATCATTCGAGAATCCCCAGCGCACCACCGGATCGTGCAGCACCAGCCCCTCGCGCGAATAGGTGTCGAGCCAGTCCTTCCGGTAGGACTGGAAAAGGTATCGCGGCGCGCTGTATCGCACGTGGAGCGCGATGGCGAAACCCGCCGGGCTTGCCGCGTGCAGCCTTGCGAGAAGGCCGCTGATCTGGTCCTGTTCGTGCATCCCGCCCCCCGGGGGTTCCTCCGTCTTCCGTCGCCCGCCGTTTCGTGGCATATCCGCCTCGTCGCCACAACTCTGGGTCGTTTGTTTCTGGCCCGTGTGAACGTTAACGGGAAGAATTTACCATGCAGCACGCGGGGGAGGGTCGTGAGTTTTCCACCATCGCCCCCGCGGGCTACTACATCGCCCTTCGGGTCGGCTTCGCCTTTCCGATCGCCGAGACCAACGCCTTACCCGAAGCCTGGATCGACCGCTATACCCAGCGCGGCTACATGCTGTTCGACCCGGTCATGCAGTGGCTCTACGGCAATGCCGGCGCGATCCGCTGGAGCGAGATCACGCTGCCCGACCCGCTGGGCATCCTCACCCAGGCCGCGGGCCACGGGCTGATCTACGGCGCGGCGATTTCCTGCGCCTCGACCGGCACCGAGGGCCAGCGCAGCTTCGGCTCCTTCGCCCGCGGCGACCGGGAATTCACCGACGACGAGATCGGCCTTCTCGGCCAGAAGCTCAGGCGGCTGCACGAGGCGACGGCGCCGCCGACGAACCTGACCGAGGCCGAGCTGGAGGCGCTGAGGATGGTGCGCGAAGGGCTTCTCCTGAAGGAGATCGCCGGGCGCCTCGGCGTTTCGGAAGGGGCGATCAAGCAGCGGCTGAAGAACGCCAAGCTGAAGCTCGGCGCCAGGACGATCAGCCACGGCGTCTCGATCGCGGCGCGGCACGGGCTGATCTGACCCGGGCCGGCCCGTGGCGGCCGGGCCGTGGCACGGCACACTCATATGGCGAAACTGTGACGGAAACTCGCCAAATAGGATTTTTCCGGATTCCGGTTGATGCTCTAATCGCCTCGCCTTTCAGGAGGGGCATATCATGGAAAACATCACCTTCGACCTTCTCGACATGCACCGCCACGGTGCGGCCTTCTACGACTACCTCAGGATGCGCAAGCGGGTCTTCGTCGACGAGCTTGGCTGGGACATCCCGCACAACGACTTCGTCGAGATGGACCAGTATGACAATCCGCTCACCCATTACTCGCTGGTGCTGCGCGACGGGCGGCTGATCGGCGGGGCGCGGATGCTCTCGACCGCGGCGGAATGGAACGGGGCGGGCTGCATGCTGAACGACGTGCTCGAGGGCAAGCTGCCGACGATCCCGAAAAGCGTGATCGACGGGCCGATCCGCACCCCGAGCGTCTGGGAATGCTCGCGCCTCGTCATGGCCGAGGACATCGGCTCGGCTGAGGAGCGGGCGGAATGCCTGTCGCTCATCGTCGACGGGCTGGCCGGCATGGCCCGTGCCCGCGGCGCCTTGCAGCTCATCTCGCTGACCCGGCTGCCGCTCCTCAGGGCGCTCCGGCAACTCGGCTGGGCCTGCGACCGGATCGGCCAGCCCTATGTCCAGGACGGGCGCAGCTACGCGGTGCTCAGCATGCCCGCCGTCAAGACCCGGGCCGCCATCGCCGCCGAATGAGCCGCGACCTCAGCCTGACCGCCCGGCCGTCAGGCCGGGCGGAAAGGGCGCCGGCCGCGCGCGGCCGAAAACGCCCGCTCCGGGCCAAAGCCGCCTTGCCCCCGGCGGCCGGTGACGGCATTGTGACGGGGTGCCGGCGAGCGCCGGTTGAAGCGGGCCACCGGCCTGCATAGATAGACCGCGGAACGGAAAGGGCCGGGTGCCGCCGATGACCGGGGCCGGTGTCCTTTTGCGAAGAACAGGTAATGCGAATGCAAGAGCAGCTTTCCCCCAGCTACCCGGTATTGCCGCTGCGCGATATCGTGGTGTTTCCGCACATGATCGTGCCGCTGTTCGTCGGCCGCGAGAAATCGGTGCGGGCGCTGGAAGAGGTGATGAAGGAGGACAAGCAGATCCTCCTGTCGTCACAGATCGACCCCACGCAGGACGAACCCACCGCCGAGGGGATCTACCGGGCCGGGGTGCTGGCCAATGTGCTCCAGCTTCTGAAACTGCCCGACGGCACGGTGAAGGTGCTGGTCGAGGGCCGCGCCCGCGTGCGGATCGTGGAATTCGTGCCGAACGACGCCTATTTCGAGGCGCGGAGCGAATTGCTGGCGGAAACCCCCGGTGACAGGGCCAGCGTCGAGGCGCTCCTGCGCTCGGTCGCCGAGGAGTTCGAGCGCTATGCCAAGATCAAGAAGAACGTGCCGGAGGAGGCGCTGTCCGCCGTTTCCGAGGCGCGTGACCCGGCCAAGCTCGCCGATCTCGTGTCCGGCCATCTCGGCATCGAGGTGGGCCAGAAGCAGGAGCTTCTGGAGACGCTCGACGTCGCCGAGCGGCTCGAGAAGGTCTACGGCCTGATGCAGGGCGAGATGTCGGTCCTCCAGGTCGAGAAGAAGATCAAGAGCCGGGTCAAGAGCCAGATGGAGCGGACCCAGCGCGAATACTACCTCAACGAGCAGATGAAGGCGATCCAGCGCGAGCTGGGCGACGGCGAGGAAGGCCAGAACGAGATCAACGAGCTGGCCGAGCGGATCGCCGGCACCAAGTTCTCGAAGGAGGCGCGCGACAAGGCCGAGGCGGAGCTGAAGAAGCTGAAGTCGATGTCGCCGATGTCGGCCGAGGCGACGGTGGTGCGCAACTACCTCGACTGGCTCCTGAGCCTGCCCTGGGGGATCAAGTCCCGGGTCAAGAAGGACCTGCGCAAGGCCCAGCAGATCCTTGATGACGACCACTACGGGCTCGAGAAGGTCAAGGAGCGGATCGTTGAATACCTCGCCGTGCAGCAGCGCTCGGCCAAGCTCCGCGGCCCGATCCTCTGCCTTGTCGGCCCTCCGGGCGTCGGCAAGACCTCGCTCGGCAAGTCGGTCGCGCGGGCGACGGGGCGCGAGTTCATCCGCATCTCGCTCGGCGGGGTGCGCGACGAATCGGAGATCCGCGGCCACCGGCGGACCTACATCGGCTCGATGCCCGGCAAGATCATCCAGGCGCTGAAGAAGGCCAAGACCACCAATCCCCTCATCCTGCTCGACGAGATCGACAAGATGGGCCAGGACTTCCGCGGCGACCCGGCCTCGGCGATGCTCGAGGTGCTCGACCCCGAACAGAACAACACGTTCATGGACCACTACCTCGAGGTCGAATACGACCTGTCGAACGTGATGTTCCTGACCACGGCCAACAGCTACAACATGCCGGGGCCGCTGCTCGACCGGATGGAGATCATCCCGCTCGCGGGCTACACCGAGGACGAGAAGCTCCAGATCGCCAGGCAGCACCTGATCCCCAAGCAGGTGAAGAACCACGGGCTGAGGAAGTCGGAGTTCAGGCTGACCGACGCGGCGGTGACGGAGATGATCCGCACCTATACCCGCGAGGCCGGCGTGCGCAACCTCGAGCGCGAGATTTCCAAGATCGCGCGGAAGGCGCTGACCCGGATCGTCCGCAAGGATACCGACCGGATCGAGGTCACGCCCGAGAACCTCGAGGATTTCCTCGGGGTGAAGAAGTTCCGCTATGGCCTGGCCGAGAAGGAGGACCAGATCGGCGTCGTCACCGGGCTCGCCTGGACCTCGGTCGGCGGCGACCTGCTGTCGATCGAGGCGCTGAAGCTGCCCGGGAAGGGCCGGATGAAGACCACCGGCAAGCTCGGCGAGGTGATGAAGGAATCGATCGAGGCCGCGTCCTCCTTCGTCCGCGCGATCAGCCCCGAGATCGGGGTGAAGCCGCCGGTGTTCGAGAAGATCGACATCCATGTCCACGTCCCCGAAGGCGCCACGCCCAAGGACGGTCCCTCGGCCGGCGTGGCGATGGTGACCTCGATCGTCTCGGTGCTGACCCAGATCCCGGTCCGCAAGGACATCGCCATGACCGGCGAGGTGACCTTGCGCGGCAACGTGCTGGCGATCGGGGGCCTGAAGGAGAAGCTCTTGGCGGCGCTGCGCGGCGGCGTCAAGACGGTGATGATCCCCGAGGAGAACGCCAAGGACCTGCCGGAGATCCCCGACAACGTGAAGCAGGGGCTGAAGATCATCCCCGTCAGCCACGTCCGGGACGTCCTGAAGAACGCGCTGGTGCGGATGCCGGAGCCGATCGAATGGGATGCCGAGGCCGAGGAGGCCGCCAAGACCGCCTTGTCCGAGAAGTCAGACAGCGCGGGCGCGACGGCACACTGACCGCCGGTCCGGAGCGGTCCGAAAGGAAAGGGGCGCGCCTTTGGCGCGCCCCTTTTCTCTTTGAGATCGGCCGTCCGGGAAGCGCCCCTCCGGCCCTACCGGCGCGCGCCGGAGGCGCTCAGAGACCCGGTGACGGGGCTCTGCCCTTTCCGCCCTTGCCCTTGCCGCCGCCGTAGTGCTTGCCGTCGCCGCCCTTGCCGCCGTGCTCGCCGTCGCCGCCATGCTCGCCGTCGCCGTCATGGCCGGGTTCGCCGTCGCCGCCGTGCTCGCCGTCACCGCCGTGCTCGCCGTCGCCGTCATGGCCGGGTTCGCCGTC
>JBDHSQ010000075.1:0-17260 GCA_039808285.1 Paracoccaceae bacterium
TCTCGTCGCGGACGAGGGCGTGGACATAGACGGTGTGGAAGGGAACCTGATCCACGACGGCAAGCTGCATCATCATCATCCGGGCGACCCAGAAGAAGATGATGTCGAAGCCGGTGACGAGCACGTCGGTCGGGAAGTATTTCCTGAGCTCCTCCGTCTCCTCGGGCCAGCCGAGGGTGCCGATCGGCCAGAGGCCGGAGGAGAACCAGGTGTCGAGGACATCGGGGTCGCGCCAAACTGGGTTGAACCCGGAGTTGGCAACATGCTCGTCAGCCGCTCTTTCGTTCTCGACCACGGTGAAGCCGTCGAGATAGAGTAGCTCGAATACCTTTCGCGCCTCTTCCTCATTGGGTGCGCACACTTCCACTAACCAGCGATCCTCGCTGAAGCGTGCTTCGGGCAATTCGCGTTCTGCACGCCGAAAGTGCTCCAACGCTTCTGCATCATTAGGAGCGAGGCCATACCACACCGGAATCTGGTGCCCCCACCAGAGCTGGCGGGAGATGCACCAGGGCTCGATGTTCTCGAGCCAGTGGAAATAGGTCCTGGCGTCCCGTTCGGGCAGGATGCGGGTGTAGCCGGCCTTCTCGTCGAAGGCGCTGGCCTCCTGCGCCGCCATGCCCTTGCGGACCGCCTCGAGCGCCGGGCCGACGATCTTCTGGGTGTCGACGAACCACTGGTCGGTCAGCATCGGCTCGATGACGACCTTCGAGCGGTCGCCATGCGGCTGCATCATCCGGTTCTCTTCGACCAGCGGCACCCGTTCGAGGTGCTCGGCGCCGGTCTCCCTGTCGATGCTCCTGTGCAGCACCGTCACCGCCAGCCCCTCGGCGGTGATCTGCTCGACGACGCGTCTGCGCGCCTCGTAGCGGTCGAGCCCGCGGAGGTCGTCGGGCACGAGGTTCAGCGCGTCGGTCTCGGCCTCGGTCAGGGTCCGTTCGCCGCGGGCGACGGCGAGCGCGACGGCGGCAGCCTCGGCATGGGGCGCGCCGTCGTTGCGCATGTGGGCGCGGGTGTCCATCAGCCGGTAGCAGGGGATGCCGTTGCGCCGGGCCACGGCATAGTCGTTGAAGTCATGCGCGCCGGTGATCTTGACCGCGCCCGAGCCGAAATGCGGGTCGGGATACTCGTCGGTGATGATCGGGATCAGCCGGCGGTGTTCCTTCGGCCCGACCGGGATTTCGCAGAGTTTCCCCACGATTGGCGCGTAGCGTTCATCCGATGGGTGAACCGCAACGGCGCCGTCGCCCAGCATGGTCTCGGGCCGCGTCGTGGCGATGGAGATGTAGTCGCGCCTCTCGCGGAAGGTGACGTTGCCGTCCCCGTCCTTCTCGACATAGTCGTAGGTCGCCCCGCCCGCGAGCGGGTATTTGAAATGCCACATGTGGCCGGGCACCTCGACGTTCTCGACCTCCAGATCGGAGATCGCCGTCTCGAAATGCGGATCCCAGTTCACCAGCCTTTTGCCGCGGTAGATCAGGCCCTTGTCGTAGAGATCGACGAAGACCTTGATCACCGCGTCGTGGAAATTGCCCTCCTCCCCCGCCGGGGCGCCGGGGGCGCCGGACATGGTGAAGGCGTTGCGCGTCCAGTCGCAGGAGGCGCCGAGGCGCTTCAACTGGGTGATGATCGTGTCGCCGGACTGGCCCTTCCATTCCCAGACCTTCTTCAGGAACGCCTCGCGCCCCATCTCGCGGCGGGAGGGCTGCTGGCTTTTCGCCAGCTCGCGTTCGACGACCATCTGGGTGGCGATGCCGGCATGGTCCTGCCCGGGCTGCCAGAGCGTGTCGTGGCCGCGCATCCGGTGCCAGCGCACGAGAATGTCCTGGAGCGTGTTGTTGAAGGCGTGGCCCATGTGCAGGGAGCCCGTCACGTTCGGCGGCGGGATCATGATGCAGAAGGTCTCCGCCCCCGGCCGTGCGTTCGCGCCGGCCCGGAAGGCGCCGGCCTTTTCCCAGGCGGCGTAGAGGCGCTCTTCGGCCTCGGCGGCGTTGAAGGTCTTTTCCATCGCTCTCGTCCCGTCTCTCGCTCGGGTTTCCCTTAGCGAAAGGGCGGCGCGAGGGGAAGGGGCGGGGCAGGTGACAATGCTGCCCGGGCGGGGCAGTCTGTCACCGACCGGGCGGGAGGCGAAGATGGACGGGGTGATGGCGTTCGTGATGGACGGGCAGGGCGGGGCCGAGGCGGCGGCGCCCGCCGGCCGCGGCCTTGCCGGGCTTGCGCCCGCGGCGGGGTTCGTCTGGGTCGGGGTCGACTTTTCGAGCCCTGACGGATTGCGTTGGTTGCAGGAGGCCGGGCTCGACCCGATCGCCTTCGCCGCGCTGACGGCCGAGGAGACTCGGCCGCGCTGCACGGTGCATGGCGAGATGGTGCTGATGAACCTGCGCGGGGTGAACCTCAACCCGGGGGCGGAGCCCGAGGACATGGTCTCGCTCCGGCTCTGCATCACCGACCATGCCATCGTCTCCTGCCGGCGGCGGCCGTTGCAGGCGCTCGACGACGTGATGGAGGGGATGCGGCCGGGCCGCGCGCCGGTGACGCAGGGCGACCTCGTGGCGCGGATCGCGCTGAGGCTCGCCGACCGGGCCGAGCCGGTGCTGGCGGCGCTGACCGAGCGGCTCGACGACCTGGAGGAGGCGGTGGGCGAGGCGGTCGATGGTGAGTTGCGGCGGGAACTCGCGGACGTGCGGCGGGTCTCCTCGGTGCTGCGGCGCTTCATGTTCCCCCAGCGCGACGCGCTGACCACGCTGGAGATCGAGGAACTGGGCTGGCTGACCAACCGCGACCGCAGCCGGCTGCGCGAGGCGGCCGAACGGGTGACGCGGCTCGGCGAGGATCTCGACGCGATCCGCGACCGCGCCCAGGTGGTGCGCGACCAGGTGGTGGACATCCGCGCCGAGGCGATGAACCGGCAGATGCTGGTCCTGTCGGTGGTGGCGGCAATCTTCCTGCCGCTCGGGCTCCTGACCGGGCTTCTGGGGATCAACGTCGGCGGGGTGCCCGGCGCGGACAGCCCCTGGGCCTTCTGGGCGGTCTGCGGGCTCCTGCTGGCGATCTGCGGCTTCCAGATCTGGCTTTTCCGGCGGCTGAAGCTCCTCGGCTGAGCGGGTCAGCCGCGGCGGGCGGCCTCGATCGCGGCGATGTCGATCTTCTGCATCGTCATCATCGCCTCGAAGGCGCGCTTCGCGGCGGCGCGGTCGGGGTCGTTGATCGCCTCCACCAGCACCCTCGGCGTGATCTGCCAGACGAGGCCGAAGCGGTCGCGGCACCAGCCGCAGTCGATCGCCTCGCCGCCGTTGCCGGTGATCGCGTTCCAGTAGCGGTCGGTCTCCTCCTGCGTGTCGGTATAGACCATGAAGGACACCGCCTCGTTGAACCGGAAGGCGGGCCCGCCGTTCAGGCCGACGAAGGGCTGGCCGAGCACGGTGAACTCCACCGTCAGCTCCTTGCCCTCGCCGGTGGAGGGATTGTCGGCGGGCGAGACCAGGGCCCGGCCGACATGGCTGTCGGGGAAGGTGGCGGCGTAGAACTCCGCCGCCTCGCGGGCGTTGCCGTCGAACCAGAGGCAGGTGATCATGCGTTCGGACGTCATGGCCTTTCCTCCTTCGGACCGACGATGGCGAAATGCGCGCCTTCAGGGTCGCGCGCCACGGCGATGAAGGCGCCGCCGGGCACCTCCTGCGGCCCGTGCAGGACGGTGCCGCCGGCTGCCGTGATCCGCTCCATCGCCGGCGTGATGCCGTTCGCGCCGAAGTAGGGCAGCCAGTTGGGTCGTGTCCCGCCGCCGGGCGGAAGGCGCATCATCCCGCCGATGTCGGCGCCGTTTCGGGAAAAGAGGTCGTAGGATCCCATCCCGTCCATGTCCATGCTGCGCGATTGCGTCCAGCTGAAGGCGCCGGTGTAGAAGGCCATCGCCGCCTTCGGATCGGTGGTGGCAAGCTCGTGCCAGTTGCCGTGGCCGGCTTTCCCCTGGTCGAAGGCATTGCCGGCGCCGCCGCCTTCCATCGGCTCGGGCTCGAGGATGCCGAAGGCCGCGCCGGTCGGGTCGGCGAGGACGGCGAAGCGGCCGGTGCCGGGGATCGGGGTGACCGGGCGGTGGACCCTTGCGCCGGCGGCCGTCATCTGCGCCACGGCGCGGTCGGCGTCGTCGACCGCGAAGTAGATCAGCCACATCGGCGGCATGCCGGCCGCGTCGGCGGGCATGTCCATCGCGCCCGCCACCAGGTCGCCGCCGGCGCGGGCGAGGTGATAGGCGAAGCCCTTCATCCCGGCATCCTCCACCTTCCAGCCGAGAACCTTGCCGTAGAAGGCGCCGGCCTCGGAAAGCTTGCCCGGCGTCGTGGCGAGTTCATACCATGAGGGCGCGCCGTGGTGGCTCATCCGGCGCCCCCTTCCATCAGGATCGGCCGGAAGCCGCCGTAGATCATCCGCTTGCCGTCGAAGGGCATGGCCTCGGGCGTCATCGCCGGGTCGGTCTTCGACTGTTCCTCCATCTTCCTGTAGGCGCCGTCGCGGGTCTCCTTGTCGGGCCAGGTCATCCAGCAGAAGACGACCGTCTCGTCCTCCTTTGCCGCCACCGAGCGCATGAAATCGGTCTGCTTGCCGGCGGGCACGTCGTCGCCCCAGCCGACGACGAGCGACTGCGCGCCCATCTTGCGGAACTCCGGCCACCATTTCGCCTCGTGCGCGCGGTATTCCTCGCGCTTGGCGGTCGGCACCGGGATGATGAATCCGTCGATATAGGGCATGGCGAGTCCTTTCCTGTTGCGCAAGTCCATGCTGGGCGCATAGGTAGTAAAAAGCAACCATCGGTCTGAAAACATGACTCACATCGGCGGAACCCCGCAGGCGGCGCCCCGCAGCATCTATGACGAGGGCTGCATCGCGGCCCATGCGCTGGACCTTCTGGGCGATCGCTGGGCGCTTCTGGTGACCCGCGAACTGATGCTGGGGCCGAAGCGCTTCGCGCTGATCCGGTCGGGCCTTCCCGGCATCAGCGCCTCGGTCCTGACCCGGCGGCTGGAGGGGCTGGAGGCGGCGGGGCTGGTCCACCGCCTCACCCTGCCGGACCCGGCCGGGGTGCAGGTCTACGGGCTGACGGCGCTCGGCGGCGGGGTGCGGCCGGTGCTGGACGCGCTCTGCCGCTTCGGCGCGGTGGCGCCCGGCCATGATCCGGAGAAGTTCATCAGCCCCACTGCGCTGATGCTGTCGATGGCGGCGATGATCGACCGCCGGGCGGCGAAGGCGGTGGCGGGAAGCGCCGGGTTCGACCTCGGGCGGGAGAGCTTCCGCGGCCGGATCGAGCGCGGCCGCTGGGAGGTGGAACGGGGCGCGGCGGAGGGGGAGATCGTCTTCGCCGGCAGCGCCAACGCACTCGCCCCGGTGGTCTACGGCGCGCGGCCGCTCGCCCACTGGCTCGGCGCCGGCACGATCGGCTTCCGCGGCGACCCGGCGACGGGCCAGCGCTTCCTCGACCTCTTCCGCCTCGGGGCGAGGGCCCCTAGACCGCGCGGTCGAGCTTGGTCGAGAGGTGGATGAGGCTTTCGGAGGATTTGACCCCGGTCATCTCGCCGATCTGGTCGAGCACCTCGTCGAGCGAGGTGGTCGAGGCGGCGGCGACCTGGAGCAGGAGGTCGACGCGGCCCGAGGTGGTGTGGATGCGTTCGACCGATGGCAGTGCCCTGAGCCGCGACAGCACGTTGGCCTGCGCCCGCGGCTCGATCGTGAGAAGCACGGTCGCGCGGATGCGGCTCTGCCGCGCCGCCTCGCCGAGCTTGACGGTATAGCCCGCGATCACGCCCGAGGATTCGAGCCGTTCCAGCCGCGCCTGGATCGTCGATCGCGCCACCTTCAACCGCCGGGCGAGCGTGGCCACCGACATCCGCGCGTCGGCGCCGAGAAGTCCGAGGATGGTGCGGTCGAGGTCGTCCATTCTGCAACACCGCCGATTTGTGCATGTTCTTCGTCATAATAACGACCGTGCGCCGCAAATCTACCCTTTTCATCGGTCAGGTTGTGCCCCATATCGCCCCCACTTCGTTCAGGAAAAGGGCGGCTCATACGCACCTGGCCTGGTTGGTTGAAACGCGTAAGCGTCTCCCGACCCGTCGAGCCGGGGCAAGAGGTGGCTGCGCTCTGTTGGCAGGATGAGGCCGATGGGGCTTTCCAAGACGATCTGGGCGAATCCGTCCGAATTCCTTCGCATCGAACGGCCGGTCGATCCGGTCATGTTCTTCGCCCCGGCGGTGCTTCAGGACACCGCGCGGCGGTTCCTCGACGGCTTTCCCGGCCTCGTCACCTATGCGGTGAAGTCGAACCCCGACGAGATGGTGATCCAGAACCTCGTCGCCGCCGGGATCGAGGGCTTCGACGTGGCCTCGCCCGCCGAGATCGAGATGATCGCGCGGCTCGCGCCCGGGGCGGCGATGCACTACAACAACCCCGTGCGCGCCCGCCACGAGATCGCCTTCGCGGTCGAGATGGGGGTGCGGTCCTGGTCGGTCGACAGCCGGTCGGAGCTGGCCAAGCTGGTCGATCTGGTGCCCGCCGAAGGCAGCGAAATCTCGGTCCGCTTCAAGCTGCCGGTCGCCGGGGCGGCCTACAACTTCGGCGCCAAGTTCGGCGCCCCGGTGGAGCTTGCGGCGGACCTGCTGCGCGCGGTCGCGGACCACGGGTTCATCCCGTCGCTGACCTTCCATCCCGGGACGCAATGCACCGATCCGATGGCCTGGGACGCCTACATCCGCGCTGCGGCCGAGATCTGCCGGCGGGCGGGGGTGAAGGTGCGGCGGCTGAACACCGGGGGCGGCTTCCCGGCGCACCGGGTGAACGGCGATCTCCCGCAGCTCGAGGCGATCTTCGCGCTGATCGGCCGCGTCGCCGGGGAGGCCTTCGCGGGCGAGCCGCCGGCGCTGGTCTGCGAGCCGGGGCGCGGGCTGGTCGCCGAGGCCTTCACGCTCGCCGCGCAGGTCAAGGCGGTGCGCGACGGCGCGCATGTGTTCCTCAACGACGGCACCTACGGTGCGCTCGACGAACTGCCGATCACCGGGATGATCGACCGCATCGTGGTCGTGGCGCCCGAGGGCGGCCGGCGACGGGGTGCGGTCAGCCCGCGCGTGGTCTTCGGGCCGACCTGCGACAGCGTCGACCGGCTGCCGGGCGAGGTGATGCTGCCCTCGGACATCGCCGAGGGCGACTATGTCGTGCTTTCGGGGATGGGCGCCTATTCGACGGCGACCAACACCCGCTTCAACGGCTTCGGCGCGCTGACCATCGCCACGGTGATGCGTCTGGAGGGCTGAGCCGGCGCGCCGGTCCGCGGGACCGAAGGCCGGCGCCCGACGCGTCGGCCTCTTTCGCGGGTCTTCCGCCCCGGAAAGACCGCAAGGTCGATCAAGCTTTCGTCAAACTTCCGTGGTTACCTTCGGATCACCGGGCGGCGCCTCCATCTATCTGGAAGGGGCGGCGGAAGCGCCCGGAGTCGGGCCGCGCCCGGGAAAGCGCGGCAGGAGGATCCGATGGGCGGGGATGACAGCGCCTGGTTCCATGCCGGCCACGCCGTCCGGGAGGGGAAGCCATTGTGCCCCGGCGGGAAACAGGCATGCCGGCGCGTGGCGGGTCAGATGTCGCGATACCTTGTTTCGGGCACGATCCGTCATAGGATGGCCGTCAGGGACGGGAAGGGCGTGGTACGGTGACGCGGCTTGCCGAAAAGCTGCTTCAACTCCTGCGGATCGGCCGGCGGGTCGAGACGCAGCCGCCGCCGCGCGGCCGCGCCCCGGTTACCCATGTCGTGCTTCTCGACGGAACGCTGTCGACGCTGGAGCCCGGCGCGGAGACCAACATCGGGCTCATCTACAGGCTTCTCAGGTCGCGGCCCGCCTCGGCGCGGCTTTCGCTCTACTACGAGGCGGGGGTGCAGTGGCACGTCTGGCGCGACACGCCGGCGGTGGCGATGGGGCGCGGCATCAACCGCCAGATCCGACGCGCCTACGGGTGGCTGTCCACCCGCTACCGGCCGGGCGACCGGATCTTCTTCTTCGGTTATTCGCGCGGCGCCTATGCGGTGCGCTCGCTCGCCGGGGTCATCGACCAGGTCGGGCTTCTCAGGCCCGAACATGCGACCGAACGCAATGTCCAGCTTGCCTACCGCTACTACCAGCGCGAGCCCGGCAGCCCCGGCGAGGCGGTGTTCCGCCGGCGGTTCTGCCACGAGGCGGTCGCCATCGAGATGATCGGCGCCTTCGACACGGTGAAGGCGCTGGGGGTGCGGCTGCCCTTCCTCTGGGTCTGGACCGAGCCGAGCCACGAGTTCCACAACCACCATCTGAGCCCGGTGGTGAAGGCGGGTTTCCACGCGCTCGCGCTCGACGAGACGCGGGCGGCCTTCGATCCGATCCTTTGGGATTCCCGCGCCGGCGACTGGCGGGGCCGGCTGGAACAGGTCTGGTTCCGGGGCGCGCATGGCGATGTCGGCGGCCAGCTTGGCGGGTTCGACGCGGCGCGGCCGCTGTCGAACATCCCGCTGGTCTGGATGCTGGAGAAGACCGAGGCGAGCGGCCTGCCGCTGCCGGAGGGCTGGCGCGCGGGATTTGCGACCGATCCCACCGCCCCCTCGGTCGGCACGACGCGGGGCTGGGGCAAGGCCTTCATGCTGCGCGCGCGCCGCGTGGTCGGGCGCGACCCGTCCGAGACGGTCCACCCGACGGCCACGGCGGGGCGGCGGCCACGGCCCGCCGGCTGGCACCTGCCGACGCTGCCGCTCAGCCGGCGGACATGATCAGGCAGGTGGTGGAGCCGGTGGCATAGAGGATGCCGTCCTCGGCGCCGCGGATCTCGCCCCGCGCCACGCCGGTGGACCGGCCGGCGTGCTGCACCAGCCCTTCGGCGCGCACCCGCGTCCCGAGCGGCACCGGGCGCGTCACGTTCACCCGGTATTCGAGCGTCGTGTAGCTGCTGCCCGCCGGCACCGTGGTCAGCACGGCGCAGGCCATGCAGGTGTCGAGCACCGCGCCATACCAGCCGCCGTGCGGCTGGCCGGTGGTATTGGCGTGCGCCGGGCCCGGCACCGCCTCCACGACGACGCGGCCCGCCTCCGCCTCGGCGATGCGAAAGCCCAGCGTCTCGCCGATCGGCGGGCCGGGCAGCGTGCCGTCGCGCATTCCCCGCACGCGGTCGAGGCCGGACAGGGACGCGAGCCGCGCGCGCGGCGCATCGGGTGTGGGGGTCTGGGCGGCGTCGGGCATCGGGCATTCTCCTGCGCCCCAGCCCTAGCCGAGATTGCGGCTGGACGGAAGCGTCGGGCGGCGAAAGCGCCGCCTGCCTCCCGGGCGGATCGGCCGGGGCTGTGCGCACCGGCTCGAAGAACCCTCTGGCGCGGGGCGGCGGGACATGGAAAAGGTGTCGGACGCGGGGAGGTGACGATGCGCAGCACGAAGACGATTCACGTGATCTCGGCCCATGCCGAGGGCGAGGTGGGCGATGTGATCGTGGGCGGCGTGGCGCCGCCGCCGGGCGCGACCGTGTGGGAGCAGAGCCGCTGGATCGCGCGGGACCAGAGCTTGCGCAACTTCGTCCTGAACGAACCCCGCGGCGGGGTCTTCCGCCACGTCAACCTGCTGGTGCCGCCGAAGCATCCCGAGGCCGCCGCCGCCTTCATCATCATGGAGCCGGAGGACACGCCGCCGATGTCGGGGTCCAACTCGATCTGCGTCTCGACCGTGCTGCTGGACGGCGGCATCCTGCCGATGCGGGAGCCGGTGACCGAATTCACGCTCGAGGCGCCCGGCGGGCTGGTGCGGGTGCGCGCCGAATGCCGGGACGGCAAGGCCGAGCGCATCTTCGTGCAGAACCTGCCGAGCTTCGCCCAGAAGCTCGGCGCGGCGCTCGAGGTCGAGGGGCTCGGCACCCTGACGGTGGATACGGCCTTCGGCGGCGACAGCTTCGTGATGGTCGATGCGGCAGCGATGGGCTTCTCGCTGACCGCGGACGAGGCGCATGACATCGCGCGGCTCGGGGCAAGGATTTCGCGCGCCGCGACCGAGGCGCTGGGCTTCCATCATCCCACGAACCCCGACTGGCGGCATTTCTCGTTCTGCCTGTTCGCGGGGCCGGTGGAGCGCGGGCCGGAGGGATTGCGGGCAGGTTCGGCGGTGGCGATCCAGCCCGGCAAGGTGGATCGTTCGCCCACCGGCACCGCGCTCTCGGCCCGCATGGCGGTTCTGCATGCCCGCGGCCAGATGCGGCAGGACGAGCGGCTGACCACCGTCTCGCTGATCGGCTCGACGTTCACCGGCCGCATTCTTGGCACCACCACGGTCGGCGACACCCCGGCGATCCTGCCGGAGCTTTCCGGGCGCGGCTGGATCACCGGCATCCACCAGCACATGCTCGACCCTGCCGATCCCTGGCCCGAGGGCTATCGGCTGAGCGACACCTGGGGCGCGCGGTAGGGCGCTTTGCGCGAAAAAAACGACCCCGGACCGTGACAGGTCCGGGGCCGGAAGCCAGGACGCGCCGGTCAGGCGACGTTCTGGAGGGAGACCTCGGGGAGGATGCCGAGCGCGAAGCAGACGTCGCGCGTCAGGTGCGGGCGGTTCAGCGTGTAGAAGTGCAGATCCTCCACGCCTTCCTCGATCAGGCGCTCGCAGAGGACGGTGCACTGGGTCAGCGCCAGAAGCTCCTCGCGCCCGTCGCGGATCGCATGGGCGAAGGCTTCCTCCAGCCGCGGCGGCACATGGGCGTTGCAGCGCTCGGCGAAGCGGCGCGCCCCCTCCCACGAGATGATCGGCAGGATGCCGGGCACGATCGGCGCGTCGATCCCGGCCCGGGCGCAGGCGTCGCGGAAGCGCAGGAAGGTCTCGGCCTCGAAGAAGAACTGGGTGATGGCGCGGCTCGCCCCGGCGTCGACCTTGCGCTTGAGCCATTCCACGTCGGCGGAGGAATCGGCGGCCTCCGGGTGCGGCTCGGGATAGGCGCCGACGGCGATGCTGAACCTGCCGGTCCGGGCCAGCGCCTCGACCAGCTCCACCGAATTGGCGAAGCCGTCGGGATGGGCCGTGAACCGGCCCGCGCCCTGCGGCGCATCGCCCCTCAGCGCCACGATGTCGCGCACGCCGGCCTCGGCATAGGCATCGGCGATGGCGAGCGTCTCGGCCCTCGTTGCCTCGACGCAGGTGAGATGGGCGGCGACGCGCAGGCCGGTGTTCCGGCCGATGGTGGTCACCGCCTCGTGGGTCAGCTCCCGCGTGGTGCCGCCGGCGCCGTAGGTGACCGAGACGTGGTCGGGCTGGAGCGGGCGCAGCGCGTGGACGGTTTCCCACAGCCGGAACGACGCCTCGAGCGTGTGGGGCGGGAAGAACTCGAACGAGATGCGGGGTGCGGGCATGGGTCGGCTCCTTTTCGCTTTCCTCCTTGTCTCATGCGCAGGGATGTGAGACAAATTCATAATCCTCAAGATCAATATGAGGATGATCGCAAGTCTGGCTTTCCATGCACCTCGAACTCAGGCATCTCAGGACAATCAAGGCGGTGCATGACGCCGGCGGGCTGGCGCGGGCGGCGGAGGTGCTCAACATCACCCAGTCGGCGCTTTCCCATCAGGTGAAGGGGCTGGAGGACCAGGCGGGGGTGGAGCTGTTCGTGCGCCGCTCGAAACCCCTGAAGCTGTCCGCGGCCGGGCAGCGGATGCTGCGCGCGGCCGAGAAGGTGCTGCCCGAGATCGCGGCGCTGGCCGAGGAGTTCCGGGCGCTGAGGTCGGGCAAGACCGGGCGGCTGCACATCGCCATCGAATGCCATGCCTGCTTCGACTGGCTCTTCCCGGTGCTCGACGCCTTCCGCCGTGCCTGGCCCGACGTCGACGTCGACATCCGCCCCGGCCTCGCCTTCGAGGCGATGCCCGCGCTTTCCCGCGAGGAGGTCGACCTGGTGATCTCGTCGGACCCGGAGACCCTGCCGGGCGTCGTCTTCAACCCGCTCTTCGACTATGCGCCGACGCTGGTGGCGGCGGCCGACAGCCCGCTTGCCGCGAAGGGCTGGATCGAGGCGGAGGATCTGCGCGACCAGGTGGTCATCACCTATCCGGTGGACCGCACGAGGCTTGACGTCTTCACCACGCTGCTGACGCCGGCGCGGGTGGAGCCCGTGGCGGTGCGGCAGGTGGAACTGACCGCGGTGATCCTGATGCTGGTGGCGTCGGGGCGGGGGGTTTCGGTCCTGCCCGACTGGGTGCTGCGCGAGGTGAAATACCGGCCCGACTATGTCACCCGGCCGCTGACGCGGAAGGGCGTCACCAAGCGGATGTATGCGGCCACGCGGGCGGAGGATGCGACGCGGCCCTTCATGGCGCATTTCCTGCGGCTGGCACGGAGCGAGCCGGTGAAGCTGCAACGCGCCTGAGCGCTTGACCTTGCCGCCGCGCCGGGCGAAGTCCGGCCGGGGAGGGGCGGGCATGACGGCGGGAACGGAGCGCACGGCGGGCTGGCGGGAGCTTCTGGGGGCGGGAAACCTCGGGGTGGTGGTCCTCGTCTGCCTCGGTCCCTGGCTCCATGCCGCCGACGCGCTGCTCATCACCACGATGATGCCGGCGATCGTCGCCGAGATCGGCGGCGAACGGCTC
Source organism: Paracoccaceae bacterium (assembly GCA_039808285.1). Lineage (GTDB taxonomy): Bacteria > Pseudomonadota > Alphaproteobacteria > Rhodobacterales > Rhodobacteraceae > Albidovulum. The sequence goes on from JBDHSQ010000075.1 coordinate 12,614, forward strand.
GTCGCCTGGAACTTCGCGCTCTACGAAGTGGGCTCCATCGTCGCCGGCGCGGCGGGCGGGCTGGTGGCGATGCGGGCGGGGCTGAGGCTGCCGATGGCGGCCGCGGCCGTGATCTTCGCGCTGGGCTGCGCCGTGGCGGTGGCGGCACCGGCGATGCCGGTGCTGCTGGCGGGGCGCGTCGCGCAGGGTGCGGGCGGCGGCGGGCTCATCGCGCTCTCCTACGTGGCGGTGGGGCGGCTCTTTCCCGGACCGCTGATGCCCCGGGCGATGGCGGCGCTGTCGCTGACCTGGGGCGCCTCGGCCTTCATCGGCCCGCTTGCCGGCGGGCTTTTCGTCACCTGGGCCAACTGGCAGGCGGGTTTCGCCTTCTTCGGCCTCCAGGCGGCGGGGCTGGCGGTCTGGATCTGGTTCGGACTGCGCTCCGTGCCCGAGCCGGAACGGGTGGCGGGCGCCCGGCTGCCGTGGCGAAGGCTCGGGCTTCTGGCCGTGGCGATCCTCGCCGTCGCCTTCGCCGGGATCGTGATCTCCGCCGGGTGGATGGCGGCTGCGCTCGGCCTCGGTCTGGCGGCGCTCGCGTTCTTCGCGCGGATGGACGGGCGCGCGGGGGCGGACCGGCTCTGGCCGCGGGGGGCGCTCGATCCGCGCGGCGCCGCGGGGGCGGCGATCCTCATGGTGCTGGCGCTGAACGTCGCGACGATGGGCGTGGCGACCTACGGGCCGATCCTGCTGGAGCGCATCCACGCCACGCCGCCGCTGGTCTCGGGCTACCTCGTCGCCATCGTCTCGATCGCCTGGACGGCCTCGGCCGTGCTCGTCGCCGGCGCGGACGAGCGGCACGACCCGCGGATCATCGCCATCGGCATCGCGGTGGTGGCGGGATCGGTGGCGCTCTCGATCCATGCGGTGCCGCAGGGGCCGCTCTGGCTCGTCGGCCTCGCCATGCTGATGGAGGGCGCGGGCTACGGCATGGCCTGGACCTTCATCCTGCGCCGCGGCGGGCGGCTGGTGGCGGCCGGGGACGACGAACGTTTCGCCGCCGCGCTGCCGACGGTGGGGCGGCTCGGCTACGCGCTCGGCGCCTCCTTCGTCGGCATCCTTGCCAACCGCGCGGGCTTTGCCGAGGCGGCGGGGCCGGCGGAGATGCAGCAGGTGGCGCGGGCGATCTTCGCGGGCAGCCTGCCGGTGGCGGTGCTGGGCTGCCTGGCGATGACCCGGTTCGTGACCGCACGGCGGTGACGCTTGCGCGCGGCGCGGCGAGGGGGTTTCATCGGGGCGGGAGGGACCAGACGTGACCGCGACCCATCCGTTCCTCGACCATCCGCTACCGCTGGCCTTCGCCCACCGGGGTGGTTCGCTCGAGGCCGAGGAGAACACGATGGCGGCCTTCGCCCATGCCGTCGCGCTTGGCTACAGCCATGTCGAGACTGACGTTCAGGCGACGCGCGACGGCGTGGCGGTGATCTTCCACGACGACACGCTGGCGCGGATGACCGGCGAGCCGGTGCGGGTGGATGCGCTCGACTGGGCCGAGCTTCGGGCTCGGGCGACCCGCGGCGGCAACCGCATCCCCCGGCTCGACGAGGTGCTGGCGGCCTGGCCCGGCCTCTTCCTGAACCTCGAGGCCAAGTCGGACGCGGCGGTGGCGCCGATGGCCGGGGCGATCGCGCGGGCGGATGCGCTCGGCCGCGTCTGCGTCGGCAGTTTCGAGGGCCGAAGGACGGCCGAGGCGGTCCGGCGCCTCGGCCCCGGCCTCCTGTGGTCGCCGGCGCGGGCGGCGGTGCTCGCGCTCTGGCTGCGCGGGCTGGGCCTGCCGGCGCCGCGGCCGGGCTTCCGCGCGGTGCAGGTGCCGGTGCGGCACCGCGGCCTGCCGGTGGTGACTCCGGGCTTCGTCCGCGCGGCCCATGCGGCGGGCGTGCAGGTCCACGTCTGGACGGTGGACGAGCCGGCGGAAATGGCGCGCCTCCTCGATCTCGGCGTCGACGGGATCATGAGCGACCGGCCGACGCTTCTGGCGGAGGTGCTGGGCAGGCGCGGCGGGGCGGTTCCCCCTTCACATCCGGGGCGGCCCCGCGTATGACCGCCGCCTGATCCCCCCGGAGACCGACGATGCAGGGCAGCGCCAACCTCAACCTGATGATCAAGGCCGCGCGCAAGGCCGGCCGCAGCCTCGTCAAGGACTTCCGCGAGGTCGAGAACCTCCAGGTCTCGGTCAAGGGCGCGGGCGACTTCGTCAGCCGCGCCGACATTGCCGCCGAGAAGATCATCCGCGACGAGCTGATGGCGGCGCGGCCGACCTACGGCTGGCTGGGCGAGGAGACCGGCGAGGCGGCGGGCGCCGACCCGACCCGGCGCTGGATCGTCGATCCCTTGGACGGCACGACCAACTTCCTGCACGGCCTGCCGCACTGGGCGGTGTCGATCGCGCTCGAGCACAAGGGCGAGGTGGTGGCGGGCGTCATCTTCGATCCGGCGAAGGACGAGCTGTTCTGGGCCGAGAAGGGCCAGGGCGCCTGGCGCAACGACAGCCGCATCCGCGTCTCCGGCCGCCGCGTCATGGCCGAGGCGGTCTTTGCCACCGGCGTGCCCTTCGGCGCCAGGAAGACGCTGCCGGCGACGATCCGCGACCTTGCCCGGCTGATGCCGGCCTCGGCGGGGCTGCGCCGCTGGGGCTCGGCCGCGCTCGACCTCGCCTATGTCGCGGCCGGGCGCTTCGACGGCTACTGGGAACGCGAGATCAACGCCTGGGACATGGCGGCGGGCCTCGTCATCGTGCGCGAGGCCGGCGGCTTCGCCGAGGCGGTGCGCGAGGGGCGCGGGATCTTCGACAGCGGTTCGGTGATTGCCGCGAATGCCGACCTCTTCGCGCCCTTCGCCGCGGTGCTGCGCGCGCCGGAGTGAGGTGCGCCGCCCGGCGCGGCCCGCGGGGGCTTTCCGCCCCCGGACCCCCGAGGATATTTGCGAACGGAAGAGGCTCAGCCGCGGTCGGAGGGGTGAGGGCCGGGCCCCCACGCTGGTCGAGATGCGTCGCCATGATCGGCGAGCAGCGGCGGCTTGCGCCTTGGCGATCTGGCGCCTATCCTCACATCGAGCGCGAACCAGGGAGACCAGCATGACTGGGAGGGAGTACCGCCCCTCCGCGCTCACCTCACCACCTTCGCATCGGGGTCCGATACAGGACCTCCGCTGAAATGATCAGCCGCGGTCGGAGGGGTGGTTCACGCCGTCGGTCCAGGGCACCGGGTCGAGGTCGCGCGGGTTGACGCCCTCGAGGCAGGCGGCGTTGATGCCGTATTCGTCGGGGTTGGAGCGGCGGCGGTGGTGGGTGTAGATGCCGCAGGTCTTGCAGAACCAGTGCTGCGCCGCATGGGTGCCCCAGGTGTAGAGCGTGAGGTTCTCCGCGCCTTTCACGATTCGAACGCCGTCGAGCGGTGCGGTGAGGGCGATCGCGCCCCGCCTTCTGCAAAACGAACAATCGCAGCGCCTGGCGGTGGCGAAGCCGCCGGTCAGCGAGACGGCAAGCTCCACCCTGCCGCAATGGCAGGTGGCGCGGTGCGGATCGCAAAGCCGGGGCAGCATGTCAGCGCCTGCGCCGGACGACCGGGATGCGGGAGGCGGCGTAGTCGACCGGGGGATGCGGCGGCTTGCCGTGGGTGCGGTCCCAGAAGGCCGGGCCGCCGCGGCGGAGCCAGAGCGGCACGGCGAGGACGAGGCCGGCGAGGAAGCCGCCGGCATGGGCCCAGTAGGCGACGCCGCCGCCTTCCACCGGCGTGCCCACGCCGGCGAAGACCTGGAGCGCGAACCACAGGCCGAGGACGATCCAGGCGCGCATCGTGAAGACGCGGATGAAGATGATGATGATCACCGCGACATCGACCCGGGCGCGGGGGAACATCAGGATGTAGCCGCCCATCACCCCGGCGATGGCGCCCGAGGCGCCGACCGTCGGCACCACCGAGGCGGGCGCGGCGGCGACATGGGCGAGTGCGGCGGCGGCGCCGGCGGCGAGATAGAAGGCGAGGAAGCCCAGATGCCCCATCTGGTCCTCGAGATTGTCGCCGAAGACCCAGAGGAAGAGCATGTTGCCGATGATGTGCATCCAGCCGGCATGGAGGAACATCGAGGTGAGGATGCCGGTGTAATCGCCGTATTCGGTGACCGCGACGGGATAGAGCGCGCGGTCGCCCCAGAAGCCCGCGAGCGCGCGGTCGTCGGCCATGTAGGGCAGTTGCACGAAGAAGATGAGGAGATTGAGCGCGATCAGCCCGTAGACCACGAGGGGCCTGGAGAGCGAGGGGTTGTGGTCGCGGATCGGGAACATGGGGGCACGGTTCCCGATCCGCGATGCGCCGTCAAGCGGAACCCGTCACGGCGCGCCCGCCTCGGCCAGGAGTGCGGCGTTGCCGCCCGAGGCGGTGGTGTCGACGCAGACATGGCGCTCATGCGCGACATGGGCGCGGTCGGGCATCGCCGCGATCACCGGCAGGATCGGCCCGTCGCGGCCGGCGAGCGCGCGCGCGAAGGCCCGCGCGGCGGCCTCGTCGCCCCACCAGAGGACGCCGGAGAAGCCCGAGAGCGTGGCGAGTGCGGCCGGGTCGAGCCGGCCGGGGACCGCCACCGCCCGGCCGCCGAGCGCCTCCACCGCCTGCC
>JBDHSQ010000076.1:0-17181 GCA_039808285.1 Paracoccaceae bacterium
GGAGCGCCCGGCGCGCGCGCGCGTGGGTGCCTGAGCGTGCCTGAGCGGCCGGAAAGCCCCGGCGGCGCCTCAGGCCGGCAGGCCGCGCGCCGGAAAGAGCTGCTGCGCGACGCCGGCGAGAAGGAGGTAGAGCGAGGTCAGCGCAAGGCCCCAGTGGGCGATGTCGCCCTCCGCGAAATCGACCCAGGCGGCGCGGCCCGCGAAAGCCACCCAGGCGAGCGCGACGGGCAGGGTGACCCGGCGCCAGCGTTCCGTCCGCACGGGATGGACGAACTTGAGGTTGGTGAACATCGTCGCGGCGAGAACCACGATGATTCCGGTCATCAGGTAGAAGTTCGGCTCGAGCGCGAAGAGCACCAGGACCACCATGTTCCAGCAGGCCGGAAAGCCCGCGAAGGACTTGTCCGTCGTCTTCATCCGGGTGTCGGCGAAGTAGATCACGCTCGCGTAGGTGATGACGATGATCGCGCACCAGCCGGTCCAGCCGGGCAGGAGCCCGGACTGGAAGAGCGCGAAGGCCGGAATGAAGACATAGGTGAGGTAATCGATGATCAGGTCCAGCAGCACCCCGTCGTAGGTGGGCCACATGGTCTTGACGTGGAAGTGGCGCGCCAGCGGCCCGTCGACCCCGTCGACGATCAGCGCCACCACGAGCCAGAGGAACATCAGACTCCACTTGGCGTCGACCGCGGCGAGCATGGCGAGCATCGACAGGACCGCGCCGGTGCCGGTGAAGAGATGCACGGACAGCGCCTTCATCTGCGGGGTCATCGTGTTTCATCCTTCCGTCGGGCTCAGGCGCGGGGGTGCGCCTTCTCGTAGACTTCCATGAGCCGGGCGGTGTCAACCGCCGTGTAGGCCTGGGTGGTGGACAGCGAGGCATGGCCGAGAAGCTCCTGGATCGCCCGGAGGTCGCCGCCGGCGGTGAGGAGATGCGTGGCGAAGCTGTGGCGCATCGCGTGGGGCGTGGCCGATGCGGGCAGTCCGAGGGCGAGACGGGCCCGTTCCATCGCCTTGGCAATGAGGCGGGGGTTGAGCGGGCCGCCGCGGGCGCCGCGGAAGAGCGCCGCGCCCGGCTCCCCCTCCACCGGGAAGGGGCAGAGCCGCACATAGGCCGCGACCGCCGCACGGGCTGCGGGCAGGACCGGCACGACCCGTTCCTTGCCCCCCTTGCCGCGGATGCGCAGCATTTCCGGCAGCGGGCTGTCGGCACCGCGCAGCGCCAGCGCCTCGGATATGCGCAGCCCGCAGCCCCAGAGCAACGTGACCACCGCGGTGTCGCGCGCCGCCACCCAGTCTTCGCGGGGCTGTGTGCCCATCACGCCGATGACCTCGCGCGCGGCATCCTCGCTCAGGGGGCGCGGCAGCTTGCGCTGGAACTTCGGACCTCGCGCCGCGAGGATCGCGGTCGGGTCGAAGCCCTCACGTTCGGCGAGCCAGCGGGTGAAGCCCTTCACCGCCGAGAGTTCCCGCGCGAGCGACCGCGCCGAGACGCCGCGCCCGCGCTCATGGGCCATCCATGCCCGCATGTCCGACTGGCCGGTGCGGGCAAGCCGCGCCGGGCCGAGGCTTTCGCCGTGGTGGCCGGCGAGGAAGGCGAGGAAGGCGGTCACATCGGTGCGGTAGGCCTTGACCGTGTTCGCCGCCGCGCCGTCCAGCGCCGCGAGATGGTCGAGCCATCCCGAAAGCGCCGACCTGAGCGCGGGGGAGAGGGCGAGGCTCATCGCCCGCTCAGGCGAGCCAGCGCCGCATTGCGCGCTCGAACACGCCGCCGAAGAAGGTCAGGAGATCGCTGCCCTGGTTGGCGCGGAACTGGTGCGGATCCTCGGCGCCGAGCACGAGCATCCCCGGCAGGCGGCCCTCGCCGAGGTCGAGCCTCAGCGCGGCTTCGGACCGGATCCAGTCGCCGGTGCGGCCATAGATCGTCTCGGCACCGGGAAGCGTCTGGCGCAGCACGACGGCGCGCTGCGGAACCGGGCGGCCGCCCGACATGTAGGTCTCCACGAAGCCGGGCTCGGCCACGCAGAGCACCTCGCCCAGCCGCTCGAGCGTCGGGTCGTGGTCGTTCTGGCGGGTCTCCAGCACGAGCCGCACCGCATCGACGCGCAGGATCTGCGCCACCTCGCCGCCGAGATTCTTCAGGAAGTCCTCGAATCCGGTCGGATCGAGCATCCTGAGAATCGCCCGGTGCACCTGGTTGGTGCCGGCGAGGTTCTCGTAGGCGGCGGCGATGACCGACCGGTGGGTATCCTCCAGCCTGTCGAGCCGCGCCTCGAGCCGTTCCATCGCGATGCCGCGCAGGTCGACGATATTTGCCCCCATCGCGCGTTCGTTGGCGGCGATGAGCGCGCGCATCAGGTCGCGGTCCTCGAGAATCACTTCCGGTTCCGCGATGATCTTCGCCCTCAGCTCCTGCGCAATGTTCGCCCTGTCCGCCATCTCTGTCCTCATGCCGTTTTGGACCGGACCTTAGCAGCCGCGCGCGTCCCGCGCCGCAGTTTTTTCACCCCTGCCGCCGCACCGGACGGCGACCGTTGCACGGAGGACTCCCCGGCGCCGGATCAGAGAATCTTCTGCCCGGTCTTGGCCCAGTCCTTCAGGAACTGGTCCAGCCCCTTGTCAGTCAGCACGTGGCTTGCCATCGCCTTGATCACCGAGGGCGGCGCCGTCACCACGTCGGCGCCGATCCTGGCGCAGTCGACGATGTGGTTCACCGACCGGATCGAGGCGGCGAGAATCTCGGTGCCGAAGTCGTAGTTGTCGTAGATCGTGCGGATGTCGTGGATCAGCTCCACCCCGTCGAGGTGGATGTCGTCGAGCCTGCCGATGAAGGGCGAGACGAAGGCGGCACCCGCCTTCGCCGCGAGGATCGCCTGCGCGGCCGAGAAGCAGAGCGTGACGTTGACCTTCAGCCCCTCGGATGCGAAAGCCTTGCAGGCGGTGAGCCCGTCCCAGGTGAGCGGCACCTTGATCGCGATGTTGGGCGCGATCCTGGAAAGCTTCATCCCCTCGGCGATCATCTCCCTGGCCCCGGTGGCCACGACTTCGGCGGAAACGGGGCCCGAGACCATGTCGCAGATTTCCTTCGTCACCTCGATGATGTCGCGGCCGGATTTGAGGATGAGCGAGGGATTGGTGGTCACGCCGTCGACCATGCCGAGGTCGGCGAGTTCGCGGATGGCGGCGGTGTCGGCGGTGTCGACGAAGAATTTCATGGTGCGGGTCCTGTCGCTGTCGGTGCGGGGATGGGTCGGCCGTGCTTCTAGCGCAATCCGCCGGGCGCCGGAACCCCGGCGAGGGGGCGGCGGGTGACGGGTCTTTCGTTTTTCGAGGAGGGCGCGCTCGTCTCCGTGCTGACGACCGAGCCCCTCGGCCGCGCGCTCGACTACCGCGCGCCCGAAGGGGGATGTTTCGCGGGCGCCTTCGTCGAGGTGCCGCTCGGCCCCCGCCGGGTGCTCGGCGTCGTCTGGGGGGAGGGCGAGGGCGGCTATGACCCGGGCAGGGTCCGCCCGGTCACCCGCGTCCTCGACGCCGCCCCGATGGCCGAGGCGATGCGGGCCTTCCTGATCCGCGCCGCCGACTACACGCTGACCCCCCTGCCGGCGATGCTGCGGCTCGCCACCCGGGCGCCGGGCCTCGCCGATCCGCCGGGGCCGCGCCGGGTCTATCGCCGCGGCAGGGGGGAACCCGACCGGATGACCGAGCCGCGGGCGCGGGTGATGGACGTGCTCGACGAATACGGCGGTGCCGCGTTCACGCTTTCCGAGCTCGCGGGGCTCGCCGGCGTCTCCACCGGCGTGGTCAAGGGGCTGGTGAGGCAGGGTGTCGTGGCCGAGGAGGAGGCGCCGCGCGACCTGCCCTTTCCGCGGCTCGATCCCGAGCGGCCCGGCAAGGCGCTGGCCGGGGACCAGGCCGCGGCGGCCGCGACCCTGTGCGAAGGCGTCCGCGCGGGGCGCTACGGCACCACGCTTCTCAAGGGCGTGACCGGATCGGGCAAGACCGAGGTCTATCTGGAGGCGGTGGCCGAATGCCTGCGGTCGGGCCGGCAGGCGCTTGTGCTGCTGCCCGAGATCGCGCTGACGGCGGAGTTCCTCACCCGGGTGGAGGACCGCTTTGGCGCGATGCCGGGCGAATGGCATTCCGGCGTGACCCAGACCGAACGGCGGCGCCTGTGGCGGATGGCGGGGGAGGGTGGCGCGGGCCTCGTCGTCGGCGCGCGGTCGGCCTTGTTCCTGCCCTTCCGCGACCTCGGCCTGATCGTCGTCGACGAGGAGCACGACACCTCCTACAAGCAGGAGGACGGCGTTCTCTACAACGCCCGCGACATGGCGGTGCTGCGCGCCTCGCTGGCGGATGCGCAGGTGATCCTCGCCTCGGCCACGCCCTGCCTCGAGACCTGGGCCAATGCCGAGGCGGGCAAATACGCGCGCCTCGACCTCGTCTCGCGCTTCGGCGCCGCCGACCTGCCGGAGATGCGGGCGATCGACATGCGGGCGGAGCGGATGGAGCCGAACCGCTGGATCGGCCCGACGCTGGCAGAGGCGGTGCAGGACCGGCTGGGCCGCGGCGAGCAGGCGCTTCTCTTCCTCAACCGCCGCGGCTATGCGCCGGTCACGCTCTGCCGCGCCTGCGGCCACCAGATCGGCTGCGACCACTGCGACGCGCGGATGGTGGAGCACCGCTTCCTCAGGCGGCTGGTCTGCCACCAGTGCGGCGGGACGAAGCCGATGCCCGAAGCCTGCCCGTCCTGCCATGCCGAGGGGCGGCTGGCGCCGGTCGGCCCGGGGGTGGAGCGGCTGGCCGAGGAGGTGGCGGAACGCTTCCCGCAGGCGCGGGTCGCGGTGCTGTCGTCCGACCTCTTCGGCACTGCCCGCGCGCTCAAGGACAAGATCGCCGAAATCGCCGCCGGCGGCGCCGACATCATCATCGGCACGCAGCTTGTCGCCAAGGGCCACAACTTCCCGCTGCTCACCCTCGTCGGCGTGATCGACGCCGACCTCGGGCTCCAGGGCTCGGACCTGCGCGCGGCCGAACGCACCTTCCAGCTCATGCGCCAGGTCTCGGGCCGCGCCGGCCGGGGCGAGCGGCCGGGGGTGGCGCTCCTCCAGACCTTCCAGCCGGAGCACCCGGTGATCCGCGCCATCCTCTCGGGCGAGGAGGAGGCGTTCTGGCGCGCCGAGGCGGCCGAGCGTCAGGCGGCGGGAATGCCCCCCTTCGGCAGGCTCGCCGGGATCATCCTGTCCTCGCCCGACGTGCAGGCCGTGTTCGACTTCGGCACCGAGCTTGCCCGCCGCGACGCGCCGCTCAGGCGGGTGGGCGCGCAGGTCTTCGGCCCCGCCCCGGCGCCGATCGCCCGCATCCGCGGCCGCCACCGGGTGCGGCTTCTGGTCAAGGCCGCGAAGGGCGCGGCGCTGCAACCGGCGCTGGTCGAATGGATCGCGCAGATGAAGCCGCCGGCAGGCCTGAGGCTCGCGATCGACGTCGACCCGCAGAGCTTCTTCTGACCCCGCGCCAGCCGCCTGAGGAACCGGCGGCAGGCGGGTGCGTTGCCTTGCCGGGGCCGGGCACAGGGCCGGCCCCTTCCAGACATCCCCCCGAAGGAGGCTCAGATGAAGACGCTTGCCGATGCTTTCGAGCACACGCTGAAGGATATCTATTACGCCGAGAACGCGATCCTCAAGGCCGGACCCAAGGTTGCCGCCAAGGTCGGCAGCGCCGAGTTGAAAAGGGTGATCGAGGACCACATGAAGGACACCGAGGTGCAGGTGAAGATTCTCGATGACGTGTTCAGGACGATCGACGCCCCGTCCTCGGGCGAGAAGTGCGACGCCATCGAAGGTCTCATCAAGGAAACGGATGGCATCGTCAGGGAGGCCGAGGGCGTGGCGCTCGACGTGGCGGTCATCGGCGCATTGCAGGCGATCGAGCACTACGAGATCGCGCGCTACGGAACGCTCAGGGAATGGGCGATGACGCTCGGCAACCGCGAGGCGCACGACCTGCTGGGCCGCATCCTCGACATGGAAAAGGCCGCCAACAGCAAGCTTACGGGGCTGGCCGTGGCGAATGTGAACGAGGGTGGCGAAAGGGCCGGCAAGCGGCGGGCGTCGGCCTGATCGGGAAGCGTCGGGATCGCCGGGGCGGGCGTCCGCGTGCATGCCGCGGGCGCCTGCGCATTCGCCTCCGGCGGGCAAGATCGCGGCTCGCCAACCGCGCCGCGGAAGGCTATGTGACACCCATGCCGCATCCCGCCACCCGCCCTGAGACGCGCTCCGAGACCCGCCCCGGAACCGCTCCCGAAGCGCCGTGCCGCGCAGGCGGTGCGGCCTCCGGTGGTGCCGATCCCCGCGCTGCGCGGGCACAGTCCTTGCGGTGGGAGGGATGAGCGCGGCGGATCGTCCCGCCGCCCATCAGGGCCGCTTCGTCACCGGCAGCCTGATGCGGCATGTCGTGACCATGTCGCTTTCGGGCACGCTTGGCCTTTCCTTCACCTTCCTCGTCGACTTCCTCGCGCTCTGGTGGATATCGCAGCTTCGCGACGAGGCGATGATCGCCGCCGTCGGCATCGCCGCGACGATCCAGTTCGCGGCCATGTCCATCGCCATCGGCATGATGATCGGCGCGGTGGCGCTCGTCTCGCGCGCGATCGGGATGGGCGAACGCGCCCGCGCGCGGCGGATCGCGACGGTGGGGATCGTGCTCATGGTTGCGGTGCAGGCCTTCGTGGCGGCGCTTCTCTGGACGTTCCGGCGTGAAATCCTGATGGCCACGGGCGCGGAGGGAGAGGTTCTCGACCTCGGTGCGCGGTTCCTGACGATCACGCTGCCGTCGATGCCGGTCATCGCCACCGGCATCGCCTGTTCGGCGATCCTGCGCGCGGTGGGCGACGCCTGGCGGTCGATGGCGGTGACGATGGTCGCGGGCGGCATCGCGGTCGTGCTCGATCCGGTGCTCATCTATCTTCTCGGCTGGGGTGTCACCGGGGCCGCACTGTCCATCGCACTGGCCCGGTTCGCCATGATGGTGGCGGGCCTGTGGTTCGCCATCCGCAGCCACGACATGCTCGCGGCGCCGGCGCGCGAGGACATCGTCACCTTCTTCCGGCCCTATGCGGCGATTGCGCTGCCGGCCATCGCCACGCAGTTGTCCACCCCCTTCGGCAACTGGATCCTGACGCGCGAGATCGCGGCGCACGGCGAAAGCGCGGTTGCCGGCTGGGGCGTGGTCATGCGGCTGACGATCCTCGCCTTCGGCGGCATCTTTGCGCTCTCGGGCACGATCGGCGGCATCATCGGCCAGAACCACGGCGCCCGCCGGCCCGACCGCGTCGCCGAGGCCTACTGGGCCGCGCTGAAGTTCTGCGCCGCCTATACCGCGGTGACCTGGGCGCTGATGGCCGCGCTCAGCGGGCCCATCATCACCTCCTTCGGACTGTCGGCTGAAGGCGCCGCGGTGGTGCGCAGCTTCACCCGCATCGCCGCCGGCGCCTTCGTCTTCACCGGGGCGCTCTTCGTCGCCAACGCCACGTTCAACAACCTCGGCCGGCCGCTCTGGTCCACGGCGGCGAACTGGTTCCGCGACGGCGTCCTGATGTTCCCTCTGGGGTTCGCTCTCGCCGCCGCGTTCGGGGCCGAAGGGATCGTCTGGGCCAACGCGCTCGCCAACGTGATCGCGGGCACGGTGGCGGCATGGCTCGCGTGGCGCTATATCCTGAAGCTGACCCGCGCGATGGACTAGGAGGACAGGATGCTTTCGGAGCTTTTCCGGCGGAACCCCGCGGCCGCGGCCGCGCCGCTGCCCGGCCGCCCCGATCCGATTCCCACGGCCGAGGAGCATTTCGTCTTTCACCGGCCGCTGAAGGCGCCGGTGCCCGGCGGCATGGAGGAGGCGGTCTTCGGCATGGGCTGCTTCTGGGGCGTGGAGCGGAAGTTCTGGCAGCATCCCGGCGTCTGGCTGACGATGGCTGGCTATGCCGGCGGCGCAACACCCAATCCGACCTACCGGGAAACCTGCACCGGCCGGACCGGCCACACCGAGGTGGTGCGGGTGATCTTCGACCCGAAGGCCGTGCGCTACGAGGATCTGCTGAAGCTCTTCTGGGAGAACCACGATCCGACCCAGGGCGACCGGCAGGGCAATGACACCGGCAGCCAGTACCGCTCGGCGATCTACACTTTCTCGCCCGAACAGGCCGAGGCGGCGGCGCGCACCGCCGCGGCCTACGGCGGACGGCTGCGGGCCGCGGGCTACGGACCGGTCACGACCGAGATCGCGCCCGCCGGCCCCTTCTACTTCGCCGAGGACTACCACCAGCAGTATCTGGCGAAGAACCCCGGCGGCTACTGCGGAATCGGCGGCACCGGCGTGACCTGCCCGGTCGGAACCGGCGCCTGAAGTTCTCCGACGTCCGGCTACTCTCGGGGGTCCGGGGGGGAATTCCCCGGGGCGCGCCCGCCGTTGACGTGCCGCGCCGCTGCGGCTAAGCCCGGCCGGCGATCGCCACACCGGAGCCCGCCATGCCCACCTGGTCCGCCCTCACCACGCTTCCCGACAAGGACAGGGCCGAGGCGCTCGCCGCCGCGATGGAGGCCGTCGACCCCGAGCCCACCGGCGTCGGCTGCTTCGAGATCGAGGACGGCTCGGGGCTTTACGAGGTCGGTGTCTATTTCGACGAGAGCCCCGACGAGATCGCGCTCGCGCTGATGGCCGCGGCCCACGGTGCGGAACCCTTCACCGTGTCGGAGGTGCCGGAAACGGACTGGGTCGCGCATGTGAAGCGCAACCTGCAACCGGTAGCGGCCGGCCGGTTCTTCGTCTACGGCAGCCACGATGCGGGCCGGGTGCCCGAAGGCACGGTGCCGCTCCTGATCGAGGCGGCGATGGCCTTCGGCACCGGCCATCACGCCACCACGCTCGGCTGCCTTCTCGCGCTCGACCGGCTCGACCATGAGGGCTTCCGCGGCCGGAATGTCGCCGACATCGGCTGCGGCACGGCGGTGCTCGGCATGGCGGCTGCGGCGATCTGGCCCGATCCCGTCATCGCCTCCGACATCGACCCCCTCGCCGTCGAGGTCGCCCGGGCCAATGTCGAGGCCAACGGGCTTTCTGGCCGGGTGACCTGCGTCGAGGCAGCGGGCTTCGGCCACCCGGCGCTCGCCGCCCGCGCGCCCTATGACCTCGTCTTCGCCAATATCCTGAAGGGACCGCTGATCGTGCTGGCCCCGGAGATGGCCTGCGCCGTGGCGCCGGGGGGGATCGCGATTCTGTCGGGGATCCTCAACAGCCAGGCGGAGGAGGTGACGGCGGCCTACGCGGAGGCGGGGTTTTCCGTCCGCTCGCGCGACGAACACGGTGACTGGACGACATTGGTTCTGACCCGTGGCCAATCTCTCTGACGTGGCGTAACGCCTTAATCTTGCCATATTTTTTCCTCACCTTTGCCTTTGATGGGGGCGTGCGGGTAAGGAGGTCGGCATGGTCGATCGCAACATGCAGGATTTCTATGGCCGGCTTGGCCGCATCAACCGGGCTCACGACTCCGGCGGCGGGTTCGAGGCCGAAGGGGCGCTCGGCATGTCCTATTACAACGCCGGGCGCAAACCCGCCCGGCGTCCCGGAATTCTCGGCCCCGTCGTTCTGGTGATGATGACCGTGATCGCCATCAAGGCCGCCGTGCTCGCCTCGATCGGGCCCGAGCGCTATGAAGAGCGGATCGCCGCGCTGCGCGCCGGCTCCTCGGTCGAACAGGCCGGTGCCTGGGTGCTTCAGGCCGATCCGCTGACAGCGGTGATCGCGGGGAGGCTGCGCACCGCGCTCTTCTGACCCGTGCCCTGCGGCGGAGGCAAATGGAAAGGCCGTGTCGGGGGTTGCCCGGCACGGCCTTTGGCGACCCTTCGGCCGCGGCCTTCCGATCGGATCAGAGGCGCGCAGCGATCGAGTCGATGTCGCCGCGGCTCAGGCCGATATCGTCAAGCTCGCGGTCCGAGAGGCGCGACAGCGCATTGCGGGTCACGCGGGCGTCGTTCCAGGCGGCGAAGGCCGACACGAGCGACCCGAAGAGGCCGCTGAACGGGCTGGTGGTGCGGTGGGTTTCATAGACGGACATGGTCATTTCCTCGGATATGCAGGGCGCCGTGCATATGTGCGCCGCTGCTTCGAGGCATGAGATAGACTGGCGGTCAGTGGGCGGCAAGGCGGCCGGGCGCAGCCCCGCCATGCAGGGAATGCATGGGTCTTGCTTCCGCTAAGTAACTGTAAAGAAAACGTTTCCGCAAGTGCAAAATAAGTCGCTTTTCGCACTTGCAGCGACGTTTTCAGGCCGCGATGGCGCCGTTCCGGAAACAGCCGCGCCGGACCCTTTCACCCTTTGCGATGTTCGCCTTTCGTGCTAGTCGTGGGAAAAAAGCAACAGATGAGGCAGCAGATGCGCGTTCTCGGGATCGACCCGGGTCTCCGGAACCTCGGCTGGGGGGTGATCGACGTGGCCGGCCCGCGACTCGGCCATGTCGCCAACGGCATCATCCGCTCCGAGGGCGAAGCGATGGGCGCAAGGCTGCTGTCGCTTTTCGATGCGCTGACCCGGGTCGTCGCCGCCTATGCGCCCGACGCGGCGGCGGTGGAGCAGACCTTCGTCAACAAGGACGGCGCCGGGACGCTGAAGCTCGGCCAGGCCCGTGGCATCGCGCTCCTGGTGCCTGCGCAGGCGGGGCTTGCGGTCGGCGAATATGCCCCGAACGCGGTGAAGAAGGCCGTCGTGGGCGTGGGCCACGCCGACAAGACGCAGATCGCCCACATGGTGCGGTTCCAGCTTCCGGGCGTCGAGCTGGCCGGGCCCGATGCCGCCGATGCGCTTGCCGTCGCGATCTGCCATGCCCACCACCTGCAAAGCGCCGGCCGCATCGCGGCGGCGCTGAAGGGGGCGGCATGATCGGCCGCATCGCCGGGGTGATCCTGCACCGCGCGATGGATCATGTGCTGATCGACGTGCACGGGGTGGGCTACATCGTCCATGTCTCGCCCCGCACCGCCGCCGCGCTGCCGCCGGTGGGCGAGGCCTGCGCGCTCTATACCGATCTCCTGGTGCGCGAGGATCTCTTGCAGCTTTTCGGCTTCCCGACGCTTCTGGAACGGGAATGGCACCGGCTCCTGACCACGGTGCAGGGGGTGGGGGCCAAGGCGTCGATGGCGATCCTCGGCACGCTCGGAGCGGAAGGCGTCGGCCGCGCCATCGCGCTCGGCGACTGGTCCTCGGTCCGGGCCGCGCCCGGCATCGGCCCGAAGCTCGCGCAGCGGGTGGTGATGGAGCTGAAGGACAAGGCGCCCACGGTGATGGCGCTCGGCGGCGCGCTGAGCGTCGATGTGGCGCCGGAGGGCGAGGTGATCGAGAGGCCCGCCGCGCGGCCCGCCGGAAAGCCCGCTGCCACCCAGCAGGGGAGGGATGCGTCGGCCGCCGCCACGGCGGATGCGCTTTCCGCGCTGGTCAACCTCGGCTATGGCCAGGGCGAAGCCGCCGCCGCGGTGGCGCAGGCCGCCGGCGAGGGCGCAGAGGCGGCCACCCCGGCGCTGATCCGCGCGGCGCTGAAGCTTCTCGCGCCGAAGGGATAGGCGGATGGACCCCGACCCCACGCTCCGCCCCGCGCCGCAGCCCGAGGACGCCGACCGCAGCCTGCGTCCCCAGGCGCTGACCGACTTCGTCGGCCAGGAGGAGGCGCGGGCCAACCTCCGCGTCTTCATCGAGAGCGCGCGGCGGCGGGGCGAGGCGATGGACCATACGCTGTTCCACGGGCCCCCCGGCCTTGGCAAGACGACGCTGGCGCAGATCATGGCGCGCGAGCTGGGCGTCAACTTCCGCATGACCTCCGGCCCCGTCCTCGCCCGCGCCGGCGACCTTGCCGCGATCCTCACCAACCTCGAGGCGCGCGACGTCCTCTTCATCGACGAGATCCACCGGCTGAACCCGGCGGTGGAGGAGGTGCTCTATCCCGCGATGGAGGACTACGAGCTGGACCTGGTGATCGGCGAGGGGCCGGCCGCGCGCACCGTGCGGATCGAGTTGCAGCCCTTCACGCTGGTCGGCGCGACGACGCGGCTCGGGCTCCTGACGACGCCCTTGCGCGACCGGTTCGGCATCCCGACGCGGCTCCAGTTCTACACGGTGGAGGAGCTTCACCGCATCGTCGCACGGGGGGCGCGCCTGATGGGGGTGGAGGCCGACCCCGCCGGCACGGCCGAGATCGCGCGGCGGGCGCGGGGCACACCGAGGATCGCCGGGCGGCTGTTGCGCCGGGTGGTCGATTTCGCGCTCGTCGAGGGCGACGGGCGGCTCACGCGCGACATCGCGGACTCGGCGCTGACGCGTCTCGGTGTGGACCATCTCGGGCTCGACGGCGCCGACCGGCGCTACCTCGGCCTCATCGCCGAGAACTACGCGGGAGGGCCGGTCGGGGTCGAGACGCTGTCGGCGGCGCTTTCCGAGGCGCGCGACGCGATCGAGGAGGTGATCGAGCCCTATCTCCTCCAGCAGGGGCTGATCCAGCGCACCCCGCGCGGGCGGATGCTGGCGGCGAAGGCCTGGGCGCATCTCGGCCTGCCGGCGCCGCGTGCCCCCGGTCAGGCGGGCCTCTTCGGCAAGTAGCGCGCGCCCCGGGCAGGCTGCGGGAGCCTCCGGCGGGGATATTTGGGCCAGGATGAAAGGATGGGGCGCGTGACAGCAGAGGAGGTGGCGGCATTCTTCACAGGTTCGGGCGGGGACTATCTTTTCGCCCGCTGGCGCCGGCCGATCGTGCCCGTGGTCTTCGGCATCGACGATGCCACGCTCGCCACGATCAAGGGCGCGGTCGAGGCGGTGGTGGCGCTCGCCGGTCACCGGATCGGCGAGACGGACCCGGAGCAGGGCGCCAACCTGCTGGTCTTCTTCGTCCGCGACTGGAAGGAGCTTGCCGGGGTTGCGGGGCTCGACGGGCTGGTCGAGGGGTTCGGTCCGCTGCTGGCACGGCTGGAGGCGGAAGGGGCGAACCAGTACCGGCATTTCCGCTTCGAGGCGGGCGGCGCGATCCGCGCCTGCATCGCCTTCGTGCGGATGGATGCGAGCCTCGCGGAGCTTCCGGCCGAGACCGTCGCGCTCGGCCTCGCGACGCAGGTGATCCTCGCCTGGTCGGACCGGGCCTTCCGCGGGCGCTCGCCGCTTGCCACCGCCGCCGGCACGGTGATCCTGCGGCCCGAGGTCGCGGCGGTGATCCGCGCCGCCTATGATCCGGTCCTGCCGGAAGCGGCGGGCGATGCGAGCCACGCGCTGCGGCTTGCCGCCCGGATCGGCTGACGGGTCCGGTCAGGGGCGACGGTCAGGGGCGTAGGGCGGCGAAGACGTTCACGACGGCCGGAACCTCGACCCGCTCCGCCGTCTCGAACCGGCGGAAACGTCCGGCCAGATCCGCGACGATCGCGTGGCGGTCGGCATCGGTCCCGCCCTTCTCGCGCATGAGCCGCGACACCGGGCCGATCTCGGCGGCGAGCGCGGCCGCCTGTTCCGCCCGGCCGGGAACGCGAAGCCGCGTCTCGGCCTCCTCGCCGGTGATGGCGGCGAAGCCGGCCTGCGCCAGAAGGTCCGCCACATAGCCGATCTCGGCAAAGGCGAACTGGCCGGGTTCGCGCGGCGCGTCGGGGCGCACCGCGCCCAGCCGCGCCACGCCTGCGGCCTTCGCCTCGCGGTTCCAGGGATTGCGCGCGACCTCGGCCCAGGTGAGGAAGACGATGCGGCCGCCGGGCTTCAGGGCGCGGCGCAGGTTGGCGAGCGCCGTCGCCGGATCGGAAAAGAACATCATCCCGAACCGCGACAGGACCAGATCGGCGCCGTCGGCGCGGAACGCATGGGTCTGGGCGTCGGCCAGCGTGAAGCTGACGTCCGGCCGCCCTCCGGCGCGCCGCCGGGCGACCCCGAGAAGCGTTTCGGAGATGTCGATCCCCTCGACATGCCCGCCCGCGCCGGTCCGGTCCGCCGCGGCAAGTGTGGTGTCGCCCGCGCCACAGCCGATGTCGAGCGCGACCTCGCCGGGGCGGGGTTGCGCCCGGGCGAGGAGTTCGGCCGTGGCCTGCGCGAAGAGCCCGTCGAGCGCCTCGTGCAGCGCGGCCCACCTGACCCCCGGACCCGCTGTCCAGAAGTCGGCCTGACCGGCATTGCCGGGGGCGGGGGAAGGATCGGGCATGGCGCGCCTCCTGGCGGCATCAAAGCACGCCGGAGCCGCGCCGTCCAATCCCGTCTGCGCGATCTCAGCCGGTGATCTGGACCTTGCCGACGAGGCGCGCGCCCTTCTCCGACGACAGCGTCTGCGCCTTCACGTCCGCCGTCACTTCGGCGTTCTTCTCGAGCGCCAGTTCGGTGCAGGCGATCTGGCCGGAATGCTTGCCGCGGATCGTCACCGCCTCGGCGGTGATCACGCCCTGCACCTGGCCGGCGACGCTGACGTCGACCGACTTCGACGTGATGTCGCCGTTGACCTTGCCCTTGACCTCGATGTCGCCGTCCTTGGACACGACGTTGCCGTCGATGGTGAGGTCTTCCTCGATAACCGATTTCGTCATTTCCACTCCTCGATGGCGCGCCTGGCCGCCCTGTCGCGGCGGGGATCGCCATTTCGCTACAGGAGAAGCGGTCCGCCGCCAAGGGTGCATCCGCGCGCGTGGGCGGGAAACGGCATGCCGTTCGGCTTGTGCCCCCGCCGCCGGCCCCCTAGGCTTCGCCGCGCAAAACCCGGAGCCGCCCATGCCGCACAGCTTCCCCGTCCGCGTCTACTACGAGGACACCGACCTTGCGGGCATCGTCTACTACGCCAACTACCTGAAGTTCATCGAACGCGCACGCAGCGAATGGGTGCGGTCGCTCGGTGTCGATCAGGCGCGGTTGCGGGCCGAGGAGGGCATCGTCTTCGCGGTGCGGCGGGTGGAGGCCGACTACCTGAAACCGGCGCGGTTCGACGACGAGCTGAGTGTCAGCACCGCGGTCGCGGGCGTGACCGGGGCGCGGATCGTGCTCGACCAGACGGTCACCCGCGCCGGGGAGCGGCTCTTCCAGGCGCAGGTGACGCTCGTCTGCCTGACCGAGGCGGGGGCGGCGGTGCGGCTTCCGGCGGAACTTCGCGGGAAACTCGCGCCGGCGCTGCACTGACCCCGCTCGCCGCGTCCGCGGAATTCCGCAGATGTGATGGCTTTCCCCCTTAAAGCCCGGTATAAGCCGGTGTAAGAGAGCCGCGAAAAACACGGCCCAACCGGCGAGCAGTCAATCATGGATACCCAAACCCTCGCAGTGGCGCAGGAGATCGACTTTTCCCTGCTTGCGCTCTTCCTGCGCGCGTCCTTCGTCGTCAAGCTGGTGATGATCCTTCTCACCGCGGCCAGTTTCTGGTCCTGGGCGATCATCGTCCAGAAATTCATCTCCTACCGCCAGGCGCGGCTGGAGGCGTCGGTGTTCGACCGCGCCTTCTGGTCGGGCGAGCCGCTCGACGAGCTTTTCGAGAAGATCGGCAGCCAGCCCGACGGGCCGAGCGAGCGCATCTTCGCCTCCGGCATGGTCGAATGGCGCAGGAGCCACCGCAAGGACGGCGAGCTGATCGCCGGTGCGCAGGCGCGGATCGACCGGTCGATGGACGTGGCGATCGCCAAGGCGACCGAAAGCCTGACGCGGGGACTGCCGTTCCTGGCGACCGTCGGCTCCACCGCGCCCTTCGTGGGGCTCTTCGGCACCGTCTGGGGGATCAAGGTGGCGTTCGAGCAGATCGCGATCAGCCAGAACACCTCGCTTGCCGTGGTGGCGCCGGGCATCGCCGAGGCGCTGGTGGCGACCGCGCTCGGCCTTCTCGCCGCGATCCCGGCGGTGATCTTCTACAACAAGCTTTCCACCGACAGCGACCGCATCATCGCCGGCTACGAGGCCTTCGCCGACGAGTTCGCCACCATCCTGTCGCGCCAACTGGACGCCTGAGATGGGCGCGGGGGTGATGAAATCGGGCCGGGGCGGCGGCCACCGGCGTCGCGGATCGCGGGGCAAGGCCGCGGTCATGTCGGAAATCAACGTCACGCCCTTCGTCGACGTGATGCTGGTGCTGCTGATCATCTTCATGGTGGCGGCACCGCTTCTGACCGTGGGCGTGCCCCTGGAACTGCCGAAGACGGCCGCGCAGGCGGTGGCGACCGAACAGGAGGAGCCGCTGACGATCTCGATCCAGGAGGACGGGGCGGTGTCGATCCAGAACAGCGCGGTGGCGGATGGCGAACTGATCGACAAGCTGCGCGCCGTCGCCGCCGAACGGACGAGCGACAAGCTGTTCCTGCGCGCCGACGGCAAGATTCCCTACGCGCGGGTGGTGCAGGTGATGGGCGCGCTGAACTCCGGCGGATTCTCGAACATCGTTCTGGTCACCGATGCGGGCGGGCCGGATTTCGGCGGCCCCGGTGCCGCCGCGACGGGGAACTGAGGCCGGCCGATGGAACGGTCCCAGCGCATCGGGCTCATCGTCTCGGGGGCCGCGCATATCGGCGCGATCCTCTGGCTGCTCGTGGGCGGGATATTCTTTTCCCATGAGCTGCCGCCGCCGGTCGCGACGGCGGAAGTGACGCTGATGTCGGAGGCCGAGTTCAGCGCGTTGCAGGCAGCCGCTCCCAGGGCCGCGACGGATGCACCGCCGCAGCCCTCGGTGCCCGAGCCCCCGAAGGCCGAGGAGGTGCCGCCCGCACCCGAGGCGGAGACCCCGCCTGAGACCGCCACCCCCGATGCGCCGGAGCCCCAGCCCGAACCCGATGCCGCCCCCGACGTGACCGAGATCACGCCGCCCGCGACCGTGGTCGAGGACACCCCGCCGACCCCGCCCGTCCCGCCGGTCGAGGAACCCTCGGTCGAACCCGAGCCGGTGGTGGCGCCGAAGCCGCAGCCGAAGCCCGCCGACATCGTCGCGCCCGACCCGGTGGAGGCCGAGCCGCAGCCCGATACCGCACCCGAGGCCGTGGCCGAGACGACGCCGGACCCGGCGGCCGAGGAAAGGCCGGCGGAGCCGGAGGCGGCGGCCGCGCCGCAGGAGACCGGCGACGTCCTGAAGACCGAGGAGAACAAGGACCGGGAAAAGGTCGCCTCGGCCGCGCCCTCGGCGTCGCCCCGGCCGGCGTCGAAGCCGGCCAAGCCCGGCCCCGCGCCTG
>JBDHSQ010000077.1:0-17157 GCA_039808285.1 Paracoccaceae bacterium
GAAGGCGAGGATGCTAGCCTTCAGCACCGTCATCGTCGTCGCGCCTTGCGATGTCGCGCTGCACCCGCTCGTCGGCCAGAAGCGCCCGCGTGCGGTCCATCCGGTCGAAGGTCTCGTCGATCATGAACCGCAGTTCCGGCGCGAACTTCAGCTTCACCGCCTGCGCCACATGATGCCTAAGTTCGCCCCTGGCGCGGTTCAGCGCGGCAATCGCCTCGTCCGCCCCCTTGCCGCCGAGCGGCAGCACATAGGCCGTGGCGATGCGCAGGTCGGGCGAGACGCGCACCTCGCCCACCGTGATCGACATGGCGCGCAGCGCGTCCGAATGCACCTCGCCGCGGCCCAGCACCTCGCTGAGCGTCCGGCGGATCAGTTCGCCCACGCGAAGCTGGCGTTGCGAAGGGCCTTCGCCCCTTGGGAAACGGTTCTGTGACATGGCACCGGTCTAGATCACTGCCGCCCCGCCCGCAACGGGGGGTTTGCCCGGGCGCCGGCACCGGCTAAAGGAAGCCCATGCCCCGAAGGGAGACGCCCATGACCCAGCCCACCGACACCCCCGGCCTCGTCGTCACCGGCGTCTCGGGACGCATGGGCCAGATGCTGGCGCACATGATCGCCGCCTCCGGCAGGGCGCGGCTTTCGGGCGCGGTCGAGCGCGCGGGCCATCCCTGGATCGGCCGCGACCTCGGCGAGGCGATGGGCGGCGCGGCGAACGGCGTCACCGTGACCGACGACCCGCTTGAAGCCTTCGCCACCGCCCGCGGCGTGATCGACTTCACGGCCCCGGCGGCCACGGCCGAATTCGCGGCGCTGGCCGCCCAGGCACGCATCGTCCACGTCATCGGCACGACCGGGCTCGAGGCGGAGCATCTCGCGGCGATCCGCGCCGCCGCCCGCCACGCGGTGATCGTCCGGGCCGGCAACATGAGCCTCGGCGTCAACCTGCTGGCCCGACTGACGGAAAAGGTCGCGGCCGCGCTCGACGCCGACTGGGACATCGAGATCGTCGAGGCGCATCACCGGATGAAGGTCGATGCGCCCTCGGGCACCGCGCTGATGCTGGGCGAGGCGGCGGCGAAGGGTCGCGGCGCGGCGCTGCCGGACCTCCGCGATCCCGCGCGTGAGGGCATCACCGGCCCGCGCGGACGCGGCCATATCGGCTTTTCGGCGATTCGCGGCGGCGACATCGTCGGCGAGCACGACGTGATCTTCGCCGCCGAGGGCGAACGGATCGTGCTGCGTCACGTCGCCACCGACCGCGCCATCTTCGCCCGCGGCGCGCTCAGGGCCGCGCTCTGGGGGCAGGACCGCAAGCCCGGCGAATACGACATGTTCGACGTGCTCGGGCTCTGAGCCGCCCCCCCGGCCTTCTTCGTTGCCGCAATACCCCGGGGTCCGGGGCAGCGCCCCGGCCGGGTTCAGAAATCGACCGCGATCCCCTTCTTCTCCCAGTCGCCGAAGCGCACCGGTTCCGGCCCGTCGCGCCCGCCAAGCTCCGGGGGAAGGCCGGGCCCGCGTGCCTTGCGTCGCCGCTCCTCGGCCTCGGCCAGCGCGCGCTTCGCGGCTTCGGGCAATTCCTCGCGGGGGTCGTCGGTCATGGGTGCTTTCCTTGCCGGGGCTCGCCGGTCGGTATAGGCCGCCGCAGGTGGGCCGGCAACCGGAGGTTCGATGCGGACAGTCACGGCACGGGGCATGGCGGCGGCTCTCGTCCTCGGCGTCACCGAGGGGCGCGTTTCGCTCGCCGACCAGATCGGGCGCGGCGCGCTCGATGTCCTCGCCGCGCCCGACCGGGCGCGGGCGCAACGGCTCGCGCTCGCCGCGCTGCGCAACCTCGCCCGCGCCGATGCGCTGCTCAGGCCCTTCCTGCGCAAGACGCCGCCGGCGGAGGTGCGGGCGATCCTGCGCGTCGCGGTGGCGGAGGTCTTTGCCGAAGGCGCGCCCGCGCATGGCGTGGTCTCCGAGGCGGTGTCGGCGGTCCGGGCGCCGGGCCGCGGGGCCGAGGCCTTCGCCCCCCTCGTCAATGCCGTGCTGCGCCGGGCGACGGAAACTCCGCCCGCCCGCTGGGCGGCGCTGCCGCCCGATCCGCTGCCGGGCTGGCTGCGCGGGCGGCTGATGTCGGCCTGGGGCAAGGCGGCGACGATGGCGATGGAGGCGGCACATGCGCGCGGCGCGCCGCTCGACCTGACACCGAAGGACGGCGATGCAGCCGCCCTCGCCGCCCGCCTTGGGGCCGAGGCGCTGCCGACCGGATCGGTGCGGCTGGCCGGGCCGGCGCAGGTGTCGGAGCTTCCGGGCTATGCCGAGGGCGACTGGTGGGTGCAGGACGCCGCTGCCGCGCTGGCCGCGAAGGTGCTCGCGCCACGTCCCGGCGAACGGGTGCTCGACCTCTGCGCCGCGCCGGGCGGCAAGACGCTGCAACTCGCCGCCGCCGGCGCCCGCGTCACCGCGCTCGACCTGTCGGCAGAGCGGATGGAACGGATCCGGGAGAACCTCGCCCGCTGCCGGCTTGCGGCCGAAACCGTCGTTGCCGATGCGCTGACCTGGCAGGGGCCGGGCGGCTGGGACGCCGTCCTGCTCGACGCGCCCTGCTCGGCCACCGGCACGATCCGCCGCCACCCCGACCTGCCGCATGTCCGCGACGGCTCGGGGCTGAAAGACCTCTTCGCGCTCCAATCGGCACTGATCGACCGGGCGCTGGTGCATCTTCGCCCCGGCGGGCGGCTGGTCTTCGCCACCTGCTCGCTTCTGCCCGAGGAGGGGGAACGGCAGGTTTCCGCCGCCCTCGCCCGCCACCCGGGCGTCACCGCCGACCGCGCCGCGCTCGCGCTACCGGGCGTCGATCCGGGCTGGATCACCGCCGAAGGCGGGCTCAGGCTCCGGCCAGACTGCTGGCCGGAACTGGGCGGCATGGACGGGTTCCACATCGCCTGCCTCCGGCTGGAGGACGGGGCCGCGGCCATTAGCCGGTGACAGCACCGGGGCCTGCCGGTAATCTCCGGCCCGGGCAGATTCCCCGACCCAGGGTCGGGCAAGACAACAACAACGGCGAGGACGAGAGGCGTGGGGCGTTCCGGGACCGGACAGGTGGGGCTCATGCACCGGCTCCATGCGCGGCTCGCGGCCCTTGCCCGGCCGGCGACCGGCTTCGTCAGCCAGCCCGAACCGAGGACCATCGGCTCCTATGCGCGCGGCCGCCAGTTGACCGCGGGCAACTTCCTTTTTGCGGGCTTCCTGATCGAGGCCAAGGACAAGCCGATCTGGGATCTGCCGATCCCCGACCCGCGGTTCGAGGAGGAGATCCACGGCTGCGCATGGCTCGACGACCTCGCCGCCGTCGCCGACGCAGGCGCCCGTCGGCGCGCGCAGGACTGGGTCTTCGACTGGATCGCGCGCTACCGCTGGGGCGGGGGCCCGGGCTGGACCCCGGACCTGACCGGGCGGCGGCTGATCCGCTGGATCAACCACGCCATCCTCCTGCTCAACGGCCGCAGCCGGAAGGAGTCGGACGCCTATTTCCGCAGCCTCGGCAAGCAGACGATCTTCCTTTCCCGGCGCTGGCGCAGCGCCGCCCCCGGCCTGCCGCGGTTCGAGGCGCTGACCGGCCTCGTCTATGCCGGCCTTGCCCTGACCGGGATGGAGCGCCACGTCGCCCCCGCCGCGGCCGCCCTCGCCCGCGAATGCGACCGCGAGATCGACGCCGAAGGCGGCATTCCCACCCGCAACCCCGAGGAGTTGCTGGAGGTCTTCACGCTTCTGACCTGGGCCGCCTCGGCGCTCGCCGGTGCGGGCCGCACGCCCCAGCCCGCCCATCTCGACGCGATCGACCGGATCGCGCCGACGCTCCGGGCGCTGCGCCATGCCGACGGCGGGCTGGCGCGGTTCCACGGCGGCGGCCGCGGACTGGAAGGCCGGCTCGACCAGGCGCTCGCCGCGGCGGGCGGGCGGGCGCTGACGGCGCACGGGCTGGCGATGGGCTATGCGCGGCTCGCCGCCGGGCGCACCACGGTCATCGTCGATGCCGCCGCACCGCCGAGAGGGAGCGCCTCGGCCAACGCACATGCCTCGACGCTGGCGATGGAACTGACCTCCGGCCGCCGGCCGGTGATCGTCAACTGCGGCTCGGGCGCAAGCTTCGGCCCGGACTGGCGCCGCGCCGGGCGGGCGACGCCGTCGCATTCGACGCTCTGCATCCAGGGCTTCTCCTCCTCCCGCCTCGGCGCCGGCGGTGTCCTGCCCTCGACCGCACGGGGGGAGTTCACCGACACGCCCGACCAGGTCTGGGCCCAGCCCGAGGACGACAGCGCGGGTCATCGCCTCATGGCCGGGCACAACGGCTATGTGCCGACCCACGGGCTTACCCATATCCGTCAGATCATGCTGTCGGTCGACGGACGCGCGCTGGCCGGAGAGGACACGCTCGGCGCGATGACGGTGGCCGACCGGCGCCGGTTCGAGACGATCATGGAGCGGACGAAGCACCGGGGCGTGCCGTTCAGCCTGCGCTTCCACCTGCACCCGGACGTGGACTGCGCGCTCGACCTCGGCGGCACGGCGGTCTCGCTCGCGCTCAAGTCGGGGGAGATCTGGATTTTCCGCCATGACGGGGTGGGGGAGCTGACGCTGGAGCCCTCGGTCTATCTCGAATCCGGGCGGCTGAAGCCGCGGACCACGAAGCAGATCGTGCTTGCCGCGACCGTCGTCGACTACGCCTGCCAGTTGGGCTGGACCTTGGCCAAGGCTCAGGATACGCCCTCGGCCATCCGCGACACGATCCGCGACGACGCGATGCCCAAGTGAAGGAAGCTGCCTCCGTGACCGAAACCGCGACCGCAACCAAGACCGAAGACGCCCGACTGGCCCCGATTTCCCGCGCGCTGATCTCCGTTTCCGACAAGACGGGCCTTCTGGATTTCGCCAGGGGTCTGGCGGAGCGGGGGGTGGAGCTTCTTTCCACCGGCGGCACGGCGCAGGCGCTGCGCGCAGCGGGGCTTCAGGTCCGCGACGTGGCCGAGGTCACGGGGTTCCCCGAGATGATGGACGGGCGGGTGAAGACCCTGCATCCGAATGTCCACGGCGGGCTCCTGGCGCTGCGCGACGACCCCGCGCATGTCGCGGCGATGGCGGCGCACGGGATCGCGCCGATCGACCTGCTCGTCGTCAACCTCTACCCGTTCGAGGCGACGGTGGCGAAGGGCGCAGACTTCGGCACCTGCATCGAGAACATCGACATCGGCGGCCCGGCGATGATCCGCGCCGCGGCGAAGAACCACGAATTCGTCGCCGTCGTCACCGATGTGGAAGATTATGCCGCCGTCCTGACGGAGATGGACGCGAACGGAGGGGCGACGCGGCTTGCCTTCCGCAGGACGCTGGCGCAGTGCGCCTATGCCCGCACGGCGGCCTATGATGCGGCGGTCTCGGCCTGGATGGCCGATGCCATCGGCGATCCGGCGCCCCGCCGCCGCGCCTTCGCCGGCACGCTCGCCCAGACCCTGCGCTACGGCGAGAACCCGCACCAGCGGGCGGCCTTCTACACCGACGGCTCCAGCCGCCCCGGCGTCGCCACCGCGCACCAGTGGCAGGGCAAGGAGCTTTCCTACAACAACATCAACGACACCGACGCCGCCTTCGAGCTGGTGGCGGAGTTCGACCCGGCCGAGGGGCCGGCCTGCGCGATCATCAAGCACGCCAATCCCTGCGGCGTGGCGCGGGGTGCGACGCTTCTCGATGCCTACCGGCGCGCCTACGACTGCGACCGCACCTCGGCCTTCGGCGGCATCGTCGCGTTGAACCGCCGGCTGGATGCGGCGACCGCCGAGGAAATCGCCGCGATCTTCACCGAGGTCGTCATCGCGCCCGATGCCGACGAGGGCGCGCGCGCCGTCTTCGCCGCGAAGAAGAACCTGCGCCTCCTGACCACCGGCGCGCTGCCCGACCCCAAGGCGTCGGGCGTCGCCTTCCGGCAGGTCGCCGGCGGCTTCCTGGTGCAGGATCGCGACAACGGGTTCGTGACGCCCGCCGACCTGAAGGTCGTGACGAGACGCGCGCCGACGGACGCGGAACTGGCCGATCTTCTCTTTGCCTGGAAGGTCGCCAAGCACGTCAAGTCGAACGCCATCGTCTATGTGAGGGGCGGCGCGACGGTCGGCGTGGGCGCAGGCCAGATGAGCCGGGTGGACAGCACCCGGATCGCCGCGCGCAAGTCGGCCGACATGGCCGAGGCGCTGGGGCTTGCCGAGCCGACGGTGAAGGGGTCCGTCGTCGCCTCCGACGCCTTCTTCCCCTTCCCGGACGGGCTTCTGACCGCCGCCGAGGCGGGCGCCACGGCGGTGATCCAGCCCGGCGGCTCGATGCGCGACGCCGAGGTGATCGCGGCCGCCGACGCGGCCGGGCTCGCCATGATCTTCACCGGCCAGCGGCATTTCCGGCACTGAAAGCGATGCGGCTCGTCACCCAGACCGCGCTCGGCATCTTCGCGCTCGACCAGGCGACGAAGCTCCTTGTCGTCCACGGGCTCGACCTCTGGTCGCGCCAGCACATCACCGTGCTGCCGCCCTGGCTCAGCTTCCGCATGGCCTGGAACCAGGGCATCAACTTCGGGCTTCTCTCCAGCGACGGAGACCTCGCGCGCTGGGCGCTTGTCCTGATGGCGCTCGGCATCTCGGCCTGGGTCTGGCGCTGGGTCCGTCGCGAGCCGCACAGCCGGATCGTCAAGCTTTCAGCCGGCTGCCTCATCGGCGGCGCGATGGGCAACGTCATCGACCGGCTGCTTTACGGGGCGGTGGCCGACTTTCTGAACATGTCGGTGCCGGGCCTCGACAACCCCTATTCGTTCAACGTCGCCGACGTTGCGATCTTCGGGGGCGCGCTTGGCCTTGTCGTCTCCACCGGGCGGGAGAAGACCCCGTGACGCGCCGGAAGACATGCGCTAAACGGGTCGGAGGCAGGTGATGGAGAAACCCATGAGCGTCCAGCTCGGCATCCGCGGACTAGGGCTCTGCGCGCTCATCGCGCTTGCGGCCTGCGGGCGGCTTGCCGGCGACGACAAGAAGCCGCCGCAACTGATGCACATCAGGTCGGCCAGCCGCAGCCCCGACGAGTTCACCGTGCTGCCGACGAAGCCGTTGCAGATGCCCGATGACGTGGCGGTCCTGCCCGAACCCACGCCTGGCGGCACGAACATCACCGACCCGACGCCCGAGGCCGATGCCGTGGCGGCGCTGGGCGGCAATCCGAAGCTTCTGGAACGCGCCACCGTTCCGGCCGGGAACGGCGGGCTCGTGTCCTACGCCAGCCGGTTCGGCATGGCTCAGGGCATCCGCGACATGCTGGCGGCCGAGGATCTGGAATACCGGCGCAAGCATGACGGCCGGCTTCTGGAGCGGATATTCAAGGTCACGGTCTATTATCGCGCCTACGAGCCGATGTCGCTTGACCAGTATGCCGAGCTTGAGCGCTGGCGGGCGGTGGGCGCGAAGACCGTCGGCGCGCCCCCCGCGGACGTGGCCGCGGCGAACAGATGATCACCTCTGCGTCAGGCCCCGCGAGGCGGGGTTGACGCGGCGGTCCTGTTGGCTACCTCTTTCGCCGGACCTGAGGGAGATCGCGATGTTCCGCACCCTGTGCTGGCTGGCCGTCACGGCCGCCGCCACCCCCGCCTTCGCCGACGACGTCACCACGTTCACCCTTGCAAACGGGCTTCAGACCGTGGTGATCGAGGATCATCGCGCCCCGGTCGTCGTCCAGATGGTCTGGTATCGGGCCGGTGCCGCGGACGAAAGGCGCGGCGTCTCGGGCGTGGCGCATTTCCTCGAACATCTGATGTTCAAGGGCACCGACGCGGTGCCGTCGGGCGAGTTCTCGAAGATCGTCGAGGCCAACGGCGGGTCCGACAACGCCTTCACGTCGTGGGACTACACCGCCTATTTCCAGCGCGTGGCCGCCGACCGGCTGGAACTGGTCATGAAGATGGAAGCCGACCGGATGCGCCATCTCAAGCTCACCGCGGACGACTGGCAGACCGAGCGCGAGGTGATCGTCGAGGAGCGCAACCAGCGCACCGACAGCGACCCCGGCGCGATCTTCGGCGAGCAGAAGCAGGCGGCGCAATTCCTCAACCATCCCTACGGCACGCCGGTGATCGGCTGGCGGCACGAGATGGAGGCCCTGACGCGCGAGGACGCGCTGGAATGGTATCGCACCTATTATGCGCCGAACGACGCGGTTCTGGTCGTCGCGGGCGACGTCGATCCGGCCGAGGTCCGGCGTCTGGCCGAGACCTGGTACGGCCCGCTCGATCCCACGCCCGGCATCGGCCCGCGCGCCCGCCCGCAGGAACCGCCGCAACTGGCCGAACGGCGGCTGAGCCTTGCCGACCCGCGCGTCTCGCAACCCTTCGTCTCGCGAAGCTATCTCGCCCCGGAGCGCGATCCGGGCGACCAGAAGACGGCCGCGGCGCTGACCATCCTGGCCGACCTTCTCGGCGGCAGTTCGCAGACCTCGCTTCTGGCCAGCCGGCTCCAGTTCGGGACCAGGCAGGCGATCTACACCAACGCGAGCTACGACGGCACGTCCTATGACGACACCACCTTCAGCGTCGCCGTTGCCCCGGCCGAGGGGGTGAGCCTTGCCGAGGCCGAGGCCGCGATGGACGGGGTGATCGACGCGTTCCTGAAGAACGGCGTCGATGCCGACCAGTTCCAGCGCGTCAAGACCCGGATCAAGGCGGCGATGATCTATGCCGAGGACGACGTCCACGGGCTTGCCCGCCGCTATGGCGAGGCGCTGACGACCGGCCTCACCGTCGAGGACGTCGACGCCTGGCCCGATGTGCTTGCCTCGGTGACAGAGGAAGATGTGATGGCTGCGGCGCGGCTGGTGTTCGACCGGCGCCATGCCGTCACCGGCTGGCTGACGCGCGAGGGCCCAGAGGAGGTGATGCAGTGATCCGGTTCGTCTTCGCCGCCCTTGCCGCCGCCCTTGCCGCGCTGCCCGCACGCGCCGTCGAGATTCAGGAAGTGACCTCGCCCGGCGGCATCCATGCCTGGCTGGTCGAGGAGCATTCGATTCCCTTCACCGCGCTTGAGGTCCGGTTCGAGGGCGGCACCAGCCTCGATGCGCCGGGCAAACGGGGGGCGACGCTGCTGATGATGGCGCTGCTGGAGGAAGGGTCGGGCCCGCTCGATTCCCAGGGCTTCGCCGCGGCGCGCGAAAGCCTCGCCGCGAGTTTCGAGTTCGACGCCTACGATGATGCCGCGACCGTCTCGGCGAGGATGCTCACCGAGAACCGGGACGAGGCGGCGGCGCTTCTGAAACAGGCGCTGACCGATCCGCATTTCGACGCCGATGCGATCGACCGGGTGAAGGGTCAGGTCGCCTCGATCATCGGGTCGAACGACAAGGATCCCGGCGAGATCGCCACCCGCGCCTTCGACGGGCTGGCCTTCGGCGCCCATCCCTACGGCTCGTCCCGGTTCGGCACGCTCGACAGCCTCGCCGCGCTGACGCGGGAAGACCTCGTGGCCGCGAAGGCCGCGGTCCTGGCGCGCGACCGGCTTTATGTCGCGGCTGTCGGCGACATCACCGCCGAAGAACTCGGCAAGATGCTCGACGACCTCTTCGGCGGGCTTCCCGAGACCGGCGCGCCGATGCCGCCACGGGCCGAGATGGGCCTTTCGGGCGGTGTCACCATCGTCGACTACGCCTCGCCGCAGTCGGTCGTGATGTTCGGGCAGGCCGGGATCAGGCGCGACGATCCGGATTTCTACGCGGCCTATGTGCTGAACCACATCCTTGGCGGCGGCGGCTTCGCCGCCCGGTTGATGGACGAGGTGCGGGAAAAGCGCGGCCTGACCTACGGCATCTCCACCTGGCTCGCGCCGATGGACCTCGCGGAGACCTGGCAGGGCTCCTTCTCCTCGGCCAACGAGAAGGTGGCCGAGGCGGTGCGGGTCGTGCGCGACGTCTGGACGAAGGTCGCCGCCGAAGGCGTGGCGGAGGCGGAGCTGGACGCCGCCAAGACCTACCTGACGGGCTCCTATCCCCTGCGCTTCGACGGCAACGGGCCGATCGCCAACATCCTTGTGGGCATGCAGTCGGAAGGGCTCCCGGTGTCCTATGTCAACGACCGCAATTCGTTCATCGAGGCGGTCACGCTCGATGACGTGAAGCGGGTGGCGAAGCGGCTGATGGACGCGGACGCGCTCAGGTTCGTGGTCGTGGGCCAGCCGGCGGGGTTGATGGCGACGGACTAGGGCCGGACAGCGCTGCCCTTCCCCGAATCCCTTCATCCTGCTAAATCTTGCAGGATGAACGCCGAAGCCCCCAAGATGCTGCCGGAACGCCCGCGGATTCGCCAGTTGGACGAAGCCGCGGTGAACCGCATCGCGGCGGGCGAGGTGGTGGAACGGCCGGCCTCCGCGGTCAAGGAACTGATCGAAAATGCGCTCGACGCAGGGGCGCGGCGGATTTCCGTCACCTACGCCGATGGGGGCAAGACGCTCATCCGGGTGGCGGACGACGGCTGCGGGATGATGCCCGAGGATCTGCCGCTGGCGCTCGCGCGCCACGCGACATCGAAGATCGACGGCAGCGACCTTCTGAACATCCGCAGCTTCGGCTTTCGCGGCGAGGCGCTGCCCTCGCTGGGTGCGGTGGGGCGGCTCAGGATCACGTCGCGCGCGCAGGGATTTGACGCGGCCGAGATCGCCGTGGCCGGCGGGCGGATGGAGCCGGTCCGGCCCGCCGCGCTCGGTTCGGGGACGGTCGTGGAATTGCGCGACCTCTTCTATGCCACGCCCGCTCGGCTGAAGTTCCTGCGTTCCGACCGCGCCGAGGCGCAGGCGATCCGCGATGTGGTGGACCGGCTGGCAATGGCGGAACCCTACGTTTCCTTCACCCTCCGCGATGCGTCGGGCGGTGGCGAGGGGCGGGTGATCCTGCGCGCGGATGCCGAACAGGGCGATCTCTTCGACGCGCTCGCGCGGCGGCTCGGCGCAATCCTCGGCCCGGGGTTCGCCGAGAACGCGCTTGCCATCGACGCCGAACGCGAGGGCATCCGGCTGACCGGCTTCGCCGCTCTGCCGACCTATTCGCGCGGCGCGGCGGTGGAGCAGTTCCTGTTCGTCAACGGCCGCCCGGTGCGCGACAAGCTGCTGATCGGGGCGCTGCGCGCCGCCTACATGGATGTGCTGCCGCGCGACCGGCATCCCGCGGCCGTGCTGAACCTGTCCTGCGACCCCGAAAGGGTGGATGTGAACGTCCACCCCGCCAAGGCAGAGGTGCGATTCCGCGAGCCCGGAATCGCACGGGGACTGATCGTCTCGGGCCTGCGCAATGCGCTCGCCGGGGCGGGGCACCGCGCCTCCTCGACCGTGGGGGGCATGACGCTTGGCGCGCTGCGCCCCGGATCCGCCGCCGCCCCCCGCGTCTACCAGATGGACCGGCCGTCGCAGGCGGCCCTGCGCGTTTCCCACGCGGGGCAGGCCCCGATCGCGCCGCAACTGGCCGAGGCCTCGGCGCGGTACGAACCCGCGCCGGCCCCCCAGGCCGCCGACGATGACGCCGTGTCTTTTCCCCTCGGGGCTGCGCGCGCGCAGGTGCATGAGACCTACATCATCGCGCAGACCGAAACCGGGATCGTCATCGTCGACCAGCACGCGGCGCACGAACGGCTGGCCTATGAGCGCCTCAAGCGCCAGCGCGATGCCAGCGGGGTCGCCGCGCAGGCGCTGCTGATCCCCGAGATCGTCGAACTCTCGGAAGGCGACGCGGCCCTTCTTCTCGGCCACGCCGGAACACTTCGCGCCCTCGGCCTCGCGGTGGAGCCCTTCGGCGGCGGGGCGGTCGCCGTGCGCGAAACCCCCGCGCTTCTCGGTGAGGTCAATGCGGCCGCCCTTCTTCGCGACATTCTCGACGAGTTGCGCGACGAAGGGGCCAGCCAGATGTTGCAGTCGAGGATCGACGCCGTGCTGTCGCGCATGGCCTGTCACGGCTCCATCCGCGCCGGCCGCAGGATGCGGGCCGAGGAGATGAACGCGCTTTTGCGCGAGATGGAGGCGACACCGCTGTCGGGCCAGTGCAACCACGGCCGGCCGACCTACGTGGAATTGCGGCTCAGCGACATCGAGCGGCTTTTCGGGCGCACATGATCACCCTCGGCGGCCAGACCTACGCGCTTGACGATCCCGTCGTTCTCGCCGTCCTCGTGGGGGCGGCGCTGGCGCTCCTGCTCTTCGTCCTTCTGATCCTGACGCTCCGCGCCGCTGCCCGCTCGGCCCGGATGAGCGAGCCGATCGGACAGCACCTCAGCCAGCTTGGCGCCCGCGTCCAGGTGCTGTCGGACGGCCAGCAGCAGCTTGCGGGCGGACTGACGCATGTGTCCGAGGCACAGGCGGCCTCGCAGGCGAAGGTTCTGCACCTGATGGAGAACCGCCTGGCCGAGGTGTCGCGCGGCATGACCGAAAGCCTGCACGGCACCGCCACCCGCACCGCGCGCAGCCTGGGCGAGTTGCAGCAGCGGCTGGAGACGATCGACAAGGCCCAGTCGAACATCGAGAAGCTGTCGGGCAACGTGCTCAGCCTTCAGGACATCCTGTCGAACAAGCAGACCCGCGGCGCCTTCGGGGAAATCCAGCTCAACGACATCGTGCGCAAGGCGATGCCGCCGGATGCCTACGCGATGCAGGCGACACTCTCGAACGGGCGTCGGGCGGACTGCCTGATCCACCTGCCGAACCCGCCGGGACCGATCGTGATCGACTCGAAGTTCCCGCTCGAGGCCTACGAGGCGCTCAGACGCGCCGAGAACCAGTCGCAACTGATCGAGGCGCAGCGGATGCTGCGGATCGCCGTCCGCGGCCACATCAAGGCGATTGCGGAACGCTATATCCTCGACGGAGAGACGGCGGACGGCGCGCTGATGTTCCTGCCCTCCGAAGCCGTCTATGCCGAACTGCACGCCAATTTTCCCGAACTGGTGCGCGAAGGCTTCGACGCGCGGGTCTGGATCGTTTCGCCCACCACCTGCATGGCGACGCTGAACACGATGCGGGCAATCCTCAAGGACGCCCGGATGCGTGAGCAGGCGGGCGCCATCCGCGCGACACTGCGCCAATTGCACCGGGACGTGGAACTGGTGGTCGAACGGGTGGAGAAGCTATCCACGCATTTCCACCAGGCGCGCGGCGATCTCGACGGGATCACCACGGCGGCGGAACGCGCGGGCAAGCGCGCCGCCAGGCTCGACAATTTCGACTTCGAGGAGATCGCGCCCGAGGCCGATGCGCCGAAGGTGATCCCGCCCGGCAAATCCTGACCCCTCGGGCCGGGACCGGAGGGCATTCTCGCGGCGCCGATGAGCGCCGCGGCGGCCGGTCAGCCGCGCCCGTCGTCCTTCACCCGGAAGACGGCAAGGTAGAGCGCCGGCACGAAGACGAGCGTGATGACGGTGCCGGCGATGATGCCGCCCATCATCGCATAGGCCATCGGCCCCCAGAAGATCTGCCGCGAGATCGGGATCAGCGCGAGGCTCGCGGCCGCCGCGGTCAAGAGGATCGGCCGGGCACGGGCGTCGGACGCCTCGAACACCGCGTCCCGGGCGGCCACGCCCCTGCCCCGCAACACCTCGATCTCGTCGACGAGGATGATCGAGTTGCGGATCAGGATGCCGATCAGCGCGAGCACGCCGAGGATGGCGACGAAGCCGAGCGGCGCGCCCGAGGGCACCAGCGCCGCCACCACGCCGATCAGGCCGAGCGGTGCGGCGCAGAGGACGACGAAGGCCAGCCGGAAGCCCTGCACCTGCACCATGATCAGCGTCAGCATGATCAGGATCATCAGGGGCACGACGGCGGCGATCGGTGCCTGGCTCTTGGCGCTTTCGGCGACGGAGCCGCCGACCTCGACATGCACGCCGGGGGGAAGGGCGGCGGCGAAGGCGTCGATCCTTCCCTGAAGCGCCTTCACCAGTGTGGCGGGCTGGTCCTTCGTGGCGATCGCGGCCTTGACGGTGATCGTCGGCATCCGGTCGCGCTGATGGATCACCGGCTGCTCGGTGCCGTATTCGAAGGTCGCGACCGCGCGCAGCGGGATCGTCACGTTGCCGCTCCCGGAAAGCTGGAGCCCGGCCAGTTCTTCGACCGAGGTGCGTGACCGCTTGTCGCCGCGGGCGACGATGTCGACGAGGTAGGCGGCGTCGCGCAGCTCTGTCACCGTCGTGCCGTCGTAGATCGTGCTCAGCGCGCGGGCGATGTCGCTCGGGCTGATCCCGAGCTGGCGGGCCTTGTCCTGAAGCACGTTGACCCGCACCACCCGCGCCGGCTCGTTCCAGTCCATCGCGATGTTGGCGAGCCGCGCGTCGCTGGCCATCACCGCCGCGAGGTCGCGCGCGTGGTCGCGCACCGCGTCGATGTCGGGGCCCGATATGCGGTATTGCACCGGCCGCCCTACCGGCGGGCCGATGTCGAGAAGCTTGACGTAGACGTCGATGCCGGGGAATTCGTTCGCCGCAAGTTCGCGCAGTTCGGACCTGAGCGCGTCGCGCGCCGCGACCGAGGGCGTCTGGATCACGATCTGGCCCATATGCGGCCCCGACGTCGGCACGTCATAGGCCAGAAGGAACCGGGGTGCGCCCCGGCCCACGTAGGCGGACCAGAAAAGCGCCTTGTCGTTGCCGTCCAGATAGGTCTCCATCCGCGCCATCTGCGCCGAGGTTTCCTCGATGGCGGTGTTCTGCGGCAGGGCGAAATCGACGATCAGTTCGGGCCGGTCGGAATTGGGGAAGAACTGGTTTTCCACGAACCGCATCGACCAGATCGACAGGGTGAAGGCGGCGAGGGTCAGAAGGATCGTGACCCAGCGGAACCGCATCGCAAGCCGCAGGATGCGGTGGAACACCCGGCGGACCCGCCCCGGCCGGTGATCGTGATGCGCCATCTTCGCGGGCAGGAACGTCACGCCCAGAAGCGGCGCGAACAGCACCGCGACGATCCACGAGACGAGGAGCGACACCGCGATCACGACGAAGAGCGAGAAGGTGAATTCGCCCGCGGCCGAATTGTTCAGCCCCACCGGGATGAACCCCGCCACGGTCACCAGCGTGCCCGTCAGCATCGGGAAGGCGATCGAGGTCCAGGCGTAGGAGGCGGCGCTGGTCAGCGTTGCGCCCTTCTCGAGCCGGGCGATCATCGTCTCGATCGCGATCATCGCGTCGTCGACGAGAAGCCCCAGCGCGATGATCAGCGCGCCGAGCGAGATGCGCTGGAGCGTGAAGCCCGAATAGTGCATGACGACGAAGGTGATGGCGAGCACGAGCGGGATCGTCAGCGTCACCACCAGCCCCGCCCTGAGGCCGAGCGAGATGAAGCTGACCGCGAGCACGATCAGCACCGCCTCGGCCAGCGCCTGAAGGAAATGGCCGACCGCCTCTTCCACGACACGGGGCTGGTTGGCGACCTGATGGATCTCGATGCCGATCGGCAGGGCGGCCTCGGCCCCGGCGATCACCCGGTCGAGCGCGGCGCCGAAGTCGATGATGTTGGCACCGGTCTTCATGCCCACGGCAAGGCCCACGGCCTCCTTTCCGCGGTAGCGGAAGAGCGTCGAGGGCGGGTCTTCGTAGCCGCGGCGGATGTCGGCCACGTCTGAAAGGCGGAAGAACCGCTCCCCCACCCGAAGGTTGATCGCCTCGAGGCTCTCGGTGCCGGAGAACTGCCCGCCGATGCGCACCAGCACCTGTTCGGGGCCGGCGTCGATCACACCCGAGGGCAGGATCGCGTTCTGCGCCGCAAGCGTGGCGAGCACCGCCTGCTGGTTCAGCCCCAGCGCCGCCAGCCGTTCGGTGGAGAATTCGAGATAGATCGCCTCGTCCCGCGTGCCGAAGATTTCCACCTTGCCGGCATCGGGCAGCGCCTGCACGGCCCGGCGCACGGTCTCGACGTGATCGCGCACCTCGCGCGGGGAAAAGCCGTCGGAGGTGAAGGCGTAGAGGTTGCCGAAGACGTCGCCGAAGTTGTCGTTGAACTGGAATCCCGCGAATTCCGCCGGAAACTCGGCCCGGACATCGGCCATCATGTTGCGCACGCGCTGCCAGATCACCGGCAGCCGGTCGGGTTTGGTGGTGGGCAGCAGCTCGACATAGACGACGGTGCGGCCGGGTGCCGTGACCGAGCGGGTGTGGTCAAGCTCGTCCAGCTCCTCGAGCTTCTTCTCGATCCGGTCGGTGACCTGCGCCAGCGTCTCTCCCGTGGTGGCGCCGGGCAGGGCGGCCGAGATGATCATGGTCTTGATCGCGAAGTCGGGGTCTTCCTCGCGCCCGATCGAGACGTAGGACATCACGCCCGCGACGATCGAGACGATCATCAGGAACCAGACGAACGAGCGGTGGTTCAGCGCCCAGTCGGAAAGGTTGAACCGTGTCATTCGGTCACCCGAGGGCCGACGGCCTGCCCGTCGTCGAGCGAATGGATGCCCTTCGTCACCACCTCGTCCCCGGCCGCGAGGCCCGCGGCGATGACGACGAAGCCGCCCACCTCGGGGCCGAGCCTGACGCGGCGGCGATGGACACGGCCGTCGCTGCGGTCGACGACCCAGACCGCCGCCGCCGCGGCGGCATCGAGAACCGCGGCCAGGGGCAGCGCCACGCCGGCGTCCCCGCGCGCGGCCGGCGTCACCCGGACGAGAGCGCCGAGACGGAAGGCCGCGGGAGGCGACTGAAGCGTCAGGTGCGCGGCCCGCGTCTGCGTGGCCGAATAGGCGACCGGGTCGATCCGGTTCAGGAGCGCCGGGGCCGACACCTCGGGGTTGACGACGAGATGCGCGGCGAAGCGGGTGCCGGCGGGATAGGCCGCCACGTCCTGTTCGGTGAGGTCGATGACGATCTCGCGCTCGCCGGTTGCTGCAAGGCGAACGACCGGCTGGCCGGCGGCGACGGCCGCACCCGGCTCGGCCATGACGGCGGTGACGACGCCATCCTGCGGCGCGGTGAGCGTTGCAAGGCCGCGCAGGTCGCGCGCGCGCGCCGCCGCGGCCCGCGCCTGCTCGAGCTGCGCTTCGGCGGCGACAAGCGCGCGGTCCGCGTCCTCCAGCCGGGTGGCACTGCCGACGCCGCGGCGGACCAGCACCTCGGCCCGGTCGCGCGCGTCGGTGGCCGAGCGCAAT
>JBDHSQ010000078.1:0-17129 GCA_039808285.1 Paracoccaceae bacterium
CACGCGAGGCGGGAGAGGACTCCCGGCCGCCCCGCAAGACCTCGGGCGACCGGCCGTTCAAGCCGCGCGCACCGCGGGCAGAGGGGGATGACCGGGGCCCCCGCAAGACCGCGGGAGACCGCCCGTTCAAGCCCCGCGCACCACGCGAGGCGGGAGAGGACTCCCGGCCGCCCCGCAAGGCGTCCGGCGACCGGCCGTTCAAGCCGCGGGCACCGCGGGCAGAGGGTGATGACCGGGGGCCCCGCAAGACCGCGGGAGACCGCCCGTTCAAGCCGCGCGCGGCGGCCGGGGGGCCGCCGAAGGGCAAGCGGCCGGCGGGGGATCGGCCCGGCGGACCAGGTCGCGGGCCCCGCAAGCCCGGGCCGAAGCCGCGTGGCCGGGGCTGAGGCCCGGCTTCCCCGGCCCGGCATTTCCCCTGCCCCTGCGTCACCGGTGCTTTCTGCCGTCGGCCGCCGCGGAAACCGTTTTCCGCCCTTGGACATTCCGCCCTCGGCGTGCCAGTCTGTTTCGTGTGTGGTCGGGGGTAGCGGATGACGGAATCCGGGTTGCAGCGTCTTGCCTTCAATCTTCTTCTCGCGCTGACGCTCTACGTTGCGCTGACCGGGGGGGCATGATGGCCGAAAGGTTCGGTGGCAGGTTCAGCCCCGCCCCGCAGGGCGCCGGTGCGGCCCCGCCGCCCCCGCCAGCCGGCCCGAGCCGCGCCGAACGGCGCACCGGCTGGCTTTATGCCGTGGCGCTCCCCTTCGCGCTGAAGGCCTTCTTCCAGGAGCCCGGGGGGCTTGCGCGCAACCTCACGGCCTTCGGCCTCCTCGTCGCCGCCGCCTGGATCACGCGCGAGGGCGTCCGCGCGGCCGAGGCCTTTGCCAGCCGCCGCAGCGCCCGCCGCCCCGCCTTCCCGCGCAAGATCGCAGGCTCCGTGCTGACCGGCGCGGGGCTCTTCCTCGGCGCCTGGGGCGGGGCGGATCTTGTCGGCCCGCTCCTCCTCGGCGCGATCGGCGCCGCGCTCCACCACTTCGCCTTCGGCCCGGACCCCCTGCGCGACAAAGGCATGGCCGGCATCGACCCCTTCCAGCAGGACCGGGTGGCGCGCATCGTGGCGGAAGGCGAAGGCTACCTGGCCGGGATGCACGCGGCGGCCGAACGCACCCGCGACCGGATGATCATCGCCCGTGTCGAACGCTTTGCCGTCACCGCCCGCACGCTTTTCCGCACCGTCGAGGAAGACCCGCGCGACCTGACCGCCGCGCGCCGCTGGCTCGGCGTCTACCTGATGGGCGCGCGCGACGCGACGATCAAGTTCGCCGACCTCTGGGCCAAGACCCATGACCCCGGCGCCCGCGCCGACTACGAGGCGCTCCTCGACGATCTCGAGACCAATTTCGCCCGCCGCACCACCGCGCTGCTGGAGGACAACCGCACCGACCTCGACATCGAGATCGACGTCCTGCGCGACCGCCTGAAGCGCGAGGGCGTGCGCCTTGCCGACCCAGCCCCAGCCATCGTGGAGAGTAACAATGTCCAGCGTCCGTGAAGATGCCGCCCGCGCCCTTGCCGCCGTCGAGGAAGTGACCGCCGTCGTCCTGCCGCAGCCCGCGGCCGAGGTCGTGCCGCTTGACAAGGCGCCCGCGCCCGTCGCCGACGCGATCCGCCGGCGGATCGCCGAGCTGGACATGACCGATACCGGCTCGATCGTGAACTTCGGCTCGGCGGCGCAGGCAGAATTGCAGCAGATCAGCCAGGCGATGCTGGCCGATGTGCGCAACAAGGACGTTGGCCCTGCCGGCGACTCGTTGCGCGAGATCGTCACCACGATCCGCGGATTCTCGGTCTCCGAGCTTGACGTCCGGCGCAGGCTGTCGTGGTGGGAACGGCTGCTCGGCCGCACCGCGCCCTTCGCCAACTTCCTCGCGCGCTTCGAACAGGTACAGGGCCAGATCGACAAGATCACCGGCGACCTCTTGGGCCACGAGCACAAGTTGCTCAAGGATATCAAGTCATTGGACGTGCTTTATGACAAGACGCTGAACTTCTACGACGAACTTGCGCTCTATATCGCGGCGGGCGAGGCGAAGCTGGCCGCGCTGGACGCGACCGACATCCCGGCGAAGGAGGCGGCGGTGAACGCCGCGCCCGAGGAGCACAAGGTGATGGCGGCGCAGGAGCTGCGCGACCTGCGCTCGGCCCGCGACGACCTGGAACGCCGGGTGCACGACCTCAAGCTCACCCGGCAGGTGACGATGCAGTCGCTGCCCTCGATCCGGCTGGTGCAGGAGAACGACAAGAGCCTGGTGACCAGGATCAACTCGACGCTCGTCAACACCGTGCCCTTGTGGGAGACGCAGCTTGCCCAGGCGGTGACGATCCAGCGGTCGTCTGAGGCCGCGACGGCGGTGCGCGAGGCCAGCGACCTGACCAACGAACTCCTTACAGCCAACGCGAAGAACCTGCGTCAAGCCAATGAAATCGTTCGGACAGAGATGGAGCGCGGCGTCTTCGACATCGACGCGGTGAAGACCGCCAATGCCGAGCTGATCGGCACGATCGAGGACAGCCTGCGGATCGCCGACGAGGGCAAGCGCAAGCGCGCCGCGGCCGAGGCCGACCTGAAGAAGATGGAGGCGGAGCTGCGCGACGCGCTCGCCGCGGCGAAGGCGCGCGCCACCGGGACCGGCGCCAATGTCGGGACCAGCGTCTGAGATCATGCGCCCCGGCCCCGCCTCGCGGCTCCTCCTCGCGCCCCTGCTTCTGGCTGCGCTGGCGGCCTGCGAACCCGCCGGGCTCACGCCGGCCGTCCCCGCCGCGCCCCCGCGCGACGTGGCCCCGCCGGAGCCTCCGGTGGCCGAACCGGGCGCCTCGACGCTCGCCGCCCGCGCCTATTACGCGCGGGTCGAGGCCAACTACCTCGCGCAGGATCTGCTCCGGACCGACGGCGGCGGGGCGGATGCCCCCTTCACCGCCCGCGACCTGGCCGAGAACTTCGTCCATATCGCCTTCTACGACGAATTCTCCGAGCGCGGCGGGCGGCTGGTGCCGCAGGCGGTGGAGAACCGGCTGCACCGCTGGACCGAGCCGGTGCGGGTGACCGTGGAATTCGGCGCCTCGGTCCCCGCCGCCCAGCGCGCGGCGGACCGCGCGGCGATTGCGGGCTATGTCGGGCGACTGTCGCGGATCACCGGGCTGCCGATGCGGATGACGGCGCGGCGGGCGAACCACACGGTGCTGATCCTCAACGCGGACGAACGCGGCGCCGCCGCGGCGCGCATCGCCATGCTGGCCCCGGGGACCGGCGCCGCCGCCGTGCGTTCGGTGACCGAGATGCCGCCCGAGACCTATTGCACGGTCTTTTCCTTCACCACCGGCGGCAGCGCCGTCTACACCCGGGCGCTGACGGTGATCCGGGGCGAATTGCCGGAACGGCTGAGGCTTGCCTGCATCCACGAGGAACTGGCGCAGAGCCTTGGCCTCGTGAACGACTGGCCCCGCGCGCGACCCTCGATCTTCAACGACAACGAGGAATTCGCGCTGCTGACGCGGCAGGACGAGATGATGCTGAAGATGCTCTACGATCCGCGGCTGAGGCCGGGAATGACGCTGGCCGAGGCGCGGCCCATCGTCGAGGCGATGGCGGCGGAGCTGATGGGCGGCGAAAGCTGACGACAGGAGGTGACCATATGGGTATTCTCGATTTTCTCACCGGCGAATTCATCGACGTCATCCACTGGGTCGACGACACGCGCGACACGATGGTCTGGCGGTTCGAGCGCGAGGGCCATGCGATCAAGTATGGCGCCAAGCTGACGGTGCGCGAGGGCCAGGCGGCGGTCTTCGTCCACGAGGGCCAGATCGCCGATGTCTTCACCCCCGGCCTCTACATGCTCGAGACCAACAACATGCCGGTGCTGACCACGCTCCAGCACTGGGACCACGGCTTCCGGTCACCGTTCAAGTCGGAAATCTACTTCGTCAACACCACCCGCTTCACCGACCAGAAATGGGGCACCAAGAACCCGATCATCGCCCGCGATCCGGAATTCGGCCCGGTGCGGCTCAGGGCCTACGGCACCTATGTGATGCGGGTCTCGGACCCTGCGAAGTTCCTCTCGCAGATCGTTGGCACCGATGGCGAATTCACCGCCGACGAGATCAGCTTCCAGATCCGCAACATCATCGTGCAGGAGTCATCGCGGGTGATCGCCGCCTCGGGTATTCCGGTGCTCGACATGGCGGCGAACACCGCCGACCTCGGCCGCATCGTCGCCCGCGCCATCGCGCCGTCTGTCGCGGCCTACGGGCTGGAGATTCCCGAATTCTACATCGAGAACATCAGCTTGCCGGAGGCTGTTGAGGCGGCGCTCGACAAGCGGACCTCGATCGGCATTGTCGGCGACCTCAGCCGCTACATGCAGTATTCGGCGGCCGAGGCGCTGGGGCGCGGCGAGGGCGCGGCCGGCGCGGTCATGGGCGCCGGCGTGGGCGCCGGCATCGGCATGGCGATGGGGCAGCAGATCGGCCCCTGGGGTGCCGCGCCGCAGGCGGCCCCGGCCGCGGTGCCGCCGCCCCCGCCGGTCGAGAAGGTCTGGCATCTCGCCCGCTCCGGCGCGGTCGAGGGGCCCTATGGCCGCGGCCATCTCGGCCGGCTGGCGGCCGACGGCAGCCTCAGCCGCGACACGCTGGTCTGGTCGCCGGGGCAGGACGGCTGGAAGCCCGCGGGCGAGATCGCCGAACTGGCGCAGCTCTTCACCGTGATGCCGCCGCCCCCGCCGCCTTCGGCCGCCTGATCCCGTCCGAACCGTTCTTCCAGCCGATGACCCCCGCCGAGGAACATCGCTTTCCCTGCCCGCAATGTGGGGCCGAGCTGCGCTTCAGTCCGGGGCAGGCGCGGCTGATCTGCGACCATTGCGGGCACGTCGAGCCGGTGGGTTCGGCCGGGCCGCACCACCGCCCGATCCCCGAGAC
The DNA here is from genome assembly GCA_039808285.1 of Paracoccaceae bacterium. Classification (GTDB taxonomy): domain Bacteria; phylum Pseudomonadota; class Alphaproteobacteria; order Rhodobacterales; family Rhodobacteraceae; genus Albidovulum. Next base: position 4,957 of record JBDHSQ010000078.1, read on the forward strand.
CGACTTCCGCAAGGGGCTGGAAGCGGCGCTGCCCGACACCGAGATCGAGGTCGCGCGCTATTCGAAATGCCCCAACTGCGGGGCCGAGGTGCAGTTCGACCCCGCCGTCCATGCCACCGAATGCCCGTTCTGCGCCACGCCGGTCGTCGCCGACACCGGGACGAGCCGGCACATCAAGCCGAAGGGCGTGGCCCCCTTCGTCCTGACCGCGCCGGAGGCGCGCCGGGCGATGACGGACTGGCTCGGCGCACTCTGGTTCGCGCCCTCCGGGCTTCAGGACTACGCCCGCAAGGGACGCGCGATGGAGGGGATCTACGTTCCCTACTGGACCTTCGACGCCGACACGCGTTCGCGCTACACCGGCCGGCGCGGAACGGTCTACTACGAGACCCAGCGTGTGCAGGTGCGCGATGCGAAAGGCGCCGTGCACTGGCAGGACCGGCAGGTGGCGCGTATCCGCTGGACGCCGGTGGCGGGCCGGGTCGCGCGGTTCTTCGACGACGTGCTCGTGCTCGCCTCGCGGTCGCTGCCGAGTGGCTACACGCAGGCACTGGAGCCCTGGGATCTGACCCGGCTCGAGCCCTACGCGCCCGAGTTCCTCGCGGGCTTCCGCGCCGAGGGCTATACCGTCGGGCTGGAAGAGGGCATGGCCGAGGCGCGCGGCTACATGGACCGGATGATCGAGCGCGACGTGCGCTTCGACATCGGCGGCGACCGGCAGGAAATCCATGCGATCGAGACGCAGGTCTCCGCCGTGACCTTCAAGCACATCCTGCTGCCGGTCTGGTCCGCCGCCTACCGCTACCGCGGCCGCAGCTACCGCTTCGTCGTCAACGGCCAGACCGGGCAGGTGAAGGGCGAGCGGCCCTGGTCGGCCTGGAAGATCGCGGCGGCGGTCATCGTCGGCGCGGCCCTCGCCGCCGCGGCCGTCCTCGGCCTGCAATACGCCGACCAGCAGGGATGGATCGAGCTTCAGTCCTATTGACGCAGGGGCCCCGGGGCGCCGCCCCCGGACCCCCGGAGTATTTTCCGACAGAAAGCAGTCGGCGTGACCCGCCTGCCCCTCCGCCCCTAGCCTTTCGCAACCGGCACCTTGCGCGCCCGGGCCGCCTCCGGCGCGGCGCGGGCGACGGTCAGCGTCAGGACGCCGTCCCTGAGCCCGGCGCTGACCGCACCCTGATCGGCATCGGCGGGCAGGCGGAACGAGCGCGTGAAGCTGCCATACTGGCGTTCGCTGAAATACCAGGTCTCGCTCTTTTCCTCGCGGCTCTCCCTCTTCTCGCCCTTCACCGTCACCATGCCGTCGTCGACGGTGACCTCGATGTCCTTCTCCTCGACGCCCGGAAGCTCGATGGCGATCCGGTAGGCCTTGCCGTCCGAGGATGCCTCGGAGGCGGGTGCGAGCCATTCCGAAAGCCGGGTGCCGAAGTTGCGGAAGGGTTCGTAGAACGAGGGCCAGAAGCTCGCTGCGGGGGTTTTCTCGACCATGACGTCTCTCCATCTTGAGGGTGCGGGACGGGGGCAGCCTGCCACGCGATGGTTGAGTCGCCCCTGACCGGCGTCAACGGGCGCCCGGGCGTTGCGCGAAAGCCGGCGCTCGGCTAAGGGAGGCCGTCCAGGCCGATTGGGGGCAGGCGTGATCCTGAGTTGCGGCGAGGCGTTGGTGGACATGCTGCCCCGTCGGACGGACGCGGGCGAGGATGTCTTCGCCCCCTGCCCCGGCGGCGCGGTCTTCAACACCGCCGTGGCGCTTGGCCGGCTGGGCGTGCCGGCGGGGTTTCTTTCCGGGCTTTCCACCGATGTCTTCGGGCAGATGCTGGCCGCCGCGCTCGACGCCTCGGGCGTCGATACCGCGCTCTGCGTCCGCTCGGCCCGGCCGACAGCGCTGGCCTTCGTGACGCTCGAGGACGGCCGGGCGCGCTATGCCTTCCACGACGAGATGACCGCCGGGCGCATGATCCGCGCCGCCGACCTGCCGGCCGTGCCCCAGACGGCGGAGGCGCTGTTCTTCGGCGGCATCAGCCTGATGGTGGAGCCCTGCGGCGGCGCCTATCAGGCGCTGATGGAACGGGAGGCGGGGTCGGGCCGGGTGATGATGCTCGACCCCAACGTCCGCCCCTCGTTCATCGCCGACGAGGCCGTCTATCGTGCGCGGATCGCCCGGATGGTCGCGCTTGCCGACATCGTCAAGCTGTCGGACGAGGATCTGCGCTGGCTCGAAGGCCCACGCGGCATCACGGGCGGCGCCGAGGCGGTGCTTGCGCAGGGGCCGAAGGTCGTCTTCGTGACCGAGGGCGCGGCCGGTGCCCATGCCTTCACCGCAGCCCGGTCCGTCTTCGTGCCGGCGCGACGGGTCGAGGTCGTCGATACCGTGGGCGCGGGCGACACCTTCAACGCGGGCGTTCTCGCCGCGCTGCACGGCGCGGGATTGCTGACCGGGGCCGGGGTCGCGGCCCTGTCGGAGCAAAGCCTGCGCGAGGCTCTCACGCTCGGGGTTCGCGCGGCGGCCGTCACGGTGTCACGGGCCGGCGCCAACCCGCCCTGGGCGAAGGAGCTTGGCTGATGCGCGCGCTTGTCCAGCGGGTCCGCGAGGCCCGCGTCACCGTGGCGGGCCGGCCCACGGGCGAGATCGGCGAGGGGCTCATGATCCTCGTCTGCGCGATGCAGGGCGACGGCGAGGCCGAAGCCGAGGCGCTCGCCCGCAAGGTCGCGCGGCTGAGGATTTTCCGCGACGCCGAGGGCAAGATGAACCGCTCGCTTCTCGACACCGGCGGCGCGGCGCTTGTGGTCAGCCAGTTCACCCTTGCCGCCGACACCTCGCGCGGCAACCGGCCGGGCTTCTCCGCCGCCGCGCCGCCAGCCGAGGGCGAACGGCTCTACCTGCACTTCGCCGACCGGCTTCGGGCGGAGGGCATCGGGGTGGAGACCGGCGAATTCGGCGCCGACATGGACGTGGCGCTGGTCAACCAGGGGCCGGTGACGATCTGGCTGGATACCGCGGGCTGAGGGCGGCCCGCCGCCCCGGCCCTCGAGTGGGGGCTCCGAACGGGCGGCGGCATCGCCTCGGTGCTTCGGCTTGAGCGCCACCCGACCGCGTGGCTCCCCGGTCCGCTTGCGGACCGGACCGCGCCCGCTCCGGTCGGGCGCGGTCCTCTGTCGGGCATCGGCTTCGGGGTGTGTCCGCGCGCCCCCCGGCCCTCCGCTCGCGCTCCGGGCGTTCGCCGGGGAAACTCTCCACTGGAGAGTTTCCTTTTCCGGCCTCTCCCGGCCCTTCGCTTGCGCTCCGGGCGTTCGCCGGGGAAACTCTCCACTGGAGAGTTTCCTTTTCCGGCTCACCCCTGTGGCGTCATCGACTTGCGCTGGCGCTCGCGATCAAGGCCGAGCCTGCCCTCGCGCCAGATGATCAGGATTCCCGCCGCGACGACCAGCACCGCGCCGGCCAGAACCGCCCTGCCCGGCACCTCGCCGAAGACGAGATAGCCGACCGCGATCGCCATCAGCATCGAGGCGTATTCGAAGGGCGCGATCACCGAGGCGTCGGCATGGCGGTAGGAGGAGGTCAGCAGCACCTGCCCGACCCCGCCCAGCAGGCCGGCCGTGACCAGCATCGCCGCGGCCCCGGCGTCCGGCATCGCCCAGCCGAAGGGCAGCGTGACGAGCGACAGAAGCGCGGAGTTGACCGAGAAGTAGAAGACGATGGCCGATGTTTTCTCCTCGTCGACAAGGCGGCGGACGAAGACCTGGGCGAGTGCCGCGAAGACCGCGCCCACCAGGACGACGATCGCGCCCAGCGCCTCCTCGGCGCCGATCTGGCCGGACCTGAGCGCGGTGAGCCGGGGCGAAAGCACGATGAGCACGCCGGCAAGCCCCAGCGCCACCGCGAAGATGCGGAAGGCGCGCACGGTTTCCCCGAGGAACATCGCCGCGAAGACCACGGTCAGGAGCGGCGCGGCATAACCGATCGCGGTGACCTCGGGCAGGGGCAGCAGGCCGAGCCCGGCGAAGCCGAAGCCCATCGCCGCCGTCCCCATCAGCCCGCGCCAGAAATGGCCGAGCGGATTGCGCGTGGCCAGCCCCGCGCCGAGCCCGCGCGTTGCGACGAGCCAGATCAGGATCACCGGAACCGCGAAGGCCGAACGGAAGAACACGGCCTGCCCCGGCGGCACGGCATCGGAGGCCGCCTTGATCAGGCTCGCCATCGCCATGAAGACGGCGACCGAGGCGACTTTCAACGAGATGCCGCGCAGCGGGGTCATCGTCCCTTCCCTTCGCCGGCAAGAAAGAACGCGGCGGCGCCCGCATGGCGAAAGCCTCAGTCGGGGCGCACGCGCGCGCCGGTCTTGTCGGCGAAGGCGGCGAGCCGGCCTTTGGCCGCGGCCTGGGTATTGACGATCCCCGCGACCATCGCCTCGGCATAGGCCGCATCGAGCGCCGACATGTTCTGCATGTGGCTGATCGCCGAGCAGACGGCGAAGTTGGCGAGCGGCGTGTTGGCGGCGACGGCGCGCGCCAGCTCCATCGCCCTGGCCTCGCTGTCGTCCGCGAGATACTGGCAGAGCCCGACCGAGACCGCCTCCTCGCCCCTGTAGATACGCCCGGTCAGCATCATGTCGATCATCCGCGCCTTGCCGACCAGATCGGCCACCCGGATCGTCGCGCCGCCGCCGGTGAAGAGGCCTCGCTGCCCCTCCGGCAGGGCGAAATAGGTGCTGCGGTCGGCCACCCGGATATGCACGGCCGAGGCAAGCTCCAGCCCGCCGCCGACGACCGCGCCCTTCAGCGCGGCGATGATCGGCACGCCGGAATATTCCATCTTGTTGAAGGCCTCGTGCCAGCGCAGGCAGAGATGCATGAACTCGGCCGGGGTCCGTTCGGCGTTGAGGTGTTCGACCAGATCGAGCCCGGCGCAGAAATGCGTACCTTCGGCCCTGAGCACCACCGCCCGCACGCCCGCACGCGGGATCGCCGAGAAGAGCGTGACAAGCTCCTCCACGGTTTCCGCGTTCAACGCGTTGCGCTTTTCGGGGCGGTTCAGGGTGACGGTGGCGATGCCGGCGTCATCCGTCGACACCTTCAGAAGCCGAAGCGGCAGTTCGTCGATCGCGGTCATGGCCAGTCTCTCCCCGTCGGCGGGATATGGCGGGGCGGCGGCGCCGTGGCGCGGCCGCCCCGGTTCTCGGTGAACGCGGACCCGCGCTCAGAGCCCCTTCGAACGGTAGGTCGCCGCGACCCGGCCGATCGCCACGATATAGGCCGCGACGCGAAGATCCTCGACGTCGTTGCGGCTGTGCCAGACCTCGCGCATCGACTGGTAGGCGGTCCGCATCGTGTCGTCGAGGCCGGAGCGGACCAGCATCAGCTCGTCCGAGCCTTGCAGGAACTTCTCCTTGAAGTCGTTGGCAAGGCTCCAGCCAAGGCCCTTGTCGGCCGAAAGCCGTTCCAGTTCCTCGACGAGGAGCCGCGAGCGGGATTCCTCGGCGCGGCGCTGCATCCGGCCGAAGCGGATGTGCGAGAGGTTCTTGACCCATTCGAAATAGCTGACCGTCACGCCGCCCGCGTTGGCATACATGTCGGGGATGATGAGCACACCCTTCTTGCGCAGGATTTCGTCGGCGCCGAAGGTGACCGGCCCGTTCGCCGCCTCGATGATCATGTGCGCCCTGATCCGCTCGGCGTTGCCCTTGTGGATCACGCCCTCCATCGCCGCGGGAAGGAGGATGTCGCAGTCCTTCTCCAGAACGCTCGCGCCATCTTCCACGAGGGTCGCCCCCGGGTAGCCCCTGACGGTGCCGTGCTTGCGGATCCACTGGCGCACTTCCTCGACCTTCAGGCCCTTGTCGTCGACAAGCGCGCCGTCGCGTTCGATGATCGCCGTGATGATCGCGCCGTCTTCCTCCGAGAGGAATTTCGCCGCGTGGTAGCCGACGTTGCCGAGACCCTGCACCACGATGCGCTTGCCGCCGAGATCGCCCGCGAGCCGCGCCAGCGCCGCGTCTTCCTTGTGGCGGAAGAACTCCCGCAGGGCGAACTGCACGCCGCGGCCGGTCGCCTCGACCCGGCCCTGGATCCCGCCGGCGTGCGGCGGCTTGCCGGTGACGCAGGCCTTGGCGTTGATCTCGGTCGTGTTCATGCGGGCGAACTGGTCGGCGATCCAGGCCATCTCGCGCTCGCCCGTTCCCATGTCGGGGGCCGGCACGTTCTGCGCGGGGTGGATCAGGTCGCGCTTGATCAGCTCGTAGGCGAAGCGGCGGGTGATCTGTTCCAGCTCGTGCTCGTCCCACTGGCGCGGATCGACGCAGAGCCCGCCCTTGGAACCGCCGAAGGGCGCCTCGACGAGCGCGCATTTGTAGGTCATCAGCGCCGCCAGCGCCTCGACCTCGTCCTGGTTCACGGCCATGTCGTAGCGGATCCCGCCCTTGACCGGCTCCATATGTTCGGAATGGACCGAACGGTAGCCGGTGAAGGTCTCGATCTTGCCGCGCAGGCGCACCCCGAAACGCACCGTGTAGGTCGAGTTGCAGACCCGGATCTTCTCCTCGAGGCCGGGGCTGAGGTCCATCAGCCGCGCCGCGCGGTTGAACATCAGATCGACGGATTGGCGAAAGCTCGGTTCACCGGTGGTGGCCATTGGGTTCCTCCTTGGCTGGCCCGTCCGGCCTTGCGGCCGAAAGGCCCCGCCCGTCGGTCCGACGGAGGGGGCGTTGATGATGCTCTCTCCCGCTCTGTTAGCAGACGGCATCGGAAAGGCAACCCGGAGCGGCCGCGGGGCACCCGGGGCACAGCCTCCCCCCGAGGACACGCCACGCCACGGCGCGGCGGGACTCGGGTGGGCCGGAACAGAATCGCCTGCAAGGCATTGTTCCGCCCACCTGCACAGTCGGGCAGCGGACCGACAGGGTGTGCATAGCTGGGCGTCAATTCCCCGCGCAAAACCGGCCTGCCTCAATTTTGCCGCAAGTCGGACCCCAGTTTTGCCGCAAGAGACTCCGAGAACCGATGCCGCGCTCGGTCTGCTCTGCGCTGCAAGGATGCCGTCCTGGGGAAAGGGTTGGTTATGACGAAGATTGCCCCCACGTCCGTTTTCGTGGCTTCCGCCCGGCCGTCTGCCAGCAGCCGGGCACGCGCCGCGCTGCGGCGGTTCCGGCGCGAGGAGGAGGGTTCGCTCATCATCTTCGGGCTTTTCGCCTTCGTGATGATGCTGCTTCTGGCCGGTGTCTCGCTCGACCTGATGCGGTTCGAGGAGCGGCGCACGACGCTTCAGAACACGATCGACCGCGCCGCGCTTGCCGCCGCCGACCTGCGCCAGACGCTCGCCCCGAAGGAGGTGGTCAAGGACTACTTCAAGAAAGCCGGCCTGACGCCGCCCGCGGACGGCGACATCATCGTCACCCAGGGCACGCTCAGCGACTACCGCAAGGTCGAGATCAAGGTGTCGGAAAACATGCCGACCTGGTTTATGGCACTCGTCGGCGTCAAGACGCTGTCGACACCCGCCGCCTCGACGGCCGAGGAAAGCGTGGGCCAGATCGAGATCTCGCTCATCCTCGACATCTCGGGCTCGATGAACTCCAACAACCGGTTGAAGAACCTGAAGCCGGCGGCCAAGAGCTTCGTCGACCAGATCTTCGATTCCACCGAACCGGGCAAGGTCTCGATCTCGATCATCCCCTACGCCACCCAGGTGGCGATGAGCAACGACCTGACCAGCTACTTCAACATCACCAACGAGCACGGCTATTCGAACTGCGTCGAGTTCGAATCGAGCAAGGGCGACTTCAACACCACCGCCGTCTCGCTGGACAAGAGTTCGGGCGCCCGCGTCTATCAGCGCAACGGCCACTTCGACCCGTTCTACAAGGCAAGCCCGCCGACGCTGACCAACTGTGCGGCCGCGACCAACCGGCAGATCCTGCCGTTCTCCGGCAACCGCAGCCAGCTCAAGACCTACATCGACAACCTCACGGCCGAGGGCAACACCTCGATCGACATCGGCCTGAAATGGGGCGCGGCTCTGCTCGATCCCTCGATGCAGCCGGTCGTCACCGGGATGATCGGAAGCGGCAAGCTGCCGGGCGCCGCGGCCGGCCGCCCGTTCGCGTTCGACGACAGCGATGCGCTCAAGATCATCGTGCTGATGACGGACGGCGAGAACACGACGGAATACCGGCTGCGCAACAACACGACCTCGACCCCCTATTACGACGAGGGGCAAAGCCTTCTCGTGCGCAACCCTTACTATCGCACCAACGGGACAACCTCGGACGACTGGTCGATCAACCAGTATTCGCTCTATGACGGCACGAAGAAGCAATACTACATCTTCGCCCAGGGCATCTGGCGCACCGAGGCATGGGGCGACGGGTCGACCAAGACGACCACCTGCGACAAGTGGGGCAAGTGCACCACCACGACGACCAAGGATCCCGGCTATGTCAGCTCGCCCACCTCGGTGCCGATGACGTGGCAGGACGTCTGGCATGACATGTCGGTCTTCTACTTCTCCGACAACATCATCTACGGCGCCTACGGCAGTTCGACGACGCGCAACCAGTGGCGGCCGAGCAACGTGAATGCCAAGGCCACGACCTACATCGACAGCACCAAGGACACGATCACGCTGAACATGTGCAGCGCGGCCAAGGCGCAGGGCATCCGCCTCTACACCATCGCCTTCGAGGCGCCGACGGGCGGCCAGCAACTGCTCTCGGCCTGCCAGAACGCCGGCTACTATGCCGTGGAGGGCCTGAGCATCAACGACGCCTTCTCGGGCATCGTGAACTCCATCAACAAGCTGAGGCTGACGCACTGACATGGGCCGCTTCGTGAACAGACTGCGGGCCGGGTTCGGACGCCTGGCCCGGGAAGAGGACGGGACGGCGACGATCCCCTTCATCATCTTCCTGCCGTTCTTCATGCTGCTCGTCATGTCCTCGCTCGAGATGGGCACGCTGATGCTGCGGCACGTGATGCTGGAACGCGCGCTCGACATATCCGTGCGCGACCTGCGGCTCGGCAACTGGACGAATCCGACGCATGACGACTTCAAGCGCGTGGTCTGCAACCGCGCGGGCGTGATCCCCGACTGCATGAACGTGCTGCTGGTGGAGCTTCGCCCGGTGAGCACGGTCACCTGGGAACCGCTCGCCTCGGGCCCGATCTGCGTCGACCGGGCCGAGCCGATCAAGCCGGTGACGACCTTCAACCCCGGCGTCGGCGACAACATGATGCTGATCCGCGCCTGCGCCAAGTTCGACCCGATCTTCCCGACCTCGGGCCTGGGCTTCCAGCTCCCGCGCGACAACACCGGCGCCTATGCGCTGATCGCAGCCACCGCCTTCGTCAACGAACCGGATGTAGGGAGCTGACATGTCCATGCTTTCCCGCCTGCGTCTGCGCACCCTGGACCGGCTCCGCGACAGCCGCGGCTCGATGCCGGTCGAAGGGCTCATCGCCGCCACCTGGCTGATCTGGTGGTATGTGGCCTCGTTCCAGTTCTTCGACGCCTACCGGCAGAAGAACATCAACCTCAAGGCCGCCTACACGATCGCCGACATGGTGTCGCGTGTGCAGCCTGACGACGCGGTGGATTCCGGCTACATCGACGGGCTGAACACTCTCTTCGACTACCTCACCTTCTCGCGCAGGGCGACCTGGATCAGGGTCTCGAGCGTCATCTGGGATCCCGCCGACAACCGCTACGAGATCGCCTGGTCCTATGCCACCGGCCCCGTGGGCGGCCAGACCGACGCAACGATCCAGAACGACGCCTACCGTCTTCCGGTGATGCCCGCGGGCGATTCCGTCATCGTCGTGGAAACCAACATGGCCTACGAGCCGATCTTCAACATCGGTCTCAATGCCCAGTGGTACCGGACCTTCATCGCCACCAGGCCGCGCTTCTCGTCCTGCGTGAAATACGACCTTCAGGACGGCGTGACGCTGCCCGCCTGCATCTATGACAGCGACGTCGACATGTCCGACAACACCAGCGACGACGACACCACCGACCCGTCGATCGGAAGCTGACAGTCGCTGCCCCCGCGCGGGGGCCGGCATGAGACACCGGCCCGGGCCTTGCACCCGGGCCGTTCCCGTTCCGCCGCCCGCTTCGTCGGGCGCCGCACAGGTGCTGTGCCCGGATGCGCCCGACCGCGCGGGTGCATCACCACGCCCCGCGCCCTATATTCCCGGCGAGAGGAACAGGAGAAACCCATGTCCATCCGCCCCGTTCTCGATGCCCGCCGCGCCCTGCCGACGATGGAGGGCGCCGGAGTGAAGCTGCACCGCGCCTTCGGCTTTGCCGACCCGACGGAGCTTGACCCCTTCCTGCTCTTCGACGACTTCCGCAACGACCGCCCCGAGGACTACCTGCGCGGCTTTCCCTGGCACCCGCACCGCGGGATCGAGACGATCACCTACGTGCTGGCCGGCACCGTCGAACACGGCGACAGCCTCGGCAACCGCGGACGGCTGGGCGCGGGCGACGTGCAGTGGATGACCGCCGGGTCGGGCATCCTGCATCAGGAGATGCCGCAGGGCAACGCGAAGGGCCAGATGCACGGCTTCCAGCTCTGGGCCAACCTGCCCTCGCGGCTGAAGATGACGGCGCCGCGCTACCAGGACGTGAAGGCCGCCGAGATCCCCGAGATCGTCGAGGATGACGGCACCGTGGTCCGCGTGATCGTCGGATCGTTCCGTGGCCGGACCGGGCCGGTGGACGGGATCGCCGCCGAACCGCAATACCTCGACATTTCCGTTCCCGCCGGGCGGCGCAAGACCTTCAGGGTCGACACCTACCGCCGCGCCTTCGCCTATGTCTTCGAGGGTGCCGGCCGCTTCGCCGACGCCTCGCGGCCCGCGGGCGTGCTTCTCGAGAAGGAGGTGATGGGGCAGGAGGTGAACATCCGCGACCTCTCCGGCAACCGCACGCTGATCCGGTTCGGCAGCGGCGAGGAGGTGACGGTGCAGGCCGGCGACGAGGGCATCCGGTTCCTGCTCGTCTCCGGCGCGCCGATCGAGGAGCCGGTGGCCTGGCACGGCCCGATCGTGATGAACACGCAAGACGAACTCCGCCAGGCGATGGCGGATCTCAGGAACGGGAGCTTCATCCGGCCCGCGCACTGACCGAACGCGCCCCGGCCTCAGGCGGCGACGGCCTTGCGCACCATGTCCCAGTAGATGTCGCCCACCCGGTCGCGGCTGAGCCGCCCGCCCTCGCGATACCAGGTCGTCACCCCGGTCAGCATGGCGATGATGGCCAGCGTTGCGATCTTGGTGTCGGGCGCGGCGAAGACGCCCGCCGCCACCCCCTCGCGCAGGATCGTCTCCAGCCGCGTCTCGTAGTCGCGCCGCAAGCCCTCGATCGCCGCGAAGTTCGCCGGCCCGAGGTTGCGCAGTTCCATGTAGGAGAGGAACACCGCCTCGGGCCGGTCGAGGTTGTGGCGGATATGGAAGCGGACGAAGGCTTCGAGCCGGGCCACGGGCCCGATGCCCTGCGGCTCTGCCTCCCACGCGGCGATGAGATCGTCCATGTGCTCCTTGAGGAGATCGAAGAGCAGCGTCTCCTTGTCGGGCGTGTAGAGATAGAGCGCACCGGCCTGCACGCCGACCGCGGCCGCGATCTGGCGCATCGAGACGGCGGCGAAGCCGTGGCGGGCAAAGAGCGTCCGCGCCGCCGCGCGGATGCGCGGGCCGGTGATTTCCGAATGCGATCCGGTCTTGCGTGCCATCGCCCCAGATTATCTGAACGCGCGTTCAATACAATCCCGCAGCGCTTGCCCTTGCGCCCCGCCCGGCGCCGGCTATCCTCGGGCCACCTCAGGGATGCTTCCATGCGCACCGCCCGCCTCGGCCTTCTCTGCCTGCTGCCCGCGCTTGCGGCCTGCGCTACCTTCCCGGCGCTGAAGGACGCGCCCGCGTCGCAGGCGGCCTGGCCCACGCTCCTGCCGATGGACACGCTTCTGGCCACCGTGCCCCCCGCGCCGGCGGCCGATCCGGCCGTTTCGGTCGCCGCGCGCGCCGCGGCGCTGCGCGCGCGGGCGTCGGCACTCCGGTCGGCGGGCCCCTCCGGCTGAGCCGCCCCCCCCCCTTCTCCCGCGCGCGTCCCCCAAGCGCGTTGCATGCCGCCGCGTCTCGGGCTAACACCCGTGACGCCCCGCCGGGCCATCGCAATC
>JBDHSQ010000079.1:0-16581 GCA_039808285.1 Paracoccaceae bacterium
TGGTTGAAACCGGCGGGCGCCAGAGCGAGGTCCGCGCGGGCAAGACCATCCTTGCGCTGAACGGCTTTGCCGACAACGCCGCGCTGGTTGCTCGCTTCTGCCCCGAAATCGCCGGGGCGCAGTATTTCGGCGCGCGCGGCTCGACGGGCGAGGCGGTGCTTTGGGGCGAAAGGCTCGGCGCCGATCTGGCCAATATGGCCGCCTATCAGGGCTATGCCGCCGTGGCGCACCCGCATGGCAGCCTCTTGTCCTGGACGACGATCGAGAAGGGCGGCTTCCTTGTCGGCGCCGATGGCCGGCGCTTCGGCGACGAAAGCCTCGGATACTCGGGCTTCGCCCGCATCGTGCTGGGCCAAGGGGAGTTTGCCTATGCCGTCTTCGACCGCCGGATCCACGATATCGCCGCGCAAGAAGAGGAGTTCGCCGAACTTGTACGCTACGGCGGGGTGAAGACGGCCGCCAGCTTGGCCGATCTTGCGCAGTTCTACGGGCTCGATGCCGCGGCACTGGGACAGGAGCTCGACGCCTACAATGCCACCGCCGGGGGCAGGGCGCCGGATCGTTTCGGGCGGCGCGACTTCGGCCTCGCCCCGCTGGTGGCGCCCTACCATATCTGCCGCGTGGTGCCCGGTCTGTTCCACACCCAAGGTGGGTTGAGGGTGGACGGCGATGCCCGCGTCCTACGCAACGGCAGGCTGATCCCCAACCTGTTCGCCGGCGGCGGCGCGGCGGCGGGCATCAGCGGGCGGGCCGGGGCGCTCGGCTATGCCTCTGGCAACGGCCTGCTATCGGCAATCGCGCTCGGCCGCATCGCCGCACTTGCGGCAGCGCGCGAACTGGACGGGGCCGGGACATGACCCTCGCCAAGGACATCGCGGCACGCTGGCAGGAGGCCGCCCGCGCTCCCCTACCCGAAACCATCGCGCGCGTCGCCAGCCTGCACCTGCTCGATACAATCGGCGTGGGGCTGGCGGCGGCCGGATCGTCCAACGGCCGGCCCTATCTCGACTTCGCCCGGCAGGGGGGGCTGAAGGGGCCGGCAGCGGTGTTCGGCCATGCCCCCGGCGCCACCCCGGCCGAGGCCGCGCTGATCAACGGCGGCCTGATCCACAGCCTCGAATACGACGACACCCATACGGGTTCCGTCGTCCATGGCAGTGCGGTGCTGGCTGCGGTGGCGTTGGCGGCGGGCGGCTCCGACGGCGGGGCGGTGCTCGGCGCCTATGTGCGCGGCTGGGAGCTCCTGATCCGCATCGGGCTGGCCGCGCCGGGCGGTTTCCAGGCCCGCGGCTTCCAGTTGACCTCGGTGGGCGGCACGCTGGCCGCGGCGATGGTTGCATCCGAATTGGGCGGGCTGACCCAGGCGCAGGCAGTATCGGCGACGGGCATCGGGCTGAGCCAGGCCTCGGGCGTGTTCGAGTTTCTCGATAACGGCGCCAGCGTGAAGTCGCTGCACCCCGGCTGGGCGGCCCATGCCGGCATTACTGCCGCCGCGCTGGCGCGAGCCGGCCTGACCGGGCCCGAAACCGCGTTCGAGGGCCGCTTCGGCCTGTTTCGCGCCTTTGCGGGCGACGATGCAGCTGCCAGCCGCCTGCAAACTCTGATCGGAGATTTCGGCACGGTCTGGCATCTTGCCGATGCGGCATTCAAATTCCATCCCTGCTGCCACTACCTTCATCCCTTCATCGAGGCGGCCGGGCTGCTGGCGGCACAAGGGGTGCGGGCCGAGGCGATCGAACACGTCCTCTGCCGTGTGCCGGCGGGCGCGGCAGGCATCATCTGCGAACCCTGGCCGCTGAAGCAGGTGCCCCGGACCGGCCATGCTGCGCGCTGGAGTCTGCCCGCCGTGGTGGCCGCGCGTCTTGTCGAGGGCAAGGTCGATCTGGAGACCTTCGAGCGCGTGCTGTCGCCGCCCGTCCTGGCGCTGGCGGCGCGCAGCGAGTGGGAGCCGCTTGGCCGCGACCGTTTCCCCGAGCGGTTCGAGGCGGAGATCCGCGTCCGGCTCCGAGACGGCTCGGTGCAGGAGGTGCGCGTGGAGGACGCCGATGGCAACCGCAGCCGCCCCGCGGCGCCACAGCGTGTGCGCGAGAAGTTCCGCGCTAATGCCGCGCGCAGTCTGCCGCCGGGACAGGCCGCGCGGCTGGAAGCGTCCATCGATAGCATCGCCGACGCGGGTGGTCTTGGGCGGCTGATGCAGGCGCTCGGCGCGGGCGCGTGAAGGCCGGGAGGGCAGGATGCAGGAATACGATCTGGTCATTCGTGGCGGCGAGGCCATCCTTCCCGGACTGGGCCGAACCGCCTGCGACATCGCCATCCGCGACGGCCGCATCGCCGCTCTGCTCGAACCCGGCGAGGCCGCTCCCGCGCGCGAGGACATGAGCGCCCGCGGCCTTGTCATCCTGCCGGGCGCCATCGACCCGCACCTTCACCTCGGCCACGGCAAGGATATCTCGCGCCCTCGCGAGCCCGGCGATGCCGACCGCGAGACCGCCGCTGCCGCAAGGGGCGGCATCACCACCTTCATCCCCTACCTGTTAGCCACCGAACCCTTCGAGTCGATCTTCGACGATGTCGTGGCCGTGACCCAGCAGGGCGCGCACATTGACTTCGGCTATCACTTCATCATCTCGACCGAGGCCCAGCTTGCCGGTGTGCCGGCCTATGTGCGGGGCTGCGGCGTGCCCAGCTTCAAGATCTTCATGAACAACCGCGGCGGCGAGGGCGCGCGACTCGGCCTACCCGACATTGACGACGGGTTCCTGTTCCGCCTGGCCGAGGCCGCTGCCGCCGCAGGCGGCCTGGTCTGCCCCCACCCCGAGACGATCGAGATCGCCTTCGTGCTGCGAGAGCGCATGAAGGCGGCAGACCCGGACGGCAAGGGCGGCCTGGGAAGCTGGAACGCCTCGCGCCCCCCCTTCGTCGAGGCCGATGCCGTCCAGCGCGCCGCCTGCATCGCGCATGCCGCCGGTGCCCCGCTCTATATCGTGCATACCTCCTCGGCGGCGGCGCTCGAGGCCGCGTTACGACATCGCCGGGCGGGCGCCACCGTCCATATCGAGACCTGCCCGCAGTACCTGACCCACGACATCGACTGGACAGGGGGCGAGATCGGCAAGGTCAATCCCCCGCTGCGCGAGTCGGCCGACCGCGAGCTCCTCTGGCGCGGCCTGATCGCGGGCGAGGTCGATACCGTTGGCACAGACCACGTCCACCGTGACCTGTCGGCCAAGAGGGGCGGGATCTGGGCTGCCTCGCCCGGCTGCCCCGGCCTTGAGACGCTCCTGCCGGTGCTGCTCAGCGAAGGCCACCACAAGCGCGGCCTGTCGCTCGATCGCATCGCCGCGCTTACAGCGGGCAATCCGGCCCGGATCATGGGGCTCAGCCATGCCAAAGGGAGCATCGCACCCGGACTCGATGCCGATCTCACATTCGTCGATCTCGGCGCCGAATGGGTGCTGGACCGGTCGCACATCGCGTCGGGCGCCGGTTATTCGATCTACGAGGGCTGGCGCTTCAAGGGGCGCATCCGCCATGCGGCCGTACGCGGCCGGATGGTCTTGCGGGACGATGCGCTGGCTGACGATGCCGTCGGCTGGGGACGCTACGTCAGCCGGCGCCCCGTCAGGCGAAATGTCGGGGATCAGCCGGTCCTCGATCTTCATGATCCGGCCCTCCTAGCGCCAGCCTCTACCGCTTGAAGCGCCGCAGCATGAGCTGGTCGGGGTTGACCGCCGCCTCCAGGGCGCGCACCGCCTACCGAGGCCAACTGGAAGCCGTGGGTCTGGAAACCGTCGGTGCGACCACGGCCCGTCATAACTTGTTTGTTCTGGCGCAGCCTCTCGCACCCCCACCGGCTGTGGGCAGTGCGTCATTCCATTCCATTCGCGCCTCATCGTCGAGGCCTGCTTCGATGCGCCGATCGGGGTGCGCCGCCGCGGCAAGACTAAGAGCTGGTTTCAAAACGAGCCAATGAGGGTTTTATGGCAGATGAGGGCGGCGGCGAGGGAGTGGAAGGCTGTCCAGATGTCCTGCCTGCGCTCATAGCGGATTGTGAGGCGGCGGAAGCGGGCAAACCAAGCCAGGGTTCGCTCGACCACCCAGCGATGACGGCCCAGGCGCTGGCGGCTGTCGATCCCGCGCCGGGCGATGCGGGGCTTGATCCCGCGCGCGCGACACTCCCGGCGGCAACGGGCGTGGTCGTATCCCTTGTCGGCGTGCGGCCTGTCCGGGCGCCGGCGCGGGCGGCCCCGACGACCCCGCACGGGCGGGATCGCGTCCAGCGCAGGCACAAGCCCCATGCTGTCGTGCAGGTTGGCCGGGCTGAGAAACAGACCCAGCGGCACGCCGTTGCGGTCCGTCACAAGATGACGCTTGGAGCCCGGCTTGCCCCGGTCCACCGGGCTCGGGCCCGTCGCCTCGCCCCCTTTTTGGCCGGCACGCTGGCGCTGTCGAGGCAGGCTCGGCTCCAGTCGATCCGCCCGGCCTCGTGCAGCCGCCGCAACATCTCGGCGTGCAGCTGATCCCAGACTCCGGCCGCCTGCCACTCGCCCAGCCGTCGCCAGCAACTCACGCCCGAGCCGAAGCCAAGCTCCCGAGGCAGCATGCGCCAAGGAATGCCGGACTTCAGCACGAACAAGATGCCCGACAGCAGCGCACGGTCATCCAGCGGCTTGCGTCCGCCCTTCGGGCGCGGCTTGCGAGGCGGGAGAAGCGGCGCCACCGCCGCCCAAAGATCGTCAGAAACAAGGGGCTTCATCGGCCCCCTATGCACCCATGAGCGTCGCTTTGAAACCAGCTCTTAGGACTTCAGCGAGACCCCCGCGATGGCCCGGCCCCCTCATGCCAGGCCGATCACAACAGGCTGGAGATCAGGCTCCGCGAGAGGAGGCGGTCCACAGGCATTGCTGTATGATCCGACAAGATCCTCAAGGGTATACCAACCGAGGCAGGTAGGTAACGAGACCTGGAAACGCGATGAGGAGAGCGATGACCAGAAGCAGCGTGTAGAAGAAGGGAAGCGCGCCGCGCACCAGCACACCGAAGGGATATTCGGGCCGCAAGCCCTGGAGGATGAACAGGTTCATGCCCACCGGCGGCGTCAGCAGGCCGCACTCGATCAGCATTGTGAGCAGGACGCCGTACCAGATCGGATCGAAGCCCAGCGACACGACGATCGGAAAGGTCAGCGGCAGGGTCATCACCATCGCCGCGAGGCCGTCCATCAACATGCCCAGGACCAGATAGAACAGGACGAGGGTGAGAAGCATGATGAATGGCGACAGGTCGAGCGCGAGCAGCATGGCCGAGAGCCGCGCGGTGATCTGGTCATAGGTCAGGTAGATGCCCATGAGCTTTGCCGCCCAGTAGATGCACAGGACCATGGCCGTGGTCTTGATGCTGCCCGCCAGGGCCCTTGCCATCACGTCGCGGGTGAGGAAGCCATGGCCCGCGGCGATGACGAAGGTCAGGGCGCAGCCGATCGCCGCCGATTCCGTCGGCGTGGCGATGCCGGAATAGATGGATCCCATGACCCCGACGAACAGGATGACGACGGGCCAGGTCCGTGCAAGGGACCGGAAGCACACCCCCCACGACGGCCTTTCCGCCATGACGTTGCCCGAGACCAGAGCCGGCGACAGCCGGATCCTGAATGCGATGTAGAGCATATAGGCCGCGGTCAGGATGATGCCGGGGATCACGCCGCCGAGGAACAGCTGACCGATAGATTGATCCGTCATCGCTCCGAAGACGATGAGGCTGATGCTGGGTGGGATCAGGATGCCGAGGGTACCGCCGGCGGCGACGGAACCGGCCGCGATGCTGCGATCATAGCCCCGCTTCTCCATCTCGGGGAGCGCCACGACTCCGATCGTGGCGCAGCTCGCCAGGCTCGAGCCCGAGCAGGCGGCGAAGGCGGCGCCGACGACGATGTTGGAATGCAGAAGGCCCCCGGGAAGCAGGCGATCCATCAGCGGGTGGATGCCCTCGTAGATCCGTTTGCTCAATCCCGATTCGAACAGCATGTAGCCCATGAAGACGAACATCGGGATTGCGCTCAGGATGAAACTGGTCATCCCATCCCAGGTCAGCTGACCCAACGCCAGGGACAGCGCCGGGTTAGCGAGATAGAGCGATCCGGCCGCGACCGTGCCGAGAGCGAAGACGATCGGCACGCCGAAGAAGATTAGAACGATCAGCGCCGAGACGTAGAGGCTTATGACGGTCAGGAGATCCATTCTTGCCTCCGTTGCCCTGAATCTGCTTCCGCCGTCCCGCCGTCCGGCCTGCGACCCTTGGCGCGGCGGTCGCGGAGGATTTCCAGCGCCATGTCGATGATCTCGAGGATCAGCTGGAGAATGAAGAGCCCGAGGCCGATGCTGGCAAAGAGTTGCGGCGGCCAGAGCGGCGATGGCGACGGATAGAACGAATAGCGATTCATCTTGAAGCTCAGCCATGTGACGCTGAACAGATGCGCAAAGATCAGGGCCAGGAAGGTCAGGCCCAGAACGTAGCCGGCGAGAAAGATCCACCGGCGCACATTGACGGGAAACCGATGCACGAGAATATCGGCTCGGACATGCGCCCCCTCCGCGAGCGCGTAGGCCGCCCCCCAGAACACGATGACCGGCACCAGGTATTCCGTGTATTCGAGGACATAGGGCAGCGAGTAGTTGAAGAGCTTCGTCGAGACGATTTCCGCCAGGATCAGGAGCACCATGGCGAGAACGCCGGCCCCGCCGACATAAAGCCCGACTTTCGGCACCAGCATCCGCAGGGCTCTCAGCATCGGATCGTCCTTCCGCTTGCGATACGGTTTGGCGACGGGATCGCCGCCGGGCCTGCCGCGTCTCGCGGGCGGGCAGGCCCTCGGGGGGCGAGGCCGCGCCCCTTCGGTCTCGCGCCTCAGTCCCCGAGTCCGACCAGGATCTTGTCCATCAGGGCGACCGCATCCGGCGTGGTCTCGCTGCGCCACCTGTCCCAGCAGACGCGCGCCCGCTCGCGGCCCTGCGCGAGTTCCTCCTCGGTCACGGCCACCTGCTCCATACCCTCGCCCGTCAGCAGCTCCAGGTTCTCGGGCCAGTGCTGCCAGTAATCCTCGGTGGTCGCGGCGAAGTATTTATCCGCCTCTTCGGCCAGGATCTGCTGCAGGTCGGCCGGCAGGGCGTCCCAGGCATCCTGGTTCACCAGCGTGACGTAGAACGGGATGTTCGGGGTCCAGCCGGTGCTGACGTAATCCGTGACCTCATAGAGCTTCACGTCCTGCGCGGCCTGCAACCCCCCGGAATTGCCCTCTACAACGCCGGTCGCCAGCGCCGTGTAGGCCTCGTGGAAGGGGATGACCATGGGCGTTGCGCCCATCTGCTCGAACCAGCAGGCGAGCTGCTTCTGCCAGGCCCGGAACTTGTGCCCTTGCCAGCTTTCGACCGTCGGCAGGGGGCTGCTCGACAGCATATGATCGAAATCGGCCATCGTGACGCCGAGGACCCTGCTGTGGAAGTCGCGCTCCGCGGCGGCTTCCAGCTCCGGCCGCGCGATCTCCCAGGCGGCCTGTGCGTCCTCCAGGTCCTTGAACAGGAGGGCGTGCGACAGCGTCTCCCATTCCGGTGCGTCGACCATGGCCGCGCTCATCGTCGTTCCCATCTCCAGGAGCCCGTCGCCCACGACGCGGTGATGGGTGAAGCTAGAAAACCCGAGCATCCCGCCAGGAAATATCTCGATCTGGAGACGGTTGCCGGAACGCTCCGCCACCGCCTTCACGAATTCCTGCGCATGCTGCCCTTCCAGCGATTCGACGGATGGAAAATAGATCCCGAACCGCCAGTTGAAGGTTTCCTCGGCCGCAATAGGCTGGGCAGCCGTCATGAGCAACGCCATGATTCCAGCGCCCACACCGAGACGCATGCCACCGATTCCGTTCATGCCGCTACTCCTGCCCCGTTCTCCGAATCATGCCTATGGGAACCATGATCTGTTTTAACACCTGCAGGTATTCGGAAATCCCTCATGCCGGCGTCACCATTTCCTGCGAAGACCGTTTGCGAAGCTGCCGAGCGGACGGCTCATGCGATCTCCGAGAGCCCGGCCGCCCTGCGCGCGTCGAATCTGGGCATGCCTATTGTGCTCGACGAGCGCCACGGCGCCGTCGTGGCCCGCGAGGATCTCTCGATCCTCGCGATTCCGACCTACAATCCGGCCTTGGGCCTGAAATCCGCAGTGTAGAGTGGGGCTCGCCTGCCGAGCCGGATCGAACCTGAACAGTTGCCTGGGGCAGACGCTCCACCGCCCGAACCTGCAGATCAAGGACAGGTGCCATGACCATAGCTCAAGAGGTCCTCGGCTTCGATGTCGCCAAGGTCCGAATCGACGTCTTCCATATCAACTCGGGCCAGCGCGAACGGCTGTCGACCACCAGGGTGGCCCTGGCGCGCTTCGCCCGGCAGGCCAGGGGCGCCTTGGTGGTGCTCGAGGCCTCGGGCGGCTACGAGCGTCCCGTGCCCGCCGTCTCCGCCATCTCCAGGCACCTCTGGTACAACAACTCGAACACTCCTGCGTCCTTCCACTCCCGAAAGCGCTGCTCGGCGATGGCCGAGGAGCAGAGGTTGGTCTTGTTGAGCCCGCGCCAGGGGCAGCCCGTGCGCATCACGAACCAGATCGCTTCCATGGCCCGGCGCTGGGCCACGAACGGACGTCCACCTCGGGGATGAGGCCGAGGCTCGGGCAACAAAGGCTCCATCACCGCCCATAGACCATCAGGAAGCCGCCATGATGCGATCCTCCCCTCACGCGCCTTACAGACTTGCCTGCATTGCAACGTACGGCGTAAACCCGCCGATGCCCCTCTCGCTTGGCAGTCGGTTCGAGCGATCGGTGCGGCGATCTGCTATGAGCACCGGGACCATCTCAGGACCGAAGAACATCGTCCACCACCCCTCCGCGGCGGAATCGATGGCGTTTGTCCGAGCTCGGGACGAGGCGCGGTGTGGGCGACGATGCGCATCCTGCCGATCTGGCGCGCGGCGGCTCGAAGCTCATCCGGGCCGCCGAGTATGTGCGCATGTCGACCGATCACCAGCGCTACTCGACCGAGAACCAGGCGGCGGCCATCCGCGCTTTCGCGGCCCAGCGCGGGCTGGAGATCGTCCGGACCTACGCCGACGCAGGCAAGAGCGGGCTCCGGCTCGAAGGCCGGGACGCGCTGCAGCGGCTGATCGAGGTCGTCACCTCCGGGCAGGCGGACTTCGAGGCGATCCTTGTCTACGACGTGAGCCGCTGGGGCCGGTTCCAGGATGCGGACGAGAGTGCCTACTACGAGTACATCTGTCGTCGCGCCGGCATCGCGGTGCACTACTGCGCCGAGCCGTTCGAGAACGACGGCGGCCCGATCGCGACGATCGTCAAGAGCGTCAAGCGGGCCATGGCGGGGGAGAACAGCCGTGAGCTGTCGAGCAAGGTCTTCGCCGGGCAGTGCCGCTTGATCGAGAAGGGCTTCCGGCAGGGCGGACCCGCCGGGTTCGGGCTGCGGCGCCTGCTCGTCGACCAGAACGGAGCGCCGAAAGCCACCCTCGGGCGCGGAGAGCACAAGAGCCTGCAGACCGATCGCGTGGTGCTCATTTCCGGCCCGGACGACGAGGTCGCCCTGGTGCGATCCGTCTATCACGCCTTTGTCCAGGAGGGCCGGAGCGAGGCGCAGATCGCTGACGACCTCAACGCGCGCGGGATCCCGACCGATCTCGGGCGGCCCTGGACGCGGGGCACGGTCCATCAGCTCCTGATCAATGAGAAGTATATCGGCAGCAATGTCTGGAACCGGATCTCCTTCAAGCTGAAGAGAAAGCGCGTCCGGAACGATCCCTCGACCTGGATCCGGGCACCCGGCAGCTTTCCCGCTCTCGTGGACCGTGACCTCTTCGATGCCGCGAACGCCATCATCGCGGCCCGCTCGGCCCGGCTCTCGGACGACGAGATGCTGGCGGCGCTCAGGGCGCTGCTGGAGCATCAGGGCGCGCTCTCCGGGCTGATCATTGACGAGGCCGAGGACCTTCCCTCGAGCAGCGCCTACCGCCATCGCTTCGGCAGCCTGCTGCGCACCTACCAGCTCGTCGGGTTCCGGCCGCGCCGGGACTACCGCTACATCGAGATCAACCGCGCCCTGCGCCAGCTCCATCCCGAGGTGGTCGACACCGTCCTGACAGGACTGAGGGCGGCAGGCGGAA
This sequence comes from Paracoccaceae bacterium, assembly GCA_039808285.1. GTDB lineage: Bacteria > Pseudomonadota > Alphaproteobacteria > Rhodobacterales > Rhodobacteraceae > Albidovulum. The sequence goes on from JBDHSQ010000079.1 coordinate 10,215, forward strand.
GCGCGACCCGGGACGCGGCGACCGACCTCATCGCGGTCAACGGCGAGTTCACGCTCTCGCTGATCATCGCCCGCTGCGCCCGCACCCCGGCCGGGTCCCTGCGCTGGCGGGTGCGGTTCGACACCGGCCTCGCGCCGGACATCTCGGTGGTGGTGCGCATGGATGCGCTGAACCGGGCGCCCCTCGACTACTTCCTCTTTCCGCTCATCGACATCGGAACCGCGCGACTGCGCCTCACCGAAGAGAACGGCCTCGCGCTCGACGGCTATCGCTTCGACAGCCTCGACCCCCTCTATGCGCTTGCCGCGCGCAGCAGACTCAGGGAGGCAGCATGACGGCCCCGTCCCCTTCCCAGCGCATGGAGCTGGTCCCCATCGACCGGATCGCGGTGCTGAACCCGCGCGCCCGCAACCGCCGCCAGCACCGCGAGATCGTCGACAACATCGAGGCCGTCGGCCTGAAGCGCCCGGTGACGGTGCGCAGGAGACCCGACGACCCGGATCGCTATGACCTCGTCTGCGGCGAGGGGCGCCTCGAAGCCTTCCGCCTCCTGGGGCAGGAGAGCATCCCGGCGGTCGTCATCGAGGCGGACGAGACCGACTGCATGGTGATGAGCCTCGTCGAGAACATCGCCCGCCGGCAGCACCGCCCGATCGACCTGATGCAGGAGATCGGAAGTCTTCACCAGCGGGGCTACGCCGATGCCGCCATTGCCGAGAAGATCGGCTGCACCGCGAGCTGGGTGAACATGGTCGTCGCCCTGCTCGAGCGCGGCGAGGAACGCCTGGTCGCGGCGGTGGAGACCGGCATGATCCCGATCAACACGGCCATCAACATTGCCCGCGCGAAGAGCGAGGACGTCCAGGCGGTCCTCATGGAGGCCTACGAGGCGGGGCAGATCAAGGGCAAGAGGCTCAGCCAGATCCGCCGTCTGCTGGAGCAGCGGGAGCTGCGTCGGAAGTCGGTGCCCGACAGCGGCTTCGGCCGCCGCGGGGGGAACCGCAAGATCACCGCCGCCGACCTGATGCGGCTCTACCAGCGCGAGGCGGACAAGCAGCGCATCCTCGTCAAGAAGTCCGACATGACCCAGGCGCGGCTGATCTTCATCGTGGAAGCACTGCGGGACCTGCTGTCGGACGGGGAGTTCCGGGGCCTGCTGCGCGCCGAAGGGCTCGGGGACCTGCCGAAGGCTCTGGCCGACCGGCTGCCAGCGGAGGCGGAGGCGGTTCGATGAGCGCCGACTCAATGGGCACGCACCGCGTGAAGCTCGCGTTCGAGCCCGAGAGCGTGGAGCTCGCCATCGACCAGCTGATCCCGCTGAAGGTCCTGCGGCCCGGCACCAAGGACAGCAAGAAGTACGCTCAGATCCGCGGCTCGATCCAAGCCATCGGCCTCGTCGAGGCGCCGGTGGTCGCCCGCAACCCTGCGGACGCCGGCACGTTCTTCCTGCTCGACGGGCATCTGCGGATCGAGGCCCTGAGGGACCTCGGCGTCACCCGGGTCGAGTGCCTCGTGTCGACCGACGACGAGACCTACACCTACAACAAGCGGATCAACCGGCTCGCGGCGATCCAGGAGCACAAGATGATCAAGCGCGCCATCACGCGTGGCGTGCCGGAGGCTGCGATCGCTGAAGCGCTCGGGCTCGACATCAAGTCGATCTCGCGCCGGACGCGGCTTCTGAACGGCATCTGCCCCGAGGCTGTCGAGGTCCTGAAGGACACCCCCTGCCCGCTGGCGGTCTTCGACATCCTGCGGCGCATGGGATCACTGCGCCAGGTGGAGGCGGCCGAGCTGATGGCCGGGCAGAACAACTATTCTCTCCAGTTCGCGAAGGCCCTGCTGGCAGCGACGCCCGATGCGGCCCTGGCCGCACCGCGGCGCAAGTCGTCAAAGGCCAACGGGCAGGTCTCAAGCGAGCACATGGCCCGGATGGAGCGCGAGCTCGCCCGCCTGCAGGCGCTCAGCGACGACCATTTCAACTGCCACCCCGACGAGGTGGGCTGGGCCATGGTCGGCACGCTGGAGCACTACGCCAGCCTCCTGAAGCGCATCACCGACAGCGCCTTCGGAGAGGGCGAGCACGCCCGCTGATCTCCGGCCCAGCCGGAACTCCCGCCGCGCGCCCTGCGCGGCTCGGGGTCGTAGAAGGCGCCGCATGAGGCGGGGCCAGAAGATGGAGACGATCCCATGACCAAGCTTTCCGATACGCAAGCGATCATTCTCAGCGCCGCCGCGCAGCGCGAGGACCGCAATGTCCTGCCGCTACCCGGCTCGCTCCGCGGCGGCGCAGCCACCAAGGTGGTCGGCGCGCTGCTTTCCCGCGCGCTGATCGCGGAGACGGTGACCGATAGCCGGACCAAGGCCGACGCCGCGCTCAACCGCATCTGGCGCAACGACGAGGACGGTCGCGCCATCCTCCTGCACATCACCAACGCCGGTCTCGTCGCCATCGGCATCGAGCCGGAGGACCCCGACACCGCGCCCACGGGCACCGACGAGGCGTCGAGTGCGGAGGCCCCGCAGAACGCTCCGGCCGAAGCCGACCCCGCGCCCAAGGCACGCACGCCGCGCACGGGCACCAAGCAGGCCACCCTGATCGCCATGCTACGCGCGCCGGACGGCGCGACCATTGGGGAGATCACCGCTGAACTGGACTGGGCTGCACACACTGTTCGCGGCGCAATGGCCGGGGCGTTGAAGAAAAAGCTCGGGCTCGAGGTGACCTCGGAGAAGGTCGAGGGGCGCGGAAGGGTCTACAGGCTTCCGCCTGTCTAGATCAGGGGCATCTGGAAGCTTTCGGTGCCGCCATCTCTCGGGGTGGCGGTTTCGGTCTCCGAAGGGGTGGCCTCTCTCCCGCAATCGCCTTGTCTGCTCAAAGACGGTTGTATCATGCAACTATATCGGCTACACGGTTGCATGATGCAACTTGATTGGCCGAGCCCATGCCCACATCTCCGTCTTCCCTGATCGACAATATCCGCACCTCCTCGCGCCAACTCGTCCGCCAGCTTGGCTTCATGGGGGGCGCATTTGCCGGAACAGACCTGCACCCATCCGCCGTCCACGCCCTGATCGAGATCGAAGGCGGCGGCATCAGCGCGCGTGATCTTGGCGCCCGGCTCAATCTCGACAAGTCCACCGTCAGCCGGATGCTCGGCAGGCTCGCGGCTTCGGGCCATGTGCGAGAGGAGGCGAGCACCGAGGACGGCCGGGTCAAGTTGCTGTCGCTCACCGAGGAAGGGAAGCGCCATGTCGATGCGATTCACCGGTTTGCGCGCGAACAGGTCGAAACAGCGCTTGCGCATCTGTCGCCGGGCGAGGATCGGACGGTGCTTGAGGGGCTGAGCCTCTATGCCGGGGCGTTGGGCGCCGCCGCATCGTCGGCAGGGCCGGTGGAGATCGTGCCGGGCTACCGAACCGGCATCATCGCGCGGATCACCGAGATGCATGCGGCCTATTACGCGCGCGAAACCGGCTTCGGCCAGAAGTTCGAATCTGTCGTTGCCGGAGGACTTGCCGCGTTCTGCGACCGCCTCGAAAACCCGCGCAACCAGATCTGGGTGGCGCTGCGAGGCGGCAGGGTCACCGGCTCTGTCGCGATCGACGGCGAGGATTTGGGCCACGGCATCGCGCATCTGCGGTGGTTCATCGCCGATGACAGCATGCGAGGCACGGGCGCTGGGCGGAAACTGCTGTCCGAGGCGCTCGCCTTCGTGGACCGGCAGGGCTTTGCCGAAACCCATCTGTGGACGTTCAGCGGCCTTTCGGCGGCCCGGCACCTGTATGAGGCAACGGGCTTCCTTCTGGCCGAGGAACGCCCCGGCACCCAATGGGGCAACGAGGTGCTTGAGCAGCGCTTCGTGAGGCCGCGGCAGTGACCACTCGGATTGCTTGATGGGCGTTGCGCCCGTCACCTGTCCGGTTTGGGGCGCGGTCTGGCATACTCCCGCACCCGCTTCGCCTCGAACAGCCTCCGCAGCAGGAAGCTGCGCAGGATCGAGACGACGGTGAACACCGCGCCCATCTTCAGGTTCTGCGCCAGCGTCGTGTGAAGCCCGAAGATCGGAAAGATCAGGAGCTGCGTCACGACCGCGACGCCGTAGCCAACGATCACGTTGGTGACGGACTCGACCAGCGACATGGTGCGCGATTGCTTCATGCTGGTACCCCGTCATCCATCGGCCAGCAGTTCAGCCGCGAGAGTTCGCAGCGCATGCGCTGCGACCAGCGGGACCACGCCGTTGCCACAGAGCCGAAGCCGGTCCACCCGGTGGGCCAGCCCATCAGCGCCTCGACAAACAGCGGGTTCAAGGTCCGGGGCGTGTCGCAGTAACGCCCGCCAGCCGTCGGCGTCACCAGGACCTGGCGGCCAAGCAGCCCGTTCACCGGCGTGTTCGCAAGGCTCGTCGCCCCGTCCTTGTGATCCCGCGCCGTCGGCGTCATCCACAGTCCCGCCGCGTGGGTCAGGTCCGCTGTCCGCCGGTTGCCCGCGCTCGGCTTGCATCCGTCGTTCGCCATCGGCGTCGGCCAGTCCCGCGCCATCCGGTCCAGACCCTTCTCGTCGCGCCGCTCGCCGCCCCGGCTGCGAAAGCTGTCGGTCTGCGGCGTCGGCCAGAGACGGATCGCGTCGCAGAGCGTCACCCCGTCGTGATGCCGGTTCCCTGCATCCGACCGCCCACTGGTCCAGTTCCGCCCTCCCTTGCTGTCCGTCGCCGTGACGGTCGGCCACAGTCGCAGCAGTTCCGTCCGGTTGCCGCCACTCGACCGGGTGCCAGAGCAGGCGCGCGGGGTCGGCCAGCTCATCGCCCTCGCGGATGGCGAGGATGAACAGCCGCTCACGCTTGTGGGGCGCGCCGACTTCCGCCGCCGTGAAGAGGCCTGCCGCAAGGCGGTAGCCCATGCCGACCAGTCCTGCGGCGACTTCGGGGAAGCCGAGGCGGAGATGATGGGCGACATTCTCGAGGAACACGAAGGGCGGTTCGACCTCGCCGATGATCCGAGCGACATGCGGCCAGAGGTGGCGCGGATCGTCGGCGCCCCGGCGCTTGCCGGCCACGCTGAACGGCTGGCACGGATAGCCCGCAGTGACGATGTCCACCGCGCCGCGCCACGGGCGACCGTCGAAGGTGGCAACGTCGTCCCAGATAACAGCCTGATCCAGGACCGCGTCTTCCATCCGCGCCACGAGAGTGGCTGCGGCGTAGGTTTCCCGTTCGACATGGCCCACAGCACGATATCCGGGGATGGCGAGGACGAGCCCGAGGTCGAGCCCGCCCGCGCCGGAGCAGAGGGAGAGGCCGAAGAGGCATGCGTCTCCGGCTCCGGAAGCGCGTCCGGAGGAAGGTAAAGCCAGGTCATGCATGTCACGCGGCGGTCTTGCGCTTTCGCGCGGGTTCGGGGGCGGCGTCCGTGTCCGGCGTATCGGCCGGGGGTTCGGCGTCGTTGCCCAGCCGCTCGGCTCTCACCTGCGCGAAGGTCCGGCCATCGCCGTCGAGGATTGCGTCGCGGCCGGTCTCGGACTGCCAGCGTTCCACGGCGACATCGACATAGGCCGGGCTGATCTCCATCGCGAACACGCGGCGACCGTTGGCCTCGCCCGCCATGATCTGCGAGCCGGAGCCAGAGAATGGCTCGTAGCAAAGCCCACCGCGCGCAACATGCTGGCGCATCGGGATCCCGAAGGCGTCGAGCGGCTTCGGCGTCGGATGGTCGGGCCGGTCATCCTTGGCAAAGCTGGGCAGCGCCCACGTCGATGGCAGGGTTTCTTCCGCCACCTTCGGCGGGCGGTTCGGGCGACGCCAGCCCATGAAGCAGGGCTCATGCTTCCAGAGGTAATGCGACCGGGTCAGAACCCCGCGGTCCTTCACCCAGATGATCTGCTGATGCACGAAGGCCCCGGCCTTCTCCCAGCAGGCCTCCAGCATCGCCTGGCGGCGCGAGGCGTGCCAGCAGTACCAGGCCGCGTTCTCGGCGATGGCCTCCGCCACGGCGGCCGCGATGAAGCCGTCGTAGAGCTCCGCACCCTGCGAACTGTCATCCCATGTCGTGCCGTAGGACGCCGACCAGTCCTTGTTGCGGGTCGGATGGTTCGAGCCGTCGTAATCGACGAGATACGGTGGGTCCGTGGCGAACAGGATCGCCCGCTCGCCGTTCATCAGGCGGCGCACATCGTCATGGCTGGTCGAGTCCCCGCAGAGCAGCCGGTGGTCGCCGAGGATCCACAAATCGCCGGTGCGCGAGATAGGTGTCAATCGGCTTGCAAAACTGACCCCCGATCGGCGTCCAATAATGACCCCTCTTGCGTCGGCGAGATCAGGGCCTGAGCCGACGGAACTGATCAGTTTGTGAAGGCGGGTCAGGCCCT
>JBDHSQ010000080.1:0-16495 GCA_039808285.1 Paracoccaceae bacterium
CAGGCCCGCGCCGGCCATCAGGTTCCCCGGCAGGTCTCGCCAGAGGAAGGCGGAATGGTCCACGGCCTGCCCGAGCGGCAGCCGCGACAGCACCGCCATGCCGCCCTCGCCGGCGAAGCGGCCGAAGCCCTGCGCGTCGCCGGGCCCGCCCAGCCGCCCGTCGCCGTCGAGGTCGAGCCGCATGGCGAGGCCGGTGTTCGGCCGGGCGGTGAAGCGGTGGGGATAGGCGACGCCGGCGGCGGCGATCCGCGCGGCGAAGGCGGCGAGCGCCACGCCATCGAGATCGTAGTCGATGCCGGTCAGGAGGATCACGTCGGGCGCGGCAGCGGCGATGACCCCGGCCGCGGCCTCCACCTGCGGGTCCTTCGCGGTGCGGATGTCGCGCAGGAGGAGCCCCGGCCCCTCGCGGGTGAGATCGGCGTTGAACGTCGCCACCCGCAGCGTCTCGGCGGGCGCCGCGGCCGGAACCAGCGCGGCGAGGATCAGGCCGGCAACAGCTCTGCGTCGGCGGCCGAGTTGTTCTGCCGCCGCTTCTCGGCGATCATCCCGGCAATGCGCCCCATCGCGATGCCGCGCATGAAGAGGGAGGCGGGAAGGAAGGCCCATGCTGTCATCGTCCAGATCAGGGTCTGCGGGCTTTCCAGCGTCACCGGCGAGAAGGCGAGCGCCGCAAGCTTGACCGCAGCGGGAATGAGGAAGGGCAGGAGGAAGCCCAGCGCGATGTTGAACCGCGCATCGCGGCTCAGTCGGTCCACCACGTCGCCGCCCGTCGTCGGATCGAAGGTGGGAAGGTTGATCCAGACGTTGAACGAGCCGATCCGGCTCGGCCAGCCGATCACCCGCATCGTCACGACGAAGAGGATCAGCGTGATGAGCGAGATCATGTAGGAAATGCCCGCCGAGGTCCGCACCAGGATCAGATGGCGCAGGCTCATGTCCTCGGGCAGCATCAGGACGACCAGGCGCACCGGGCTGTAGGGCACGTCGATGACCTCGCCGAGCTTGTTGCCGAGCGCCTCGATGAACACGGTCAGGGTCGTGGGCTCGCTCTGGCCCCGGACGATGGTGGACAGGATCAGGACGGTGCCGAACAGCGACAGGAAGCGCAACCGGTTGAAGGGCGGCGCGTCGCGGAACTCGACGAGCCCGGGGTAGGTCGAGGCATATTCGAAGAAGGTCAGCGCCGCGGCGAAGAGCGCCACCAGTGCCACGATCTGGGTCGTGTCGGAGGGCACGTGAGGCAGGAGGAGCGAAGGCGTCGCGATCAACACCATCACCAGCAAAGCGCGCACGAGCGCCCCTGTGAGTTGAGAAATCACTGCCCCACACCCTCAAACTGGCCGCTGCCGGTGCATTGCCGGGCGCATCTGGCCAACTTGAGTCCGCCGATTGTGGCGAACTGCCTCATTGTTGCCCCAATTTTGCCCAATTCCGGCTCCCCATCAACGTTTCGTTAACAGTAACCGCTGCAATTGGGCCTTTTCGTGGAAGAAGTGGTGCGGCTTTGCATCATTTCATGAGCAATTTTCCGCCGATCTCCGCGCAACAAAAAGGCCGCCCCGACGGGCGGCCCAAGATATTGTATCGCAAGGCTTTTCAGACCCAAGGGCGGCTTTGTGCGGCGCCCTTCTCGAATGTGTCGATGGCCGAAACCTTCTCCAGCGTCAGGCCGATGTCATCGAGTCCGTTCAGGAGACAATGCTTGCGGAAGGGGTCGATCTCGAACGAGATGCAGCCGCCATCGGGGCCGGTGATGGTCTGGCTTTCAAGATCGACGGAGATGACCGCATTGGCGCCGCGCTGCGCGTCGTCCATCAGCTTGTCGATCTCCGCCTGCGGCAGGACGATCGGCAGGATGCCGTTCTTGAAGCAGTTGTTGTAGAAGATGTCGGCAAAGCTCGTGGAGATCACGCAGCGGATCCCGAAATCGAGCAGCGCCCAAGGCGCGTGCTCGCGCGAGGAACCGCAGCCGAAGTTGTCCCCGGCGACGAGGATCTGCGCATTGCGGTAGGCCGGCCGGTTGAGCACGAAGTCGGCGATCTCGTTGCCCTCCCCGTCGAATCGCATCTCGTCGAAGAGGTTCTTGCCCAGGCCCGAACGCTTGATCGTCTTCAGGAACTGTTTGGGGATGATCATGTCGGTGTCGATGTTGACCAGCGGCATCGGCGCCGCGATACCGGTCAGGGTGGTGAACTTGTCCATCTTCGATCTCCCTCAGACCGTTTCGCCCATCATCTCTCTAACATCCGTCAGGTGCCCGGTGACCGCCGCCGCCGCCGCCATCGCCGGGCTCATCAGGTGGGTGCGTCCGCCCCGGCCCTGACGGCCCTCGAAGTTGCGGTTGGAGGTGGCGGCGCAGCGTTCGCCGGGGGAAAGCTGGTCAGGGTTCATGGCCAGGCACATGGAGCAGCCCGCAAGGCGCCATTCCATCCCCGCGTCGATGAAGATCTGCGCCAGCCCCTCCTCCTCGGCCTGCGCGCGCACCAGGCCCGATCCCGGCACGACCATCGCGCGGACGCCCGGCGCGATGTGCTTGCCCTTCAGGATCGCGGCGGCGGCGCGCAGATCCTCGATCCTTCCGTTGGTGCAGGAGCCGATGAAGACCGTGTCGATCCCGATGTCGGTCAGCTTCATCCCCGGCGTCAGGCCCATGTAGTCGAGCGACCTGCGCGCAGCCTGGACCTTGCCGCCGGCGAAGTCCTCGGGCGCGGGGACGGTGCCGGTGATCGGCAGCACGTCCTCGGGCGAGGTGCCCCAGGTCACCACCGGCGCGATGTCCTCGCCCCTCAGCGTGACCACCTTGTCCCACTGCGCGTCGTCGTCGGACCTGAGCGTCTTCCACCAGGTCAGCGCCGCTTCCCACTGCGCGCCCTTCGGCGCGTGCGGCCGGCCCCTGACATAGTCGAAGGTCTTCTCGTCCGGCGCGATCAGGCCCGCGCGCGCGCCGCCCTCGATCGCCATGTTGCAGACGGTCATGCGCCCTTCCATCGACAGGTCGCGGATCGCCTGGCCGCAGTATTCAATGACATAGCCGGTGCCGCCCGCGGTACCGGTGGCACCGATCACCGACAGGGTGATGTCCTTGGCGGTGACGCCGGGGCGCAGGCGGCCGGTGATCTCCACCTTCATGTTCTTCGATTTCTTCTGGATCAGCGTCTGGGTGGCGAGCACATGCTCCACCTCCGAGGTGCCGATGCCGTGGGCGAGCGCACCGAAGGCACCGTGAGTGGCGGTGTGGCTGTCGCCGCAGACGACGGTCATGCCCGGCAGGGTCCAGCCCTGTTCAGGGCCGACGATATGGACGATGCCCTGGCGGATGTCGCTGACCGGGTAGTAGTTGATGCCGAAGTCGCGGGCGTTGCGGTCGAGCGCCTCGACCTGGATGCGGCTTTCCTCGTTCTCGATCCCTTTCACCCGGTCGGGCGTGGTCGGCACGTTGTGGTCGGGCACGGCGATGGTCTTTTCCGGCGCGCGGACCTTGCGGCCGGCCATGCGCAGGCCTTCGAAGGCCTGGGGCGAAGTCACCTCGTGGACGAGATGGCGGTCGATGTAGAGCAGGCAGGTGCCGTCGTCCTGGGTGTCGACCACATGGGCGTCCCAGATCTTGTCGTAAAGCGTCTTGCCGGACATGAGTCCTCTCCGCAGGTCAGAAAACGGGTGTCAGAAACCGAAAGGGCGACAGAAGGCGGCCGGCGGTCAAAGCGCCGCCAGCACCGTCAGCGTCGCGCCGAAGAACCGCCAGGGCAGGCGCGCGCGATCGTCCATGTCGAAGATGCGTTTCATCAGAGGCGGACATACACATTCGCTCCGAGTCACGCAAGACCGGCGCGGCGCCGCATTTTTCATGCGACCTCTCCGGAACCGAGGGGGCTCATTGAGATTTTACATTCGCGATGCTACTTTATGAGCATGCCCAGCGCCGGGGCGGGGACGGCGCGCAACTCAGGAGGACGATGTTCTGTTACCTACCCACACGGCGGCCGATGTCCGGGCCGCAGGGGCGATGCCGATGAAGGCCACGCCCATCGACGTCACCAGCGACGATCTGCTCGCGCGGGTGCTTTCCTCCCTCGATGACGACAAGGCCGAAGACGTGGTGGCGATCGACCTCCGCGGGCGGTCTTCTGTCGCCGACCACATGGTCATCTGTTCAGGCCGTTCGTCGCGGCAGGTGGCGGCGATCGCGGAAAAGCTGGTGGAGCGGCTGAAGCACGAATTCGGCCGGGCCTGCCGCATCGAAGGCAAGGAGCAGGGCGACTGGGTGCTGATCGACGCGGGCGACGTGATCGTCCATGTCTTCCGCCCGGAAGTGCGCGAGTTCTACCAGCTCGAGAAGATGTGGATGCAGCCGGGCGTGGGAATCGCGGCGGCGCGCAAGGCCTGATGCGCCTGCACCTTTGCGTCGTCGGACGGCTCAGGGCCGGGCCCGAACGTGCGCTTCTCGACGACTACCTCGAACGGTGCGACCGGACGGGCCGGCCCCTCGGGCTCGGCCCCGTCGCCGTTCACGAGGTGGAGGACCGCAAGGGCGGCGGGCCGGAGGCGGAGGCCGCCTTCCTCTCGCGGGCGATCCCGCCGGGCGCCTTTGTCGTGGCGATGGACGAACGCGGGCGCACCCTCGCCTCGCCCGACTTCGCGGGCTTCATGGCGCAGGTGCGCGACGGCGGGCGGCAGGACATGGCCTTCCTGATCGGCGGGGCCGACGGGCTGTCGCCCACGCTCCGCGCCCGGGCCGACCTCGGGCTGTCGTTCGGGCCGATGGTCTGGCCGCACATGCTGGCCCGCGTGATGCTGGCCGAACAGCTTTACCGCGCGGCGACGATCCTTGCCGGCGGGCCCTATCACAGGGCGTGACGAGGCGGAATCGCCGGCGCGATGCCGAGGAGCGTTGCCGCCTCTGCCTTGCCGTTCTAAAGGAAGGTCCGACGCGCCGGAGGAAGCCGATGCCCACACCGAAACCCGTTGTCCTGTGCATCCTCGACGGCTGGGGCCTCAACCCCGAGACGAAGGGCAACGCGGTGGCGCTGGCCCGTACGCCGGTCTTCGACCGGATCATCGCGGCGTGCCCGCATGCGCAACTGGTGACGCACGGACCGGACGTGGGACTGCCCTCTGGCCAGATGGGCAATTCCGAGGTGGGCCACACCAACATCGGGGCCGGCCGGGTGGTGGCGATGGACCTCGGCCAGATCGACCTTGCGATCGAGGACCGCAGCTTCTTTTCCAATGCCGCCATCGCCGCCTTCGTCCAGTCGCTGAAGGCCGGCGGCGGCACGGCGCATCTGATGGGCGTGATCTCCGACGGCGGGGTGCATGGCCACATCGACCATGTGATCGCCGCCTGCGAGATGGTGGCGGCGGCGGGCGTGCCGGTCGCGCTTCATGCCGTGACGGATGGCCGCGACGTGGCGCCGAAGTCGGCCGACCGGTTCGTGGCCGACCTGGTGCAGCGCCTGCCGGCCGGCGCGCGGGTGGCCACGGTGACGGGGCGCTATTTCGCGATGGACCGCGACAACCGCTGGGAGCGGGTGGCGCGCGCCTATGCGGCGATGGTGAAGGGCAAGGGCCTTGCCGCCGCGAGCCCCGGGGAGGCTGTGGCCGAAGCCTACGGGCGTGGCGAGACCGACGAGTTCATCCAGCCGACGGTGATCGCGGGTTTTCACGGCGCGAGGGACGGCGACGGGTTCTTCTGCCTCAACTTCCGCGCCGACCGCGCGCGGGAAATCCTGCTCGCGGTGGGCGAGGACGCCTTCGCGGGCTTCGACCGCGGCCCGCGCCCGCACTGGGCGGCGCTCCTGGGCATGGTGGACTATTCGACGACGCACGACACCTTCATGGCCGCGGCGTATCCCAAGCGCCCGGTGGTCAACACGCTGGGCGCCTGGGTGGCCGCGAAGGGGCTGAGGCAGTTCCGTCTGGCGGAGACGGAGAAATACCCGCATGTCACCTTCTTCCTGAACGGCGGCAGGGAAGCGCCCGAAAAGGGCGAGGACCGCTACATGGCGCCGTCGCCGAAGGTGGCGACCTATGACCTGAAGCCGGAAATGTCGGCGCCCGAGGTCACCGACCATCTCGTCGCGGCGATCGGGGCGGGCTATGACCTCATCGTCGTCAACTACGCCAACCCCGACATGGTCGGCCATACCGGCATCCTTTCCGCCGCCATTGCCGCGGTGGAAGAGGTGGACAGGAGTCTTGGCCGCGCCATCGCGGCGCTGGAGGCGACGGGCGGTGCGATGATCGTCACCGCCGACCACGGCAATTGCGAGGTGATGATCGACCCCGCGACGGGCGGACCCCACACGGCGCATACCACCAACCCGGTGCCGGTGGTGCTGGTCGGCGGGCCGGCGGGAGCGCGGCTGAGGAATGGCCGGCTGGCCGACCTCGCGCCCACGATCCTCGACCTCATGGACCTGCCGCTGCCGCCCGAGATGACGGGGCGGAGCCTCATCGACCGCTGATGCGCGCCGCCGCCGCCCTTCTCGCCCTTGCGCTGACGCTCGGCCAGCCGGCCCGCGCGGCGGACCCGGCCGCCTCCGGCGCCGAAGCTGCCGCCACGGAACTGCGAAGCGCGATCGAGGCCCTGAACGCGGCCGAGGGTTCGCGCGAGCGTGTGGCGGCGCTGACGCGGACGATCCAGGCCTACGAGAACGGGCTTGGCGTCCTGCGCGACACGCTGCGGCGGGCGAAGGCGCGCGAGGCCCAGATCAAAGCCTCGTTCGAGGCACGGCGCGACCGGATCGGCCAGGTGCTCGGCGTCATGGCGATGATGGAACATGACCCGGCGCCGCTTCTCCTGCTGCATCCCGACGGGCCGCTCGGGACGGCGCGATCGGGCATGATCCTCGCCTCGGTGACGCCCGCGTTGCAGGCCGAGGCCGAAGCCCTGCGCGGGCAGCTCGACGAACTGAGACGGCTGAGCGCGCTCCAATCCGACGTGAACGGCACGCTCCAGCGCGGGCTCGACGCGGCGCAGGCCGCGCGTGCGGCGCTGAGCCAGGCGATCCAGGACCGCACCGACCTGCCGCGGCGTTTCCTCGAAGACCCCGAGGAGCTGAAGGCGCTGGTGGCAAGCGCGGACAGTCTCGATGCCTTCGCCGCCGGGCTTTCGGCGATGGAAACCGACATCGGCGCGCCGATGGGCGATTTCGAGGGGGCGAAGGGCACGCTTCCGCTGCCCGTCCACGGCGCGCTGCTCAGGCGCGCGGGCGAAGCCGACGCCGCGGGCATCCGCCGCCCCGGATTGCTGATCGCAACGCGTCCCGGCGCGCTTGTCACCGCGCCCTGGTCGGCGACGATCCGCTACCGCGGCCCGCTGCTCGACTACGGAAATGTGATGATCGTGGAGCCCGCCTCGGGCTATCTTCTGGTTCTCGCCGGTCTCGGCACCGTCTTCGGCGAAACCGGCGACGTGCTGGAGGTCGGCGCACCCCTGGGGCTGATGGGCGGGGCGGCGCCGGGCGACACCGACGCGGCCGGCCCGGCCGAAGAAGGCGGTGGCGCGGACCGCACGGAAACGCTTTATATGGAACTGAGACAGGGCAAGGAGCCCGTGGACCCGGCCCCGTGGTTCACCGACACAAGGGAAGACTGAGAGATGCGGAAATTTCTGATGGCTGCCCTTGGCGGCACGGTCGCCGGCGTGGTGCTGACGACCCAGGTGGCGGGGCCGCTGGTGGCGCAGGAGACCGAAAAGCCCAATGTCTACGAACAGCTCGACCTGTTCGGCGACATTTTCGAGCGCATCCGGTCGCAATACGTGGAGCCGGTGGACGAAGGCAAGCTGATCGAGGCCGCGATCAACGGGATGCTGACCTCTCTCGACCCCCATTCCAGCTATCTGCCCCCCGACGCCTTCGACGACATGCGGGTGCAGACCCGCGGCGAATTCGGCGGGCTCGGAATCGAGGTCACGCAGGAGGAGGGCTTCATCAAGGTGGTCTCGCCGATGGACGGCACACCGGCGGCCGAGGCGGGCATCCAGGCGGGCGACTACATCACCCATGTCGATGGCGAAAGCGTGCTGGGCCTGACGCTCGACCAGGCGGTGGACAAGATGCGCGGGCCGGTCGGATCGGAGATCGTTGTGACCGTCGCGCGCAAGGGTGTCGAGGAGCCCTTCGATGTCTCGATCATCCGGGACACGATCAAGCTGACCGCCGCGCGGGGCCGGCTCGAAGGGCACACCGTTGTGCTGCGCGTCACCACCTTCAACGACCAGACCTATGACAACATGGCCGACGCGCTGAAGAAATCGGTCGAGGAAGCGGGCGGCATGGAGAAGATCAACGGCTTCGTCCTTGACCTCAGGAACAACCCGGGCGGCCTTCTGACCCAGGCTATCAAGGTGTCGGACGCCTTCCTCGACAAGGGCGAAATTGTCTCCACCCGCGGCCGCAACCCGCAGGACAGCGAGCGGTTCAACGCCGAGACGGGCGACCTGGCCGAGGGCAAACCCATCGTCGTGCTGATCAACGGCGGATCGGCCTCGGCTTCGGAAATCGTCACCGGCGCGCTTCAGGACCACCGCCGGGCGATCGTCGTCGGCACCAAGTCGTTCGGCAAGGGTTCGGTCCAGACGGTGATCCCGCTCAGGGGCGAGGGCGCGATGCGGCTGACCACCGCGCGCTACTACACGCCGTCGGGACGTTCGATCCAGGCGCTGGGGATCGCGCCGGACATCGTGGTGGAACAGCCGAAGCCGAAGCCTGCCGACGCGGCGGCCGCCGCCGAGCCGGAATCCGCGGCGACCCAGTCCCGGTCCGAGGCCGATCTGCGCGGGGCGATCACCAACGACACGATGAGCGAGGACGAGAAGCGCGTCTGGGAAGAAGAGCAGTCGAAGGCGGAAGAGGCGGCGAAACTGCGCGAGGACGACTATCAGCTTGCCTATGCGATCGACATCCTGAAGGGCCTGTCGGCCATCGCCGTCGCCGAATGAGCCCCGAGGAAGCCACCCTCCTGCCCTACCGGCCCTGCGTCGGCGTCGTCCTGGTCAACGACGCCGGCCTGATCTTCGCCGGGCGCCGCAAGGACGGCCCGGCCTCGGCCTGGCAGATGCCACAGGGAGGCATCGATGCGGGCGAGAAGCCGCGCGAGGCCGCCCTGCGCGAGCTCGAGGAAGAGACCGGGGTTACGGCCGGGCTTGTCGAGTTCATCGCCAAGACCCCCGGATGGGTGACCTACGACCTGCCGGACGAGCTTCTCGGCAAGGTCTGGGGCGGGCGGTATCGCGGGCAGAAGCAGCGCTGGTTCCTGTTCCGCTTCCGGGGCAGGGACGCGGACATCGACATCGCCACGGAACATCCCGAATTTTCCGAGTGGCGCTGGCTGACCGCGGAGGAGATGCTTTCCACGATCGTGCCGTTCAAGCGCGGGGTTTATGATGCAGTCGTGGCCACGTTTCGCGAGCATCTGGCCTGAGCGGCAGGGTGTGAGGCCCCCCGCCGGCAGGCAGGGGGCCATCGGGCGGCGTTACTCGAATGCGCTGGCGGGGTAGAACTTCACGTTCTCCCACTTGCCGTCCTTCGCCTGCTGGATGGAGTAGGATCCGGCGGGCGTGCCGCTTGCGTCGAAAGCCAGAGGTCCGGACGCGCCTTCGTAGTTGACGTCCTTGCCCGCGGCGATTGCCTCCTTGCCGGCAGCGAAGGAACCGACCGGCTCGCCGCCGTCGGCGACATCGCGGATCACGGCATTGATCGCCTCTCCGGTGCAGGCATCGGCTTTCTCGAGCGACAGCGCGACGAGATTCGCCATGTCGAAGGAGTTGGCGGCGAAGGGGCCGGGCTCCGCGCCGAGCTTCTCCTGGTAGAGCGCCTCGAACGCCTTGTATTCGGGCAGCGAGGCATCGGCATCGGCGAATTCGACATAGGCGCGGTCGTTGATGTACTGGGCCCCGACCGCATCGAAGATTTCGGGCACGGCAAGGTCCGCGGTGAAGAGCCATTCGCCTTCAAATCCGCCGGCGGTCGCCTCCTTGATCACGGTGACGCCGGATTCCTGCCCTCCGGCCAGGTAGATCGCATCGGGCGCGTTCGCCAGGACCGACACGAGTTCGGCCTGGTAGGACGGCTGGCCGGGGTTGTAGACGACATAGTCGGTCAGCTCGATCCCCGAGGCTTCCAGCTTTTCCTTGGCGACCTGTGCGGGCGAGATCGTCGATTCCTCGTTCTGCACGAGGAAGGCCACGCGCTTGTAACCCTTTTCGGTCAGCCAAAGGCCGGATGCCGCGCCGTCGCCGAGGTCCGACGAGACCGTGCGATAGATGTAGTCGCCGCCGAGCTTGTTCAGCGTGATCGTGCCGGCGTAGGGCGACATCAGGATGGTCTTCGTCCGCTTCGCCAGGTCGACGAGGGCAACCATCTCGCCCGACGTCGGACCGACGACGGCGACCGCGCCGTCGCTTTCGATCATCTTCGTGGCTTCTCTGATCGCCGTTTCCGGGTTTCCGCCGGTATCGGCGACGACGGTGCGGATGTTGCCGCATTTCGTGCCTCCGGCGGCATTGACCTCGGCCACGCCGAGTTCCACACCCCCGGCGACGATCTTGCCGAATTCGCCGAGCTCGCCCGTCAGCGGCACGAGAATCCCGATCGTCACCTCATCGGCCTGCGCCGCCAGCGCCGTCGCGGAAAACGCGCCCGCGAGCAGCGTCGTCTTGAGCAGCATGCCCCTTTTTGTCCTCATTGCCTTCATCTCACTCCTCCCTGTTGTCTTTAGACGTTGACCTGAAGCAGCACCTCTTCCAGACGACCTGGCGCCAGAAGGGATTTCGCATCGACGGTTTGGGCGTTACGGCCGGCGTCGATCACATAGGCGGTCCCGGATATCGCGAGAATCTTTTCGGGGTTCTGTTCGACAACCCAGACCACGCCCATCCCCTCTTCGGCCAGTTCCCGCACCCAGGACACGATGCGGTCGACGAAGATGGGAGCAAGGCCCGCGGTGGGCTCGTCGAGGATGAGGATGTCAGGCCCGGCGACCAGCGCCATCGCGATGGCGAGCGTCTGACGTTCGCCGCCCGACAGGGTCGAGGCCGCCTGGTCCGACCGCTCGCCCAGGATCGGAAAGCGGCGCAGCACTTCGGCGACACGCTCCTCCGCGCCCTCGAAGGCCAGCGACGAGGCGCGCAGGTTGTCGCGCACGCTCAGCGTCGGAAACACGTTGCGATCCTGCGGGACGAAACCGACGCCCTCCTTGCAGATCGACAGGGGCGAATGCCCGACAAGCGAGTTGCCCCGGTAGCGGATTTCGCCGGCCATCACCGGCAGATGACCGGCGATGGTTTTCATCAGCGTGCTCTTGCCCGCGCCATTCGGGCCGAGAACGGCGGTGATCGCGCGCGACGGAACGGTCAGGTCGATCCCGTGCAGGATCTGGACCTTGCCGTAACCAGACTTCAGCCCATGCACCTCAAGCTGCATGATCGCTCCCCAGATAGGCCGTGATCACCTTCTCGTCTGCCTTGATCTCGCCCGGCGTTCCCTGGGACAGCAACTGACCGTTCTGGAGGACCACCACGGAATCCGCGATCCTGAGAAGGAAATGCAGGTTGTGTTCCACCACGATCAGGGTCCGACCTTCGGCGTGAAGGTCGACAAGGATATTGCTGAGCTTGGCCTGAAGACTTGGGTCCACCCCCGCGGTGGGTTCGTCCAGGAGCAGGATTTTCGGGTCGCGGACGAGTTGCCGGGCGACTTCCAGCATCCGCAACTCGCCCCCGGACAGGTTGCCGACATGATCGTTCACGCGGTCGGCAAGGCCCACGCGGGCGAGAACGGACGCCGCCCTGTCACGCAGGCGGCGCTCCTCTGCCCGCCAGCGCCCGAAGATCGCCGATCCGATCGTCTCGCCGTCGTTGTGTGCGCCGACGACGACGTTGTCGAGGACCGTCAGCGACGGAAAGGCGCGGGGCGTCTGGAACGTGCGGCCGAGACCCAGCGACGCGATCTCGGAGGCGCGGGCCTTGGCGAGATCCACGCCGTCGAGCAGCACTGCCCCGGAATCGGGCTTCAGGACGCCCGAGATGAGGTTGAACGTCGTCGATTTTCCCGCACCGTTGGGGCCGATCAGGCCAAGGAATGTCCCCCTGGCAACCGAGAAGCTGAGCCCCGTGTCGCCGCCCACTGCCTTGAGGCCGCCGAAGCGCTTTATCAGCCGGTCCACCACGAGAAGATCGCGTGTCATTCGGCGTGTTTCCTTCTGACGAGGGCTTCGAAGGGCTGCCAGCGCAGGATGATGATGAAGAGAATGCCCGTCACGATGTCCTCGCCTGCGGCCGCGATCTCTGCCGCGCGGACCGACTCGAAGGGAATGGCCCGGATCAGCTCCTGAAGGCCGATCAGCGCCATTGTCCCGAGCATTGCCCCGACGAGCGTGCGCTCGCCGCCAAGGACAAGTGCGATCCACACGAGGAAAGTGACCTCGGCCGAGAACAACTCGGGGCTGACAAGGGTCGTGATCATCGCATAGAGGGCACCGGCAAAACCGATCGGGATGGCCGAAATCACGAACACCTGGAAGCGCAACCGCGAGATGTCCTTGCCGATCGCCTGGGCGGCCGTCTCGTCGTCGCGGATGGCGTCGATCGCCCGTCCATAGGGCGAGGCGAGGAGGCGGCGGAACGCCAGCGCGGTCGCGATCATCAGAAGGAAGGCCGCGCCGGCATAGACGTAGCTGTCGGGAAGGCCGAGCGCGGCAGGGTCAGGACGTTCGACATTGGAAAGCCCCACCGTGCCGTTGCCAATGCGCCGTTCGTTGATCAGAAGCGAGTTCAGCATCTCGGCAAAGGCGAAGGTCGTAAGGGCCAGATACTCCCCCCTCAGCCGCAGTGTCGGCCATCCGGTAAGGATCGCGAAGGCCATCGACGCAACGCCTGCGGCGAGAAAGCCCGCCCACCACGGCGCGTCGAGGCCGAGGAGATACTGGTCGAGACCCTCCGGCGGCTCCTGGGTGACGATGGCATAGACGTAGGCGCCGGCAGCGAAATAGGCCACGGTGCCGAAGTTGATCATTCCGCCGCGCGCATACTGGAGATTCAGCGATAGGGTCAGCACGCCGAAGAGGCTGCCGAACATGATGATCGAAAGCAGGGTCTGCATGTCAGGATCTCGCCTTTCCGGACAGTCCCTCGGGCCGGATCAGGAGTGCGAGGATCACGACGGCAAAAGCGATCAGCGGGCGATATCCGGCGGGTATGAAGTAGACCGACATGTCCATCGCGAGCCCGACGATCAGCCCGGCGACGATCACGCTGTAGAGCGAGCCGAGACCGGCGAGGATCGCCACCGCGAGAATCTGGAGGATCTGATTGAAGGCAATGTCGGTGGAAAGCGTGGCGATCAACGCCAACATCACCCCGGCAACGCCCGCGAGGCCCGAACCGATGAGCCAGGTCGCGCGCGATGTCTGGCGCACGTCGATCCCGCGCGAGGCCGCCAGTTCGGGGTTGGACGACATGGCGCGGATGGCAAGGCCGGTCCTGGTGCGGTTCATGAACAGCGCCAGCGAGAGGCCGGTCACCACGGCGAGCGCCACAACCGCGATCTGGTAGTTGGATATCCGCAGCCCGAACAGCTTGTAGCTCGTGGCGAGCGGCATGTCGAGCGAGCGGATGCCCGTGCCGATGACCGCATGCATTACACCTGCAATGACATAGGACACCCCAACCGAGGTGATCAGCAGGACCGCGGGCCCCAGGCGCCGCATCGGATCATAGACAATGCGTCCTATGGCAAGGCCGAGGAATGCCGTCACGACGATCGCGACGACAGCAGAGGGTATGAACGGCCATCCCGCCCCCGCATTCAGCCCCCAGGTGATGAACGCGGAGACGCCGAGCATCTCGGCATGGGCGATGTTGAGGAAGCCTTCGACCTGCCGGGTCAGCGAGAAGCCGATCGTCGCCAGGATCAGGAAGCAGCCGGTCACGACTCCTGTCAGGGCATATTGCGCCAGTAAGGTCACGCGGTCCCTCCCTCCCCGACGCGCCGCGGCTGCGGTCGCCGTCTCCCTGCGCCAGGCCCGTGGCGCGCCCGGTTGGGCTGCGCGTGCCGTGGTCGTTGTCGATTTACGAAGTATGCTTCTCTTTACCGCAAACGCAACGGTTTTCTTCGTGCCCTCGCTCCGCACCCGATCCCGCTGCCGGAACCGGGCGCCGGAGCCGCACCCCGAAAGCGCCGACTGCGGTCAGATCGTGCCCATCGGCGCCCGGCTCGCGTCGTTGTTGGCGTCGATCATCTTGTCGATGAGCCGGAAGAACTCGTCCCGTTCCTCGTCCGTCAGCGGCGCCACGAGACGTTCCTGCGCGCGGGCCATCCGCGGCCGGACGCGGCGGATGAATGCCTTGCCCTCATCGGTGATCTTCACCAGCTTCGCCCGCCGGTCGAACTTCGAGGACTGCCGGGTGAGCAGGCCGCGCCGCTCCAGCCGGCGGATCACGTCGGCGCCGCTGGTGCGGTCGATCCCGACCGAGGTCGACAGCGTCAACTGGTCCATCTCCTCGCCGCTCTGGAGCACGGTCAGGATCGCCGACTGCACCGGGGTCACCTCCTCGCCGCCGCATTCCTCGGCGAACAGGCCCACATGGATCTGGTGCAGGCGCCGGATCAGGTAGCCGGGGCGGTTCCAGAGCTCGTCGTAGGTGCGGCTCTTGACCTTGCCCGGCCGTGCTGCCTTCTTCAGGGATTCCGTCGTCCTGTCCATGCCCGTCACCTTCACGCGATCGCCCGCAAAGCCCGACGCATCCCCGCCGGTCCCGGGCACCAGTTATGCCGCCAGCAGCGCGGCAGGCAACCGGGACGTGATCGGACGAGAACGTGATCAGACTGTTGCGCCACAACATTTATGGAGTATGCTTCTTTTATGGTCCACCTCTTTTCGGGCCACGGGGACTCTGGTTTTATGGCGGCGGCCGGGATCTGCCGGGCGACGACGCGGAGGGGGAAGGCGTGTCCACGGGAATCGGCGACCGCGTCCAGCGCAAGGAAGACCGCAGGCTGCTGACCGGCCAGGCGAAGTTCGTCGGCGACATCCGCCTGCCCCGCCAGTGGGAGGCCGCCTTCGTCCGCAGCCCCGTCGCGCACGGGCGCATCCGCGCGGTGCGCAAGCCCGAAGGTCTTGAATCCCGCGTCTTCACCGCCGCCGACCTGTCCGACGTGCGCCCGATCCGCGCCGAATCGTCGCTGCCAACCTACAACGCCTCGGACCAGCATCCGCTGGCGAAGGACAAGGTCCGCTTCGTCGGCGAATGCGTGGCGATCTGCATTGCCCCCACCCGGGCCGAGGCCGAGGACATCGCCGAGCGGGTGGAGGTCGAGATCGACCCGCTTCCCGCCGTGGTCGACGCGCTGAAGGCGCGCGGGCCCGATTCGGCGCTGGTGCACGAGGACTGGGGCAACAACCTCTTCCTCACCACCTTCTTCGACGGCGACATCGAGAGCCTGCGGAAGACCGCCCCGGTGGTCGTGGAGCGGGAATATTCCACCGCCCGGCAGTGCATGAACCCGATGGAGGGCAAGGGCACGCTCGCCCACTGGGACGAGAAGGCGGGCCAGCTCGTCGTCTATACCTCCACCCAGGTGCCGCACCTGATCCGCACCGGCCTGTCGGAGTTCCTCGGGCTCGACCAGGGCCAGGTGCGGGTGATCGCGCCCGATGTCGGCGGCGGCTTCGGCTACAAATGCGTGCTCCAGCCCGAGGAACTTTCGGTCTCCTGGGTGGCGCGCCGGACCGGGCGGCCGATCCGCTGGACCGAGGACCGGCGCGAACATCTCGTCGCTGGGGCGAACACGCGTCAGCACCATTACCGGATCACCGCCTTCGCCGACGAGCGCGGCCGACTTCTCGGGCTGGACGCCGAGATCACGGTGGACGTGGGCGCCTATTCCGTCTGGCCCTTCACCGCCGGGCTGGAGGCGGCGCAGGCCGGCGGCAACCTGCCCGGGCCCTACGACTTCGGCATCTACCGCTGTCGCACCTGGTCGGTGGCGACCAACAAGCCCGCTTTCACGCCCTATCGCGGCGTGGCGCGGCCCGGCGTCTGCTTCGCGATGGAGCTGACCATCGACGCGATCGCCCGCGCGGTGGGGCGGGAGCCGTCGGAGGTGCGCAAGGAGAACCTCGTGCCCGCGGCGAAGATGCCCTATACCAACGTCACGAAGAAGTTCTACGACAGCGGCGACTATCCGCGCAGCGTGGCCGAGGCGGAGAAGGCGATCGACCTGAAGGGCTTCCGCGCGCGGCAGGAGGCGGCCCGCCGGCAGGGGCGCCATCTCGGCATCGGTTTCTCGACCTTCACCGAACAGTCGGCACATGGCACCAGGGTCTTCGCCGCCTGGGGCCTGCCGCTGGTGCCGGGCTACGACCAGGCGATGGTGAAGATCACGCCCTCCGGCTCGGTCGAGGTGCGGTCGGGCAACCACAGCTTCGGCCAGGGGCTGGAGACGACGCTGGCGCAGGTGGCGAGCGAGTGGCTGACGGTCGATGTCGGCCG
>JBDHSQ010000081.1:0-15847 GCA_039808285.1 Paracoccaceae bacterium
GCGACAACCTGAAGTTCGAGGTCGAGCTGATCGCCCCGATCGCGATGGAGGAGAAGCTGCGCTTCGCCATCCGCGAAGGCGGCCGCACCGTCGGCGCCGGCGTCGTCTCGAAAATCCTGAAATGAGGATTGCGGGCACTTCGGCGTCGCCGGCGTCGCGTCGGGTGTCCTGAAGCAGTTCCTGCCCCGTCGCGCATGGATCGCAGGCCGCCCCCGGGGCGGCCTGTTCACGTTTCCCGGCGGCGGCGTTGACGATTCGGGCGAAGCCGCCCAAACTCGCCCCCTGCACAGTCATGCTGGGGAGGGCGGACCATGTGCCAGATCTTTGCCGGCCAGGAGCCCGGCCGCTACGAATCCCAGACCCGCCGGCTCAGGCTCAACGGCCAGAGCACCTCGATCCGGCTTGAACGCGCCTTCTGGCGCATCCTCGACGACATCGCCGCGCGCGAGGGGCTGTCGACGCCTGCGTTCATCTCGAAGCTGCATTCCGAGGTTCTGGAACTGCGCGGCGAGGCACCGAACTTCACCTCGCTGCTGCGTTGCGCCTGCACGCTTCACCTCGGCGACGAGGAGCACGGCGACGCGGCCGCGCGCATCGCCGCCGAATAGGCGGAAAATCCGGCTGTAGTATCAGGTTACTACCACCGGCCGGAATTGGTCATCTAACTTTACCAAAATCGCCCGGGTTTTGGAGGTGGAATGGCCAAGGCAATTCATTCGATGATCCGCGTCCTCGACGAGGCGCGGTCGGTTGACTTCTACGCGCGCGCCTTCGCGCTCAAGCTCGCCGACCGGCTCGATTTCGATAGCTTCACGCTGATCTATCTCTCCAACCCGGAATCGACCTTCGAGCTTGAGCTGACCGTCAACAAGGGAAGGACCGAACCCTACGCGCTCGGCGACGGCTACGGCCACCTCGCCGTCTCGGTCGCCGACGTGGCGGCCGAACATGCGCGGCTCACGGCCGAGGGCCTCGCCCCCCGCAAGCTCGTCGATTTCAGGAACGGCGACACGCTGGTGGCGCGGTTCTTCTTCATCGCCGACCCGGACGGCTACCAGATCGAGGTTCTCGAACGCGGCGGGCGTTTTCTCTAGCGCCCGCGGCTGATCTCAAGGGAGGAGAGACATGACTGCAAACGAACGGAAGGGGCTGACCCGCCGCGCACTGCTCGCGCGTTCGGTGGCGGCCGGTGCGCTCGTCGTGGCCGGCGCCGGCTTCATCGCCGCCCCGGATGCCGCCTGGGCGCTCGAGGTGAGCGTCATCAGCGAGCACGAGATGGCGACGCTCGTCCAGATGGCGCGCGACATCTACCCGCACGACTGGCTGGCCGACCGGTATTATGCCGTGGCCGTGAAAGGCTACGACGCCGAGGACAGGAAGGCGATGGTGGCAGAGGGCGTGGCCGCGCTCGATGCCGCGGCGCAGGCGGCGGGCGCGGCCGACTATGTCTCGACCGGCTGGGAGGAGGACCGGGTGAAGCTCCTCCAGGCGATGGAGGACACGCCCTTCTTCCAGACCGTGCGCGGCGGGCTGGTGACCGGGCTCTACAACCAGAAGGAGGTCTGGCCGCTCTTCGGCTACGAGGGCGAGTCCTTCTCGAAGGGCGGGTATATCAACCGCGGCTTCGACGACATCAACTGGCTCTGACCGCGGGGGAAAGAACATGGTCGCGAAATTCGATCTGAACGACGACTCCGTGGTCGTCATCGTCGGCACCGGCGCGGGCGGCGGGGTGCTGGCCAACGAACTGGCGCAGAAGGGCGTCAAGGTCGTGTCGCTCGAGGCCGGCGGGCGCTACCTGCCGGAGGACTACATCAACGACGAATGGGACAGCTTCGGCCAGCTCGCCTGGGTGGACCCCCGCACCACCTCCGGCGACTGGCGGGTGGCGAAGGACTTCTCGGGCCTGCCTGCCTGGATCGTCAAGGCGGTGGGCGGCACCTCGATCCACTGGGCCGGCGCCTCGCTGCGCTTTCAGGACCACGAATGGAAGGCCCGCACGACCTATGGCGAGGTCGCCGGCGCAAGCCTCCTCGACTGGCCGATCGACACGGCCGAGATGGCGCCCTGGTATGACAAGGCCGAGGAGAAGCTGAAGGTCACCCGCACCGGCGGCCGCGCCGGCCTGCCCGGCAACAACAACTTCAAGGTTCTGGAAAAGGGCGCCCTCGCGCTCGGCTACAAGGAAGTCCACACCGGCAACATGGCGATCAACTCGGCCGAATATGACGGCCGCCAGTCCTGCCAGCAGACCGGCTTCTGCTTCCAGGGCTGCAAGTGGGGTGCCAAGTGGTCGGCCGCCTACACCGACATCCCGCGCGGCGAGGCGACCGGCAACCTCGAGGTGCGCGACCGTTGCCACGCCGCCCGCATCCTGCACGACGATGCGGGCAAGGTGACGGGGGTCGAGTATTTCGACAGGGACGGCAACCTCCAGATGCAGAAGGCGCGCATCGTCTGCGTCGCCGGCAACTCCTTCGAAAGCCCGCGGCTCCTGCTCAACTCGCATTCGTCGAAGTTCCCCGCCGGGCTGGCCAATTTCTCCGACCAGGTGGGCCGCAACTACATGCGCCACACCACCGGCTCGGTCTATGCCGTCTTCGAGAAACCGGTGCGGATGTGGCGCGGCACGACGATGGCCGGGATCGTGCGGGACGAGGCGCGCCACGACCCCTCGCGCGGATTCGTCGGCGGCTACGAGCTGGAGACGCTGTCGCTCGGCATCCCGTTCATGGCGGCCTTCCTCAACCCCGGCGGGTGGGGGCGCAGCTTCACCACCGCGCTCGACGCCTACGAGAACATGGCCGGGATGTGGATCGTCGGCGAGGACATGCCGCAGGCGGCGAACCGGGTGACGCTGTCCGAGACGAAGGACCAGTTCGGCCTGCCGGTGGCGAACGTCAACTTCTCGGACCATGCGAACGACATCGCCATGCGCAACCACGCCTATCAGCAGGGCGAGGCGATCTACAGGGCGGTCGGGGCGACCCGCACCTTCCCGACCCCGCCCTATCCCTCGACCCACAACCTCGGCACCAACCGGATGTCGGAGAAGCCCGAGGACGGCGTGGTGAACAAGTGGGGCCAGACCCACGACATCGCCAACCTCTTCATCTCTGACGGCAGCCAGTTCACCACCGGCGCGGCCGAGAACCCGACGCTGACGATCGTCGCGCTGGCGATCCGCCAGGCCGACCACATCGCCGCAGAGATGGCGGCGGGAACGATCTGACCCCGGCGCGCCGGGCGCCTCCCCCGGGGCGCGTCCGGCGGCCATCACGCCCCGGTGCTTTGACCGGAACGGTGCCATCTGCCAGGATGGGCCGTCCCGAGGGAGGCAATCATGGACCTGCACCGCTTCTGACCCCGCCCCTCGCCGCGATCTCGGAAAGGATGCCCCATGCCCCGCCTTCCCGATGCAGGCGCGCGTCACCCGCTCGTCTTTCCCGACGGCACCGTCCATACCCGGCTCGTCAATCTCGCCGCCGTCATCGACCACCCGAACTGGCAGGTCGGCCGCAACGCCTATGCCAACGACTTCGACCCGCCCGAGGACTGGGCGGCGCGGCTCGCGCCCTATCTCTACGCCGGTGCCTCCGAGCGGCTGGTGATCGGCCCGTTCTGCCAGATCGCGCATGGCGCGCGATTCATCACCGCCTCGGCCAGTCATCCGATGGAGGGGCTCACGACCTATCCGTTCTCGATCTTCGACCGCGATGCCATCGCGCTTTACCGTGGCGGGTTCACCGGCCTGCCCGACACCGTGATCGGGCCGGACTGCTGGATCGGCCACGGTGCGATCATCCTGCCCGGCGCGCGGCTCGGCCCCGGCGTGATCGTCGGCGCCGGCGCGGTCGTTTCGGGGACGGTTCCGCCCTACGCGGTCGTCGCCGGCAATCCCGCCCGCATTCTCCGCCGCCGCTTCGCCGACGCCGGGATCGAGACGCTGGTCGCGCTCGCCTGGTGGGACTGGCCGGACGAAGCCCTTGCCGCCGCGATGCCGCACCTCGCCTCCGGCGATCTCGCGGCGCTTGCGCGTGAAAAGCCCGCTTGATTTCGCTTGGCCGGTGGCTTAGGTGACAGGCCGGCCACAGGGGTATAGCTCAGTCGGTAGAGCGACGGTCTCCAAAACCGTAGGTCGCGGGTTCGAGCCCTGCTGCCCCTGCCATCCCCCTCAAGGCTGCTCGAAGTCGCGCGGCGGTGCCGCGCCCACCTGCCGTTCGCGCACCGAGATGTAGATCGCGCTGGCGATCAGGATGGCGACGCCGGCAAAGGTCCAGCCATCCGGGAAATCGCCGAAGAACCACCAGCCGACCGCGGTCGCCATGATCATCTCGGTATAGGCGAGCGGCGCCAGCAGCGAGGCCTCGCAATGGTCGTAGGCCCGCACGATCAGGAAATGCCCGCCGGTGGCGATCACGCCCAGAAGCAGGAACAGCCCCCATTCCACCGGCTGCGGCGCCTGCCAGACCGGCCAGACCGCCAGGGTGGCGATCGCGGCGCCGAGAAGGCTGGTGTGGAAGGTCGTCACCATCGCGTGGCTGCGCCCCGAGATGCGCCGCGTCATCAGCATGTAGAGCGCAAGCGACAGGCCGGCCATCAGCGCCAGAAGCATCCCGGGGCTGACGGTCTGGAACCCCGGCCGGATGATCACCAGCGTGCCGGCGAACCCCGCCGCCACCGCCGCCCAGCGGCGCGGGCCGACATGCTCGCCGAGCACCAGCGGCGACAGCGCGGTGACGATCAGCGGCTGCACGAAGAAGAGCGCCAGCGCATCGGCGATGGCGAGCGTGCGCAGCGACCAGAAGAAGCAGAACGTGGCCGCGATCAGGAAGCCCGCGCGGAACAGGTGATAGACGGGCCGGTCCGGTACCAGCGCCCACGCGCCGCCGATCCCCACCACGAACGGCAGGGTGAGAAGCGCGCCGAAGACCATCCGCGCCCAGACCGCCTGGATCACCGGCAGGCCGCGCTGGCCGAGGTGCTTGGCAACCACGTCGAGGAACGGCAGCACCGCCATCGCCCCGAGCATCAGCGCCACCCCGGCCAGCGTCCGGCCGCGGTCGGGTATCCTCGGGGTCATTGCCGCTCCTCCGGGCCGGGATCAGCCCCGTTGGTAGGCCGGGGCGCGGGCGGCGGCAAGGGGCGCGCGCCCTCCCCGGATCGCGTCGCCGCGGCCACCGCCCGGCAAGGCGGCCGAGCGGGAAAGGCGGGCACGGGTCCGCAGGCGGTCGAACGCCCGGTGCCGCTTCCGGCCGCCCCGGCGCGGAAACCCGCCCGCCGGCCGCGGGTGCCGTGACCGACACCTGTCGGCACGCAAACCCGACGCGGAACCGACGGAAGCGGGACGCTTGAATTCGCCCCCCTTTGGGCGTATCCCGCATCCGTCGCATGAAAGCCCGAGGCAGAGACGCATGGCCACCAACCCCCTCCAGTTCCTCCAGCAGGTCCGCTCCGAGACCGCCAAGGTCCACTGGCCGACCCGCAAGGAAGTGGTGACGACGACGATCATGGTCTTCATCATGGCCGCGCTCACCTCGCTCTTCTTCTTCCTCGTCGACATGCTGATCCAGACCGGGCTGACCGCCATCCTCGGGATCGGCGCCTGAGCCCGTTCGGCCTTGAATTCGGGGCCGAAGGGGGGTAATCGGGGCGCAGTTTCCCGGCACCGGCGCGCAACGATTCGGTATGCGCGCTGTTTTTGTTCGGGGAATGCTGGGGCAACCCATTGAGATGACGGGAATTTCCGGTGGCGTGCCGCCGGGCGAGCGGGGTCTGAGGCAGATGGCGAAGCGGTGGTATTCGGTGAGCGTTCTCTCGAACTTCGAGAAGAAGGTCGCCGAGCAGATCAGGCACACCGTGGCCGAGAAGGGCCTTCAGGACGAGATCGACGAGGTTCTCGTGCCGACCGAGGAGGTCATCGAGATCCGCCGCGGCAAGAAGGTGACCAGCGAGCGCCGCTTCATGCCGGGCTATGTGCTGGTGCACATGGACATGACCGACCGGGGCTACCACCTGATTTCCTCGATCAACCGGGTGACGGGTTTCCTCGGTCCGCAGGGCAAGCCGATGCCGATGCGCGATTCCGAGGTGAATCAGATTCTTAATCGGGTCGAGGAGGGCGAGGCCCAGCCCCGCAACCTGATCCGCTTCGAGATCGGCGAGCAGGTGAAGGTCACCGACGGGCCGTTCGACGGCTTCTCGGGCATGGTCGAGGAAGTGGACGAACATTCGAACCGCCTCAAGGTGACGGTCTCGATCTTCGGCCGGCCGACGCCGGTCGAGCTGGAATTCACGCAGGTGCAGAAAGTCGCCTGACGTGGGAGCCGTGGGAGGTGCCGCCTGCGGGCGGGCCGGACCACTAAACTGTGCCAAGCCTTGAGCAAGGGGGCGGCGCCAGTGAAAAAGGAGAGGCCGGATGGCCAAGAAGGTAATGGGCAGCCTCAAGCTGCAGGTGAAGGCGGGGCAAGCCAACCCCTCGCCCCCGATCGGCCCGGCGCTGGGTCAGCGCGGGATCAACATCATGGAATTCTGCAAGGCCTTCAACGCGAAGACTCAGGAGATGGAGCAGGGGTCGCCGATCCCGGTCGTCATCACCTACTACGCCGACAAGTCCTTCTCGTTCGAGATGAAGTCGCCGCCGGCGTCCTACTATCTCAAGAAGGCGGCGGGGCTGAAGCCGGTGGGCAAGCGCAACCGGCCGAAGGGATCCACTAAGCCGGGCCGCGAGGTCGCGGGCACCGTGACGGTGGCGCAGGTGCGCCAGATCGCCGAAGCCAAGATGAAGGACCTGTCCGCGACCGACGTCGAAGCCGCGATGCAGATCATCCTCGGTTCGGCGAAGTCCTGCGGCATCGAGGTGAAGGGGTAATCATGGCCAAGCTCGGTAAACGCACCAGGGCGGCCCGCGCCGCCTTCGACGGCAAGTCGAACCTTTCGGTCGAGGACGCCGTGAAGCTGATCAAGGGCGCCGCCTCGGCGAAGTTCGACGAGACGCTGGAGATCGCCATGAACCTCGGCGTCGACCCGCGCCACGCCGACCAGATGGTCCGCGGCGTCGTCACCCTGCCGAACGGCACCGGCAAGACGGTGCGGGTGGCGGTGTTCGCCCGCGGGCCGAAGGCCGATGAGGCGAAGGCGGCCGGTGCCGACATCGTGGGCGCCGAAGACCTGATGGAAACCATCCAGGGCGGCAAGATCGAGTTCGACCGCTGCATCGCCACCCCGGACATGATGCCGCTGGTCGGGCGCCTGGGCAAGATCCTGGGGCCCCGCAACCTGATGCCGAACCCCAAGGTCGGCACGGTGACGATGGACGTCAAGGCGGCCGTCGACGCGGCGAAGGGCGGCGAGGTCCAGTTCAAGGTCGAGAAGGCGGGCGTGATCCATGCCGGGATCGGCAAGGTCTCGTTCGCCGAGGACAAGCTTGCCCAGAACGTGCGGGCCTTCGTCGAGGCCGTGAGCCGTGCCAAGCCTTCGGGTGCCAAGGGCGCCTATCTCAAGAAGGTGTCGCTCTCGTCGACGATGGGGCCGGGGGTCAGCCTCGATCTCGTGTCGGCGACCGCGCACTGAGCGCAACAGGATTTGCCGGGCCCTGCGCCCGGCGAATGGCGGGGCGGTCACGCCCCGTCCTGTCCGAGACGGAGGGTGGGGCCTGCCTCGCGAGAGGCGTCCCATAAATCCTTCCTGAGATGGGGAACGAGACTGGAGTTTCCGGGGTCTGACCTCGGGCGATCCTGGCCTCGGGACCATCACGGACCCGAACGGCCCCCTCGGGGGCCAGAACTGAGCCGGGGGGAAACCCCCATACTTGGAGTGAAACCGTGGATAGAGCCCAGAAAGAGAAAGTGGTCGAGGAACTCGGCCAGATCTTCGAAAGCTCTGGCGTCGTGGTGGTTGCCCACTACGAAGGCATGACGGTTGCTCAGATGCAGGACCTGCGCGCGGAGATGCGTGCCGCAGGCGGGTCCGTCCGCGTCGCCAAGAACAGGCTCGCCAAGATCGCCCTTGAGGGCAAGCCCTGCGCAAGCATCGGCGGGCTTCTCACGGGCATGACCGTGCTGTCCTACTCCGAGGATCCCGTCGCTGCGGCGAAGATCGCGGATGCCTTTGCCAAGAAGAACGACAAGTTCGTGATCCTCGGCGGCGCAATGGGCAACACGGCTCTGGACCCGGCCGGCGTCAAAGCCGTCGCCTCGATGCCGTCGCGCGAAGAGCTGATCGCTCAGATCGTGTCCTGCATCGGCGCGCCGGCGGCGAACATCGCCGGGGCCATTGGCGCACCTGCTTCGAACATCGCGGGCATCCTGTCGACTCTGGAAGAGCGGCAGGCCGCGTGAGCAACCCCGTGCCTTCGTGGGTTTAAACCCGACGTTGGAACACATAGCTAGGAACGGATGAGAGAAATGGCTGATCTGAAAGCACTCGCCGAGCAAATCGTGAACCTCACGCTGCTGCAGGCGCAAGAACTGAAGCAAATCCTGAAGGACGAATACGGCATCGAGCCGGCCGCCGGTGGCGCCGTCATGGTTGCCGGCCCGGCCGCCGGCGGCGCTGCCGCCGAAGCCGCCGAGGAGAAGACCGAGTTCGACGTCGTCCTGACCGACGCCGGCGCGAACAAGATCAACGTGATCAAGGAAGTCCGCGCGATCACCGGTCTCGGCCTGAAGGAAGCGAAAGACCTGGTGGAAGCCGGTGGCAAGGTGAAGGAAGCCGCCGCCAAGGCCGAGGCCGAGGAGATCAAGAAGAAGCTCGAAGCGGCTGGCGCCAAGGTCGAGCTGAAGTGATCCGGCAGGGTGCCAAGGCACCCTGAGCGCTGAAACTGGCCGGGCCCGGGGCCAATCCCGGGCCTGGCCGAACCTGTCTTGGAAGGGGCCCGGAGGCGCGGACCCCTTCCAAGGCGCGGTTGACGGTTCGGGAGCCGCCCGGTGGGACGGGCGGCATGAATGGAACCGATCCCTCCTGTTCGCAAGCGGCGCGGCCCCGTGACCCCGACGGTGCCGCCCCCGCGAAGAGACGAAAGGTGACGACGAGCATGACGCAGGCGACCGTTGGCCAGAAGCGTATCCGCAGGTACTATGGCAAGATCCGCGAAGTCCTCGAGATGCCGAACCTCATCGAGGTTCAGAAATCCTCCTACGACCTCTTCCTGAAGTCCGGCGACGGCGCGCGGCCGGCCGATGGCGAGGGCATCCAGGGCGTGTTCCAGTCGGTCTTTCCGATCAAGGATTTCAACGAGAACGCGATTCTCGAGTTCGTGAAATACGAGCTTGAGAAGCCGAAGTTCGACGTCGACGAATGCCAGAGCCGCGACATGACCTATGCCGCGCCGCTGAAGGTGACGCTCAGGCTGATCGTGTTCGACGTCGACGAGGATACCGGCGCGCGGTCGGTGAAGGACATCAAGGAGCAGGACGTCTACATGGGCGACATGCCGCTCATGACGCCGAACGGCACCTTCATCGTCAACGGCACCGAGCGGGTGATCGTCAGCCAGATGCACCGCTCGCCCGGCGTCTTCTTCGACCACGACAAGGGCAAGACCCATTCCTCGGGCAAGCTTCTCTTCGCCTGCCGGATCATCCCCTACCGCGGGTCGTGGCTCGATTTCGAGTTCGACGCCAAGGACATCGTCTTCGCCCGCATCGACCGGCGCCGCAAGCTGCCGGTGACGACGCTGCTCTATGCGCTCGGGCTCGACCAGGAAGGCATCATGGATGCCTATTACAACACCGTCGAGTTCAGGCTGGTGAAGAACAAGGGCTGGGTCACCCGGTTCTTCCCCGAACGCGTGCGCGGCACGCGACCGACCTATGATCTCGTGGATGCGGCCACCGGCGAGGTGATCTGCAAGGCGGGCGAGAAGGCCACGCCGCGCATGGTCAAGAAATGGATCGACGAGGGCAAGGTCACCGAGCTTCTGGTGCCCTTCGACCATATCCTCGGCCGCTATGTCGCCAAGGACATCATCAACGAACAGACCGGCGCGATCTATGTCGAGGCCGGCGACGAGATCACCCAGACGCTCGACCGCGACGGGGAGGTGTCGGGCGGCACGCTGAAGGTGCTTCTCGACAACGGCATCACCACGATCCCGGTGCTCGACATCGACAACGTGAACGTCGGTCCCTACATCCGCAACACGATGGCCGCCGACAAGAACTGGAACCGCGACTCCGCGCTCATGGACATCTACCGGGTGATGCGCCCGGGCGAGCCGCCCACCGTCGAGGCGGCCTCGGCGCTCTTCGACACGCTCTTCTTCGACAAGGAGCGTTATGACCTCTCGGCCGTGGGCCGGGTGAAGATGAACATGCGGCTCGACCTCGACAAGCCGGACACCCAGCGCACGCTCGACCGCGACGACATCATCGCCTGTGTCAAGGCGCTGGTGGAGCTGCGCGACGGCAAGGGCGAGATCGACGACATCGACCACCTCGGCAACCGCCGGGTGCGCTCGGTCGGCGAGCTGATGGAGAACCAGTACCGCGTCGGCCTACTGCGGATGGAGCGCGCGATCAAGGAGCGCATGTCCTCGGTCGAGATCGACACGGTGATGCCGCAGGATCTGATCAACGCCAAGCCGGCGGCGGCGGCGGTGCGGGAGTTCTTCGGCTCCAGCCAGCTTTCGCAGTTCATGGACCAGACCAACCCCTTGTCGGAAGTCACCCACAAGCGCCGTCTCTCGGCGCTCGGGCCGGGCGGCCTGACGCGGGAGCGCGCGGGCTTCGAGGTCCGCGACGTGCACCCGACGCACTACGGCCGGATGTGCCCGATCGAAACGCCGGAAGGCCAGAACATCGGCCTGATCAACAGCCTCGCGACCTATGCGCGCGTCAACAAATACGGCTTCATCGAGACCCCCTACCGCAAGGTGAAGGAAGGTCAGGTGACCGATGACGTCGTCTACATGTCGGCCACCGAGGAGATGCGCCACACCGTGGCGCAGGCCAACGCCCAGCTTGACGAGGCCGGCCGGTTCCGCAACGACCTGGTGTCCAGCCGCCAGGGCGGCGAGTTCATGCTGAACCCGCCCGACGCGATCGACCTGATCGACGTCTCGCCGAAGCAGCTCGTCTCGGTCGCGGCCGCGCTGATCCCGTTCCTCGAGAACGACGACGCCAACCGCGCGCTGATGGGCTCCAACATGCAGCGGCAGGCGGTGCCGCTCCTTCAGGCCGACGCGCCCTTCGTCGGCACCGGCATCGAGGGCAAGGTCGCGCTCGATTCCGGCGCCGCGATCGTGGCGCGCCGCGGCGGCGTGATCGACCAGGTGGACGCCACCCGGATCGTCATCCGCGCCACCGAGGAGCTGGAGATCGGCGACGCCGGCGTCGACATCTACCGGCTGCGCAAGTTCAAGCGGTCGAACCAGTCGTCCTGCATCAACCAGCGGCCGCTGGTGAAGGTGGGCGACAGCGTGGCGCGCGGCGAGGTGATCGCCGACGGCCCCTGCACCGACATGGGCGAGCTTGCGCTCGGCCGGAACGTGGTCGTCGCCTTCATGCCGTGGAACGGCTACAACTACGAGGACTCCATCGTCATCTCCGAGCGCATCCTGCGTGACGACGTCTTCACCTCGATCCATATCGAGGAATACGAGGTCGCGGCGCGCGACACCAAGCTCGGGCCCGAGGAGATCACCCGCGACATCCCCAACGTCGGCGAGGAGGCGCTGCGCAACCTCGACGAGGCGGGCATCGTCTATATCGGCGCCGAAGTGGGCCCGGGCGACATCCTCGTGGGCAAGATCACGCCCAAGGGCGAAAGCCCGATGACGCCGGAGGAAAAGCTTCTCCGCGCGATCTTCGGCGAGAAGGCCAGCGACGTGCGCGACACCTCGCTCAGGCTGCCGCCCGGCGCCTACGGCACGGTGGTGGAGGTGCGCGTCTTCAACCGCTACGGCGTGGACAAGGACGAGCGTGCGCTCCAGATCGAGCGGGAGGAGATCGAGCGTCTCGCCCGCGACCGCGACGACGAGCAGGCGATCCTCGACCGCAACACCTATGCGCGGCTGAAGTCGCTGATCCTCGGCAAGACCGCGGTGAAGGGGCCGAAGGGCGTCAAGCCGAACGCGGTGATCGACGAGGAGCTTCTGGAAAGCCTCAGCCGCGGCCAGTGGTGGCAGCTCGCGCTCGAGGGCGAGAAGGACGCCCAGCAGGTCGAGGCGCTCAACGCCCAGTTCGAGGCGCAGAAGCGCGCGCTCGAGCACCGGTTCGAGGACAAGGTCGAGAAGGTCCGCCGCGGCGACGACCTGCCGCCCGGCGTGATGAAGATGGTCAAGGTCTTCGTCGCGGTGAAGCGCAAGCTCCAGCCGGGCGACAAGATGGCCGGCCGTCACGGCAACAAGGGCGTGGTGTCGAAGGTCGTGCCGGTGGAGGACATGCCGTTCCTGGCGGACGGCACCCCGGTCGATCTGGTGCTGAACCCGCTCGGCGTGCCGAGCCGGATGAACGTCGGCCAGATCCTCGAGACCCACATGGGCTGGGCCGCGCGCGCGCTCGGGCTGAAGATCGACGAGGCGTTGCAGGAATACCGCCGGTCGGGCGACATGACCCCGGTGCGCGAGGCGATGCGCCACGGCTATGGCGAGGAGACCTATGACGATGTCTTCGCCGGCATGGACGGCGACGATCTGGTCGACAAGGCCGGCCTCGTGACCCGTGGCGTGCCGATCGCGACGCCGGTCTTCGACGGCGCCAAGGAGGCGGATGTGAACGACGCGCTGGTGCGTGCCGGCTTCGACACCTCGGGCCAGTCCGACGTGTTCGACGGCCGGTCGGGCGAGAGGTTCGCGCGGAAGGTCACGGTGGGCGTGAAATACATGCTCAAGCTCCACCACCTCGTCGACGACAAGCTGCACGCGCGCTCGACCGGCCCCTACAGCCTCGTTACCCAGCAGCCGCTGGGCGGCAAGGCGCAGTTCGGCGGCCAGCGTCTGGGCGAGATGGAGGTCTGGGCGCTGGAGGCCTATGGCGCCGCCTACACCTTGCAGGAGATGCTGACGGTGAAGTCGGACGACGTGGCGGGCCGGACCAAGGTCTACGAGTCGATCGTCAAGGGCGAGGACAATTTCGAGGCGGGCGTGCCGGAGAGCTTCAACGTGCTCGTCAAGGAGGTCCGCGGCCTCGGCCTCAACATGGAACTCCTGGATGCGGAGGAGACGGAGTAGGTGGGCAGACTGCCCACCCTACGACGCGCGTAGGGTGGGCGATTTCGCCCGCCGTCGCTTCCCCCGCCCCAATTCAAGGACTTGAAGATGAACCAGGAACTGACCAACAACCCGTTCAACCCGCTGGCCGCGCCGAAGCAGTTCGACGAGATCAAGATCTCGCTGGCCTCGCCGGAGCGGATCCTGTCGTGGTCCTACGGCGAGATCAAGAAGCCCGAGACCATCAACTACCGCACCTTCAAGCCGGAGCGCGACGGCCTCTTCTGCGCCCGCATCTTCGGGCCGATCAAGGACTACGAATGCCTGTGCGGCAAATACAAGCGCATGAAGTATCGCGGCGTCGTCTGCGAGAAATGCGGCGTTGAAGTCACGCTGCAGAAGGTGCGCCGCGAGCGGATGGGCCATATCGAGCTGGCCGCGCCCGTCGCCCACATCTGGTTCCTGAAATCGCTGCCGTCGCGCATCGGCCTGATGCTCGACATGACGCTGCGTGATCTCGAGCGGATTCTCTATTTCGAGAACTACGTGGTGATCGAGCCGGGTCTGACCGACCTGAGCTATGGGCAGTTGCTGACCGAGGAGGAATTCCTCGACGCGCAGGACCAGTATGGCGCCGACGCCTTCACCGCCAATATCGGCGCCGAGGCGATCCGCGAGATGCTGGCTGCGATCGACCTCGAGGCGACGGCGGAACAGCTTCGCGAGGAACTGAAGGAAGCCACCGGCGAGCTGAAGCCGAAGAAGATCATCAAGCGGCTGAAGATCGTCGAATCGTTCCTGGAATCCGGCAATCGGCCGGAGTGGATGGTGCTGACGGTGATCCCGGTGATCCCGCCGGAACTGCGCCCGCTGGTGCCGCTCGACGGCGGCCGGTTCGCGACCTCCGACCTCAACGACCTCTACCGCCGGGTGATCAACCGCAACAACCGCCTGAAGCGGCTGATCGAGTTGCGCGCGCCCGACATCATCGTCCGCAACGAGAAGCGGATGTTGCAGGAATCGGTCGATGCGCTGTTCGACAACGGCCGCCGCGGCCGGGTGATCACGGGGGCCAACAAGCGGCCGCTGAAATCGCTCAGCGACATGCTCAAGGGCAAGCAGGGCCGGTTCCGCCAGAACCTTCTGGGCAAGAGGGTCGACTTCTCGGGTCGCTCGGTGATCGTCACCGGGCCGGAACTGAAGCTGCACCAGTGCGGCCTGCCGAAGAAGATGGCGCTCGAGCTGTTCAAGCCCTTCATCTACTCGCGGCTCGAGGCCAAGGGCCTGTCCTCGACCGTCAAGCAGGCCAAGAAGCTGGTGGAGAAGGAACGCCCCGAGGTCTGGGACATCCTCGACGAGGTGATCCGCGAACACCCGGTGCTGCTGAACCGCGCGCCGACGCTGCACCGGCTGGGCATCCAGGCCTTCGAGCCGAT
The DNA here is from genome assembly GCA_039808285.1 of Paracoccaceae bacterium. Lineage (GTDB taxonomy): Bacteria > Pseudomonadota > Alphaproteobacteria > Rhodobacterales > Rhodobacteraceae > Albidovulum. The sequence goes on from JBDHSQ010000081.1 coordinate 14,587, forward strand.
CCTGATCGAGGGCAAGGCGATCCAGCTTCACCCGCTGGTCTGCTCGGCCTTCAACGCCGACTTCGACGGCGACCAGATGGCCGTGCACGTGCCGCTGTCGCTGGAAGCGCAGCTCGAGGCGCGCGTGCTGATGATGAGCACGAACAACGTGCTCAGCCCCGCCAACGGCGCGCCGATCATCGTGCCGTCGCAGGACATGGTGCTCGGCCTCTACTACGTGACGATGGAGCGCAAGGGCATGAAGGGCGAGGGCATGGTCTTCGCCGACGTGGACGAGGTGCAGCACGCGCTCGATTCCGGTGCGGTGCACCTGCATTCCAGGATCATCGCGCGCGTTCGCCAGATCGACGAGGAAGGCAACGAGGTTCTGAAGCGCTACGAGACGACGCCTGGCCGGGTGCGGCTGGGCGCGCTCCTGCCGCTCAATGCCAAGGCGCCGTTCGAGCTGGTGAACCGTCTGCTGCGCAAGAAGGACGTCCAGAACGTCATCGACACCGTCTACCGCTACTGCGGCCAGAAGGAATCGGTGATCTTCTGCGACCAGATCATGGGCCTCGGCTTCCGCGAGGCGTTCAAGGCCGGCATCTCCTTCGGCAAGGACGACATGGTCATCCCCGAGAAGAAGTGGTCCATCGTCAACGAGGTCCGCGACCAGGTGAAGGAATTCGAACAGCAATACATGGACGGCCTGATCACCCAGGGTGAGAAATACAACAAGGTCGTCGATGCCTGGTCGAAATGCTCGGACGCCGTCGCGGGCGAGATGATGAAGGAAATCTCGGCGATGCGCGTCGACGACGCCGGCGCCGAGAAGGAGCCGAACTCGGTCTACATGATGTCGCACTCCGGTGCGCGGGGTTCGCCTGCCCAGATGAAGCAGCTCGGCGGCATGCGCGGCCTGATGGCCAAGCCCTCGGGCGAGATCATCGAGACGCCGATCATCTCGAACTTCAAGGAAGGCCTGACCGTCCTTGAATACTTCAACTCGACCCACGGCGCGCGGAAGGGCCTTGCCGACACCGCGCTCAAGACGGCGAACTCGGGCTATCTGACCCGCCGTCTGGTCGATGTGGCGCAGGACTGCATCGTGCGGATGCCCGACTGCGGCACAGAACGCGCGATCACGGCCTCTGCCGCGGTCAACGACGGCGAGGTCGTGGCGCCCCTGGCCGAACGCATCCTCGGCCGGGTTTCGGCGGACGACATCGTGGTTCCGGGCACGGACGAGGTCATCGTCCGCAAGAACGAGTTGATCGACGAG
>JBDHSQ010000082.1:0-15666 GCA_039808285.1 Paracoccaceae bacterium
AGGTCCGGCTTGTCGGTGCCATACCAGAGCGCGCTGTCGGCGTAGGAGATCAGCGGCCAGTCCGGGTCGACCTTGCGGCCCTGCCCGAATTCCTCGAACACGCCCTGGATCACCGGCTGGACCGCGGCGAAGACATCGGCCTGGGTGACGAAGCTCATCTCGACGTCCAACTGGTAGAAATCGGTCGGGCTGCGGTCGGCGCGCGGGTCCTCGTCGCGGAAGCAGGGGGCGATCTGGAAGTAGCGGTCGAATCCCGCCACCATGATCAACTGCTTGAACTGCTGCGGCGCCTGCGGCAGGGCGTAGAACTTGCCCGGATGCAGCCGCGAGGGCACGAGGAAGTCGCGCGCGCCCTCGGGGGAGGACGCGGTGATGATCGGGGTCTGGAACTCGGTGAAGCCCGAAGCCCACATCCGGTCGCGCAGCGACTTCACCACGCGGGAACGCAGCATCATGTTGCGGTGCAGGCTTTCCCGGCGCAGGTCGAGGAAGCGGTAGGCCAGCCGCGTCTCCTCGGGGTAGTCCTGGTCGCCGAAGACCGGCAGCGGCAGGTCCTCGGCCGGGCCCAGAACCTCGACCGCGGTGACATAGACCTCGATCCCGCCGGTCGGGATCTTCGGGTTCACCAGGCCCGCGTCGCGCGCCTTCACCCGCCCGTCGACGCGGATCACCGTTTCCGCCTTCAGCTTCTCGATCGCGGCAAAGGCGGGGCTGTCGCTGTCGGCCAGCACCTGCGTCACCCCGTAGTGGTCGCGCAGGTCGACGAACAGCACGCCGCCGTGGTCGCGCACCCGGTGCACCCAGCCCGAAAGCCGCACGGTCTGACCGGCGTGAGAGGTGTTCAGCTCGGCGCAGGTGTGGCTGCGATAGGCGTGCATGGGTGATCCCCTTTCCAAGGGCGAAATCCGGTTCGCGCCGATACACCGCGCCAAAGGGGCGAAGTCAAGTCGAACGGCGGGGGGCGGGCCGGGCCGGGGCGGGTAAGGAGGCCGACAATTGTCCGTCGTCCCGCCACATTCCCGCCCGATTGACGCGCGAGAAGCCGTTTCATGGACAGTGCGTTCTCCCCGCCCCAGACCGCCCTGACCCCGGCACGCGACCGGGCGCTGGCTTTCGCCATGCTCGCCTTCTGGGCCGTGGTCACGGCCTGGCAGCAGTGGGGCCAGTGGGCCGAAGACCTTTCGGCCGTCTATGTCGCGGGCTGGCTCTGGCATACCGGCCAGGCGGCGCTCGTCTACGACGCGCGGCCGGCCTTTTTCGGCGGGGCCGCGGACAGCTGGCTGCCCGCCATGCAGGCGATCGGCGCCGCCGACCGGACGAGCTTTCCCTATGTCTACCCGCCGCTCTGGGCGGTGCTCGCCGCGCCCCTGACCGGGCGGCTTTCGCCGCAGGGGTTCTTCGACCTCGCGGGACTGGTGCAGATCCCGATGCTCGCCGCCTCGGCCTGGCTTGCGGGGCGCATCCTCAAGCCCTCGGCGATGCCCTGGTGGGTCTGGACCGCCATCAGCCTCGTGATCCTCAACCTCTCGGTGCCGTCGCACCTGGCGATCTGGCACAATCAGCCGACCATCACCGTGGGCTTCCTGACGCTCCTGGCCGTGGAACGGCTCGGCGCCGGCCGGCCGGTCGCGGCGGGCGTCGCGCTGGCCGTCGCGGCCGCGATCAAGCTCACGCCGGCGGCCTTCGTGCTGATCTTCCTCCTCGACCGGCAATGGCGGGCGGCGGCGTCCTTCGCGATTGCCGGTGCCGCGCTCGCCGTTCTCTCGATCGCGCTGGCAGGCTGGCCTGCGCACCAGGCCTTTCTCTCGAGCCTCGGCCAGGTGAAGGGCCTGGGCTATCTCATCGCCATCAACACCTCGCTCCTGCCCGCGCTTCTCGCCCTCGGCACCGCCTGGGGCGTCCTGCCGCCCGTCGACCCTGCGGCGACCCAGCACATCTACACCGCCGTGCCGGCCTGGCTCTCGCCGGCGATCTCGCTTGCCGCGCTCGGCATCGTCGCCACCTTCGGGCGGGCGCTCCGGCCGCTGCCGGGCCGGCTCCGGCGGGGCATCGGTCTTCTGGCGCTTTCCATCGTGGTGCCTCTCATGGGGCCGCTCGGCTGGCTGCACTATTACCTCGTGCCGATGCTGCTCCTGCCCGGCCTCATCGGGCTCATGCCCTTCCGCGCGGCGGTCGCGCTGATCGCGCTGGTGACGGTCCCCTCGCTCGGCTTCGTCTTTGCCGCCATCGGTTCCCTGCCCTGGCCGATCGCCGACTATACCTGGGCGATGTGCACCTTCTGGGCCGCGGTGCTCGCCGGGCTTTACGCCGCCGCCCGCCGTGCCCGCACCTGACCGGCCGCCGGGCCGCCGGTTCGGGCTTGCGCATGGGGCGGTCTTGTCTATAACCCCCGACAATTTGCCGAAAGCGGGGGCCGGGCCATGCCGAAGAGAACCGACATCACGTCGATCATGATCATCGGTGCGGGGCCCATCGTCATCGGCCAGGCCTGCGAGTTCGACTACTCCGGCGCCCAGGCCTGCAAGGCGCTGCGCGAGGAAGGCTACCGGGTGATCCTCGTCAACTCCAACCCCGCGACGATCATGACCGATCCGGGCATGGCGGACGCGACCTATATCGAGCCGATCACGCCGGAGATCGTCGCCAAGATCATCGAGAAGGAACGCCCCGACGCGCTTTTGCCGACGATGGGCGGGCAGACCGGGCTCAACACCGCGCTCGCGCTCGCCGACATGGGGGTGCTGGAGACGTTTGGCGTCGAGCTGATCGGTGCCAACCGCCGCGCCATCGAGATGGCGGAGGATCGCAAGCTCTTCCGCGAGGCGATGGACCGGATCGGGCTCGAGAACCCGCGCGCCACCATCGTCGCGGCGCCGAAGAAGCCGAACGGCAGATACGACATCAACGCCGGCGTGGCCGAGGCGATGGCGGCGCTCGAGGACATCGGCCTGCCGGCGATCATCCGCCCCGCCTTCACGCTCGGCGGCACCGGCGGCGGCGTCGCCTACAACCGCGACGACTACGAGGCGATTGTCCGCTCCGGCCTCGACGCCTCGCCGGTCGCCCAGGTGCTGATCGACGAGAGCCTCCTCGGCTGGAAGGAGTTCGAGATGGAGGTGGTCCGCGACAGGGCGGACAACGCGATCATCGTCTGCTCGATCGAGAACGTCGATCCGATGGGCGTGCATACCGGCGATTCGATCACCGTCGCCCCGGCGCTGACGCTGACCGACAAGGAATACCAGATCATGCGCAACGGCAGTATCGCCGTCCTGCGCGAGATCGGGGTGGAGACCGGCGGCTCCAACGTCCAGTGGGCGATCAACCCGAGGGACGGCCGCATGGTGGTGATCGAGATGAACCCCCGCGTCTCGCGCTCCTCGGCGCTGGCGTCCAAGGCGACCGGCTTCCCGATCGCCAAGATCGCCGCCAAGCTGGCGGTGGGCTACACGCTGGACGAACTCGACAACGACATCACCAAGGTGACGCCGGCGAGCTTCGAGCCGACCATCGACTACGTGGTCACCAAGATCCCGCGCTTCGCCTTCGAGAAGTTCCCCGGCGCGAAGCCCGAACTCACCACCGCGATGAAATCGGTGGGCGAGGCGATGGCGATCGGCCGCACCATGCATGAATCGCTCCAGAAGGCGCTGGCGTCACTGGAAACCGGCCTCACCGGCTTCGACGAGATCGCCATCGAGGGCGCGCCGGAAAGGGCCGCCGTCGTCGCCGCGCTGTCGCGCCAGACGCCCGACCGGCTGCGCGTGATCGCCGAGGCGATGCGCCACGGGCTGAGCGACGACGAGATCGAGGCCGCCACCGCCTTCGACCCCTGGTTCCTCGCCCGCATCCGCGAGATCGTCGGGGTGGAGGCGGAGGTCCGCGCGGCGGGCCTGCCCGCGACCGAGGCGGGCCTGCGCAGGCTGAAGATGATGGGCTTCACCGACGCCCGGCTGGCGAAGCTCACCGGCCGCGACGAGGCCGAGGTCCGCCGCGCCCGGCAAAGGCTCGGCGTCACCGCGGTCTTCAAGCGGATCGACACCTGCGGCGCGGAGTTCGAGGCGCAGACCCCCTACATGTATTCCACCTACGAGGCCCCGGCGATGGGCGAGGTGGAATGCGAGGCGCGGCCCTCCGCGGCGCGCAAGGTCGTCATCCTCGGCGGCGGCCCCAACCGGATCGGCCAGGGAATCGAGTTCGACTACTGCTGCTGCCACGCCTGCTTCGCGCTGACCGCGGCGGGCTACGAGACGATCATGATCAACTGCAACCCGGAAACCGTCTCGACCGACTACGATACCTCCGACCGACTCTATTTCGAGCCGCTGACGCTGGAGCATGTGCTGGAAATCCTGCGGGTGGAACGGTCGAACGGCACACTCCACGGCGTCATCGTCCAGTTCGGCGGCCAGACGCCGCTGAAGCTCGCCAAGGCGCTGGAGGCCGAGGGCATCCCGATCCTCGGCACCACGCCCGACGCGATCGACCTTGCCGAGGACCGCGAGCGGTTCCAGAAGCTCCTCCATGACCTGAAGCTCCGGCAGCCGGTCAACGGCATCGCCGCTTCGGACGGCGAGGCCATCGAGATCGCCGGCCGCGTCGGCTTCCCGCTGGTGATCCGCCCCTCCTACGTCCTCGGCGGGCGCGCGATGGAGATCGTCCGCGACATGGACCAGCTCCGCCGCTACATCACCACCGCGGTGCAGGTCTCGGGCAGGAACCCGGTGCTGCTCGACAGCTACCTTTCCGGCGCGATCGAGGTGGACGTGGATGCGCTCTGCGACGGCCGGGACGTCCACGTCGCCGGCATCATGGAACATATCGAGGAGGCCGGGGTGCACTCGGGCGACAGCGCCTGCTGCCTGCCGCCGCATTCGCTCTCGCCGGAGACGGTGGAGGAGCTGAAGCGGCAGACCGTGGCAATGGCGCTCGCCTTGAAGGTGAAAGGCCTGATGAACGTCCAGTTCGCGATCAAGGCGGGCGAGATCCATGTGCTCGAGGTCAACCCGCGCGCCTCGCGCACCGTGCCCTTCGTCGCCAAGGCCACCGACAGCGCCATCGCCTCGATCGCCGCAAGGCTGATGGCGGGCGAGCCGCTCTCGAGCTTCCCGCTGCGCGCGCCCTATCCGGCGGGCGTCGGCCCCGACACGCCGCTCCCCTATGCCGACCCGATGACGCTGGCCGACCCGCAGATGCCCTGGTTCAGCGTCAAGGAGGCGGTGATGCCCTTCGCCCGCTTCCCCGGCGTCGACACGATCCTCGGGCCGGAAATGCGTTCGACCGGCGAGGTCATGGGCTGGGACCGCACCTTCCCCTTGGCCTTCCTCAAGGCCGAGATGGGCGCCGGCACCCACCTGCCCGAGGCGGGCCGCGTCTTCATCTCGATCAAGGACATGGACAAGACGCCCGAGATGGCGGCGGCCGCCCGCGACCTCGTGTCCCTCGGCTTCGAGATCGTGGCGACCCGCGGCACCGCCGCCTTCCTCGCCCGGCACGGGGTGGAGGCCGAGACCGTGAACAAGGTCTACGAGGGACGGCAGGAGGGCAAGCTCCACATCGTCGACCGCCTGAAGAACGGCGAGATCGCGCTTCTCTTCAACACCACCGAGGGCAGCCAGGCGATCGACGACAGCCGCTCGATCCGCGCCGTGGCGCTCCACGACCGGATCCCCTACTTCACCACGGCGGCCGGCGCGATCGCCGCGGTGCAGGCGATGAAGGCGCGCGGCGAAGGGATCGGGGTCAGGACGTTGCAGGGGTGAGACGCGCCCGGACGACCTTCCAGTGGAAGGTCGTCAGCGTCGAACGCACGATCCGCAAGGATCGGGCCGGGAGAGCGGTGGTCCCGGACTTTGATCCGGGATCAATCGGTCCGGTGGACCGATTGAAGCCGCGAACGCCCGAGGCAACTGCCGAGGGCCGGAAGAGCCGTCCCGTCATTTCCACGAGAGCCACCCTGTCATCCCCGCGAAAGCGGGGACCGCCCCGGCTCCCCGCCTTCGCGGGGATGACAGTTTCGGATGCTCCATCCGGCCAGACGCATTCACCTTCGCGCAACCGAGGGCAGCGCCCGCCCCGGGGGGGCGGGTCGGGCGCTGCCCGGTCCGCCGGACCGGGCGGAAGTCCCGGGCCCGCCTTTATGCGCCCCTTGCTTCCGCCCGATTTGTCCCGCGACAGCAAGCCGTAGGGTGGGTGGGTCTTCGCGCAAGCGAAGGTTCACCCACCGCCCCCTCACCCCGCCCTTCCCTCCAGCCGGGCCACCGCGCGCGCCGCATCGCCGCCCTGCCCGCGCCCGGCGAAGAAATCCGCCGCCCGCGCGGCGCCCGCCCTCCCGGCCAGCGCCAGTGCGATGACCTCGCTCAGCGACACGCCCGCGCGTTCGGCGAAATCCTCCGCCGCCTTCGGCGACTGCGGCTGGTTCAACGACACCCGTGCCCTGGCATGAACGGTCATGGTCCGAGCCTCCTCAAGGCCTCCGCCCGGATCGGGACCACGATCCCGAAGCGGCCCGGCGCCGCCCCCGACCCCTTAACGCCCCCCTTCCCGCCCGCGCGCCCTGTCGGGACGGAAAACCGACGGATGCCCGACGGAAGCGGGACGCCGATCCGACACCCCTCAGTGCGCCTCGTCCTCGAGATGCAGCTTCATGTCGATCAGCACCTTCTGGATCGCCAGCGTCTCGGTCAGGAGACGCTTGGCCTCGTTGATCGAGATGCGGCCGTCCTGGATCGACTGGTTGTATTCGGCCATCAGCATGGCGAAGCGCTGGCTGAGCGTCACCACGTCGGAGTTGACGCCGCCCTTGCGGGCGTTGCGCCGCTCCTCGTCGTGGCTGAGCGTGATGCCCCTGAGGTCGGCCAGCGCGGCGGTGACATGGGGGAAGCGCGCGGCCCCTTCCAGTGCGGCCACCACGTCGATCGGCATGAAGCGGTCGGCATGGTCCTCGTCGGTGGAATAATACCGCCCGAGCGTCGCCTTGGACTTGCCGCAAAGCCTGGCCGCGGCTTCGATGCCGACGTCCTTCACCAGGGCTTCCGTGTGCTTTTTCAGATAGTTGTCGGACTTGCCTGTCACTCTGAACGCTTTCCCGTACCCCCGCCCCGGGGGAAATCATCGCTGCCATTCCCCTTAAAGGCTCGCCGCGCGTTTGTCATTCGTTATCCGTCCCCCGTGTGCAGGGGGCGGGTGTGAGTGCCGGCGGCCCGAGGCCGGTCTGCGTTGGGATCGCCGTGCCTCCGGCGGGTGGGAAGGCCGGAGCCGGCCCGTCCGGCAGCAGCGCGGCGAACCTTCCCTGGTGACGAGTGACCCGCGGTCCGCAGATCAAGGCGCGGCGGGATGTGACGGCGCCGAAGCGGCGGGCCGGGGGGATCGGAAGGGTGGGTTCCCCCGGTGCCGCTTGCGCTAGCGGCGGCGCCACGGCTATCACGACGCATGGCCAAGCTCTATTTCCACTACTCGACGATGAACGCCGGCAAGTCGACGCTGCTGCTGCAGGCATCGCACAACTACCGCGAACGCGGCATGGCGACCTACCTCCTGACCGCAAGGCTCGACGACCGCGCCGGCGCGGGCCGCATCGGCATCGCGGCGCAGGCCGATACCTACGGCGCAGGAACCGACCTCTTCGCCGCGATCGCCAGCCGGCTCGCCGCCGGCCCGGTCGCCTGCGTCTTTCTCGACGAGGCGCAGTTCCTGACCCGCCGGCAGGTCTGGCAGCTTGCCCGCGCCGTCGACGATCTCGGCGTTCCGGTGATGTGCTACGGGCTTCGCGTGGATTTCCGCGGAGAGCTGTTCCCCGGCTCCTCCGCGCTCCTCGCGCTCGCCGACGAGATGCGAGAGGTCCGCACCATCTGCCACTGCGGCCGGAAGGCGACGATGGTCATCCGCCGCGGCGCCGACGGGCGTGCGCTGCGCGACGGCGCGCAGGTGCAGATCGGCGGCGACGAGACCTATGTCTCGCTCTGCCGCCGCCACTGGCGCGAAGAGATCGGCGACCGCGCCGCCTCCGCCGCGGGCTGATCCGGCGGAGGCGCCCGCAGGGCGCCGCGCGATTTCCCGCGGCGGCACCGGGGCGCCGCCGCCCGGGTTGCCTCCGGCGGGAGTATTTCGCGACAGAAAGAAACTTCACGCTTTCTTAACCATCGCGCGCGACAATTCCGCTGCGGCACAGGCTGGAGAGCCGATGGCCGTGACAGGAAGCGACAGCCCGCGCCGGATGCCGGGGCGGGCTGTTGTTGCTTTCTGTCGGAAAATACTCCCCAGGGGGTCCGGGGGGCGGGACGTCCCCCGGGCGGTTCGGCTCGCCGGAACGGCAAGCCGAAATCAATACAGCCGCCCGCCCAGCGGCACCTCCTGCCCCGGCCCGATCAGCACGACCTCTCCCGCTTCGTCCGGCACGCCGAGAACCAGAACCTCGGACATCAGCTTGCCGATCTGGCGCGGCGGGAAGTTCACGACGGCGAGAACCTGGCGCCCGACAAGCCCCTCGGGTGCGTAGTGTTTGGTGATCTGCGCCGAGGAGCGTTTCTCGCCGATCTCGCCGCCGAAATCGACCCAGAGCTTCAGGGCGGGCTTGCGCGCCTCGGGGAAGGGTTCGGCGCGGGTGATCCGGCCCACTCTTATGTCCACCTTCAGGAAATCCTCGAACGAGATCGTCATCTGCCAAGCTCCCGCCCGCGTTCTGCCGCCCGGTGGACGGCCTCTTTCAGCAGCGCGGGGAAACCGCGGTTCTCGTCCATCAGCACCGCCAGCGCGGCCGCGGTCGTACCGCCGGGCGAGGTGACGTTGACGCGCAGTTGCGCGGGGTCTTCGGCCGCCGCCTCCGCCAGGGCACCCGCGCCCGCCACCGTCGCCCTGGCAAGCCGCATGGCAAGCGCGGCGGGCAGGCCCTCGGCCGCGCCCGCCGCGGCGAGCGTCTCGATCAGGTGGAAGACATAGGCCGGGCCCGAGCCCGAGACCGCGGTGACCGCGTCCATCTGGTGTTCGCCGTCAAGCCGCACCACCTGCCCCACCGCCGCGAGAAGCGCCCCGGCCAGCCGCAGGTGCGCCTCGGTCGCCAGCGCGTTGCCGGTGATGGCGGTGATCCCGCGGCCGATCGCGGCGGGCGTGTTCGGCATGGCGCGGACGATCGGCGTGGCCGGCCCGAGGACGGATTCAAACCGCGCGATCGTCGTGCCCGCGGCGATCGAGAGGAAGAGCGTGTTCCCGCCGCCGAGCCTGGCGAGGCCGGGCAGCGCCTCGGCCATCATCTGCGGCTTGACGGCGACGAGGACGATGGCGGGGGAGGCGGGCAGCGCCTCGTTCAGGTGCACCCCCTGCCCCTTCAGCCAGTCCGAGGGATGCGGCTCCCGGACCCAGACGCCCGACGCCGGCAGGCCGCCCTTGAGCCAGCCCGCCAGCATCGCCGAGCCCATCTTGCCGCAGCCGAGAAGCACCAGCCCCCGGGCCTTCACATCGTCCATGTCCATCGCCGCCTCCGTCGCCGTGGCGGTGAGGATGGCCGATCCCGGCGGCGAGGGAAACCCCCCGCGGCGCCGGCGCTCAGGCGCGGCCGTAGGCCCGCGCCATCGCCACGTCCATCGCCCGCTCGGGGCTCTCGTCGCCCCAGCAGGTGAGCTGGAAGGCGGGGTAGAAGCGTTCCGCCGCGGTCACCGCATCGGTGATCAGCCGGTCGATCTGTTCGGGCCCCGCGATCTGCCCGCCGGCAAGGCAGAGCCCGTAGCGCCAGACCATCAGCCGCTGTTCGCGCCAGAAGGTGAAGGCGCCCGACCAGACCATGTCGTTGGTGCGGTTCAATGCCTCGTGGAGCGCAGCGATCCGCTCTTCCGGCGGGTCCATCTCGAAGGTGCAGATGAGCCGCAGCGTCTCGTCGTAGCCCGACCAGGCGAGGGTGATCGAATAGGTACGCCATTGGCCCTCGACCGCCATCGCGATCTGGTCATCGGTCACCCGGTCGAAGTCCCAGTCGTGGTGCTGGGCGAGCGTCTCGACGATGTCGATCGGGTGCAGGTCCTCGCAGTCGAGGAAGCTGTCGGTCTGTGCCATGCCCGGCCTCTGTCGTTATTGGCCCCCATCGGGCTCCGTCCTCAAGGGGCTGGGTGCATCGACTAGGACCGGCGTCTGCCTGTTGCCGGCCTACTGCATATGGTGTCGGCAGAGCGCCGGGCTGTAAAGGGAAATCTCGGGCCTCGCGGCCGCGCGGCGGCAATTCGCTGTGGATAGATGCCGGAGCGGCCGTGCGGAAGGGGATACGGGGCGCCCGCGGCGCCGGGTTCCCTGGGGCCGGGGATCGGGAGCTGGTCGCGGGGGATCAGTCCTTCGATCTGCCGCCCCGGGCCGCCCGCGGCGGATTGTGCGCCGCCTCGAGCGCGGCGATGCGGGTCTTGAGCGCCTCGTTCTCCTCGCGCGCCTTCTGGGCCATCGCGCGGACGGCGTCGAATTCCTCGCGCGTCACGAAGTCGCGGTCGGCGAGCCAGCGGTCCATCCATGACCGCATCGCCGTCTCGGCCTCGGTCCTGGCGCCCTGCGCCACACCCATCGCGCTGGTCATGAGCTTCGACATGTCGTCGAAGAACCTGTTCGCACCGCTCATCTCGCGCCTCCTCGGGGGACGTTGCCTATGCCGTCTATATGCGCGGGGTGGGCCGAAAGCTCAAGGTTGACTTCGCCGCGGCCAGAGGGTCTGAGAGACCTCAAAGGAGCAACGATGCAGGCCGCGATCCCCTTCCCCGACATCTCGAACGAAGTCTTCTCGATCGAGGTCTTCGGCGCCCATCTGGCGCTCAGGTGGTATGCCCTGGCCTATCTCGCGGGGCTTCTCGCCGGGTTCTGGGTGATCCGGCGGTTGATGCGCCGCCCCGCGCTCTGGCCCGGCGACCGGGCGCCGATGGCGCCGGAGCGGACCGACGACCTGCTGACCGCGATCATCCTCGGCGTGATCATCGGCGGGCGGCTGGGCTTCGTGCTGTTCTACCAGCCTCTGCACTACCTCTCGCATCCCGTTGAAATCCTGAAGGTCTGGGAAGGCGGCATGTCGTTCCACGGCGGCTTTCTGGGCGTTCTGGCGGCGGGCCTGTGGTTCGCCCGCCGCAACGGCGTGCCGCCGGCGCAACTTTCCGACGCGATGGCGCTGGTTACCCCGATCGGGCTCTTCTTCGGGCGGCTCGCCAATTTCGTCAACGCCGAGCTTTGGGGCCGGCCGACCGGTCTTCCCTGGGGCGTGGTCTTCCCCGGCGCGGCGGCGCAGGACTGCCCCGGCGTGGCCCCGGGCCTCTGCGCCCGCCACCCGAGCCAGCTTTACGAGGCGGGGCTCGAGGGGCTCCTTCTCGGCCTTCTCCTCTGGCTCCTCGTCCGGCGGGGAGCGCTGAAGCGGCCGGGGCTGGTCACCGGCGTGTTCCTCGCGGGCTATGGCGCGGCGCGCTTCGCGGTCGAGTTCGTGCGCCAGGCGGATGCGCAGTTCATCACCCCCGACAATCCGCTCGGCCATGCGCTCGATCTCGGCGGCGCCGGCCTGTCGATGGGCCAGGTGCTGTCGCTGCCGATGATCCTCGCCGGGCTCTGGCTGATCGCCCGGGCGCGGCGGGCCCGGCGGCGGGCATGACCGCGCTGGCCGCGATCCTCGCCCGCCGGATCGCGGCCGAAGGGCCGATGCGGCTGTCGGACTACATGGCCGAATGCCTGCTGCACCCCGGACACGGCTACTACGCGACGCGCGACCCTTTCGGGGCGGGCGGCGATTTCACCACCGCGCCGGAGATCAGCCAGATGTTCGGAGAGCTTCTGGGCCTCTGCCTCGCGCAGTGCTGGCTGGACCAGGGGCGACCCGCGCCCTTCGCGCTGGCCGAGATCGGGCCGGGGCGGGGCACGCTGATGGCCGACATGCTGCGCGCGATCCGCGCGGTTCCGGGAATGGCCGAGGCGGCCCGCGTGCACCTCGTCGAGGCCTCGCCCGCGCTGCGCGCCCGGCAGGGGCAGGTGCTGACGGCCCATGCGCCGCACTGGCACGACGGGGTGGAAAGCATGCCCGACCTGCCGCTCTTCCTCGTCGCCAACGAGTTCTTCGACGCCCTGCCGATCCGCCAGTTCGAGCGCAGGGGGCCCGGCTGGTCGGAACGGATGGTGAGCCTTCGCGACGGCCGGCTCGCGCCCGGGCTCGGCCCGGTCACGGCCTATCCGGCGCTCGCCCACCGGCTTGCCGACACGGCGGAAGGCGACGTGGTTGAGACCTGCCCGGCGGCGGAACCGGTCGCAGGCGAGATCGGCCGCAGGGTGGCGCAACGGGGCGGCGCGGCGCTGTTCGTCGACTACGGCGGCTGGCGCTCGCTCGGCGACACGTTCCAGGCAGTGAAGGACCACGCGCCCGCCGATCCCTTCGCCGACCCCGGCGAGACGGACCTGACCGCCCATGTCGACTTCGAGCCGATCGCGGGGACCATCGCCGCGGCGGGGGCGGCGGTGACCGCCCTGACGCCCCAGGGGGTGTTCCTCGAACGGCTGGGGATCGCGGCGCGGGCCGCGATTCTCGCGCGCGGGCTTTCCGGCACTGCGCTTGCCGCGCATCTTGCCGCGCATCGCCGCTTGACCCATCCCGACGAAATGGGACAGTTGTTCAAAGTGCTCGCGGCCTACCCGCAGGGGAAGGCCCCGCCACCTGGACTGGACCCCGCCGGATGACGCTGGAGATCCTCACCCACGAAGCGCTCCGCCCGCTCAGGCACGGGTTCTTCACGCGCCGGGGCGGGGCGTCGTCGGGCATCTTCGCAGGGCTGAACTGCGGCGCGGGGTCGTCGGACCTGCGCGAGGCGGTTTCGATCAACCGCGACCGGGTGGCCGAGGCGCTGGGGCTGACGGCACAGGCGCTCGTCGGCGTGCACCAGGTGCATTCGGCCGATGTCGTGACCGTGCAGGCCGCGCTCGGGGCGCCGGTGCGGGCCGATGCGATGGTGACGGCGACGCCGGGGCTTGCGCTCAGCGTGCTGACCGCCGACTGCCAGCCGGTGCTGTTCGCCGACCGCGCGGCCGGCGTGATCGGCGCGGCGCACGCAGGGTGGCGCGGGGCGCTTTCGGGCGTGCTCGAGGCAACGGTCGACGCGATGGAGGCGCTTGGCGCGCGCCGCGCCGATGTGGTGGCGATCATCGGCCCGACGATCAGCCAGCGTGCCTACGAGGTGGGGCCCGAGTTCCTCGATGCCTTCCTTGCCGAAGACGACGGCTATTCCCGCTTCTTCGCGGGCGGCGAGGGCGACCGGATGCACTTCGATCTGCCGGGCTTCGGCCTGCACCGCCTGCGCGCGGCAGGCGTGGGCCGGGCGGAGTGGACGCGGCACTGCACCTATTCCGACCCGGAAAGGTTCTTTTCCTACCGCCGGTCGGTCCACCGGCACGAAGCCGATTTCGGCCGGCTGATCTCGGCCATCCGGCTCTGAGCGCTGCCGGGGCGCACCGCCGGGGGTGCGGGCGGCCATGTCCGAAACCCTCGGGCATTCCCGCAGGCGGATTGCGCCCCGCCCCCCGCCTTGCCTTCAAATCACCCCGAAGCCTGCCCAAACCTTGCCGCATTGACCTCTAGAATGGCTCCATCCGGTCAGAGAATCGGACCCGTCGAACGGCCCGCAAGAGGCCATCGAGGCAAGGAGCAGTCAGATGAAACCGCAACGCCGCTGGATGAAATCGGTAGTGGTGGAAAGCGCGAAACCGGGGATCACCCTTCCCTGGCAGCGCGGCGCCCGCCAAACCGCCCTCCGCCATCCGAAAGTCCGGCGCGCCCCCGGCCTGCCCGCCCGCGGCTGACCCCTCCTTCCTCCCCGCAGGATGCCCCTGTCCCCGCAGGACGGCGTCGCGTGACAGGCGGACCGGTTTCCCCGGACCGGTCCGCCGCCCTTCCCCCCACTCGCGGCGGCGGCGATTCGCACCCCGTGGAGGCCCGTCCGTGCCCTGCGAAGGGTTAAGGCGCGCATCTTGTCGCCAGCGCCTGAACAAACCCCGCCGCGCGCCCGGCAATTGTCCGAACGCCGCCCCAAATCATCCTTGCTCTTTGACAGATGACGCCGAAGCGCGCAGATTGTGCGCATAGTCAGTCTGCATTTGGGGGGTGGGGGCTCCGCAGATGTGAGTGAGTGAAAGGTGTTCGAGTGCTACATCGTCATACTGGCATGAACCGTCTTTCGACGGACGTTTTCAATTCTCCCCTTGCACATTCCCGGTCCCTTCCCCAACCCCAGCCTTCCCAGACCGAACCGCGCCCCGTCCGCAGCACCCCTCTGACCCGGCGCTATGAGGTCGCCTATCTCGACGCCAGGGGCCGGTTCGAGACCTGCACGAGACTTGCCCCGGCGATCCCGGAGTTCGAGGAGGCATTTTCCGCCTTCGCGCGCGGCACCGTCATCGCCACGGCGGACGGTCCCGTGGCGGTCGAGGATCTGGTGCCGGGAATGGCGGCGCTGACCGGTGAGGGCCGCGCCGAGCGGATCACCTGGATCGGCTCGATGACGCTCTTCCCGCCCCACGCGCTGCCGGGAATGCATTGTTCGACCCTCACCCGCATCACCGGGGACGCCTTCGGCGTCGGCCGGCCGATGCCCGACCTGGTGCTCGGCCCGCGCGCCCGCATCCTGGTGCGCGATGCGCGCTGCCGGTTCGCGACGGGCGTCGAGGCTGCCTATGCGCCCGCCCGGTCCTTCGCCGACGGCGTGTCGATCATCGAGGTGACCCCGGTCGCGCCGATCACGGTCTATCACATCGTGCTGGAGCGGCAGGGCTCGATCCGCGCCGCGGGGCTCGAGATCGAGAGCTTCCATCCCGGCGCGCGCATCGGCGACGGCTTCGATCCGCAGGTCGCGCAGATCTTCCTGTCGCTGTTCCCGCAGATGCGTTCGATCGCCGATTTCGGCACGCCTGCCCATCCGCGGATGTCGGCGGCCGAGGTCGAGGCGGCGCTGGAAGCCTGACGGGAGAAGCAGCGCCCGGGACCAGCGCTCAGGCGCTGCGCTTCAGCCGCGCCTCGAGCACGTCGAAGGGCACGCCCGGCCTGTCCTTGGCGCAGCGGATGACGAGGCTGGTCTTCACGCTGGCCACGTTGGCGGCCGAGGTCAGTTCCTCGGTCAGGAAGGTCTGGAAGGTCGAGAGGTCCGGCGCCACGCATTTCAGGATGAAGTCGATCTCGCCGTTCAGCATGTGGCACTCGCGCACCAGCGGCCAGTCGCGGCAGCGCCGCTCGAAGGCGGAGAGGTCGGCCTCGGCCTGGCTGTGCAGCCCGACCATCGCGAAGACCTGCACCTCGAAGCCCAGCTCGCGCGGGCTGACGTCGGCATGGTAGCCGCGGATATAGCCGGCCTCCTCCAGGGTGCGGACCCGGCGCAGGCAGGGCGGGGCGGAGATGCCGACCCGGCGGGCCAGCTCGACATTGGTCATGCGCCCGTCGTCCTGAAGCTCGGCCAGGATCCTGCGGTCGATCTCGTCGAGCCTGTTGGCGGCCATGTCGCGTCTCCCCGGAAATCTTGGCGGAACTTATCCGCAGGCCCGTCCCTGCGCAATATTGTTTCAGGGGAACGCAAGATTGTCACCCGGGGTTGGCGGGCAGGCGGGCCGCCGCGCGCCGCTTGCAGAGCGCCAGGCTCCCGCTAAGGTTGAGCAATCGGTGAAGGAGTTTCGATTCGCCATGCGCCTTCC
>JBDHSQ010000083.1:0-15455 GCA_039808285.1 Paracoccaceae bacterium
GGCCCGCGCCCTAGGACGCGCGCTTCATCCGTTCCATCAACCCGTCCTTCAGGACGAACTGGTGATAGAGCGCACCCAGGACATGCAGGATCACCAGCGCGATGCCGAGGTTGAACATCAACTCGTGCACCTCTCCCGCCGCATCGACGCCCACGAACCACGCCATGCCGCCCGAGACGGGGAGGAGGAGGAGGAGCGCGTAAAGTCCCAGATGGGTAAGCTTCGCGACGAGATTGGCCACCGGATGCCCGCCCTCCGGCAGCCCCGGGGCGCCACGGGTCAGCCGGATCGCCACCCGCGCAAGCGCGAGAACGAGGATCGCCACGCCGATCCAGACATGGACGGCGGCCGTCGTGCCGAAGGCATCGCGGCCATCGTGGATCGCGCGCCACGCCGCCTTCATCTTGTCGCTGCTGACATAGCTCACCCCCAGAAGCAGGAGGATGCCCCAGTGAAGCGCGATCTGCGCGCGGCTGTATCCGGTAACCTTTGACATGTGTCCCTCGTCGGTCGTGATCTCCGGCGGCCCGAGCGGCCGCCGTACGTGTCACGCAGAAGGGCCGGTTTTCCGTCGCCGGTCAATGCAACCGGAGTCTGAAACCGCCGCCTCAGTGGGCGCTGACCGGCGCCATGTCGTTCTGCCGCGCCAGAATGAAGGCCAGCCGGCGGTCCTTGACCAGCGCCAGCCGCTCGCCGCCCGCGTCGTGCAGCGCATAGAGCGTGTCGAGCCCCGCCACCTGCGCGCGGATTTCCTCCGGCAGCTCCGCGACGGGAACCTCGCGCACATAGACGATGCGCTCGCCCCGTTCCGGTCCGAAATCATATTTCGTGTCCATGCCTGTATCCTCCTCAGCCTTTGGTGATGCGGATCGTCTGCACCACCTTCTCCGGCACCGCGCGGACGAGGTCGACGTGCAGAAGCCCGTTCTCCATCCGCGCGCCCGCAACCTCGACGCCCTCGGCGAGGACGAAGCTGCGCTGGAAGGCGCGCGCGGCGATGCCGCGGTGAAGGAAGACCCGGGCCCCCTCTGCCTCTTCCGCCTGCCGGCCGCGGATCACCAACTGGCGCTCCTCGACCGTGATCGAGATGTCATCCTCGCAAAACCCTGCCACGGCGAGCGTGATGCGGAAGCCGTTTTCAGAGGATTGTTCGATGTTGAAGGGAGGATAGCCGTCATTTCCGGTCTTCGCGGTGCGTTCGACAAGCCGTTCGAGCTGGTCGAAGCCCAGAAGGAAGGGATGGGCGGCAAAGGTCAGTTTCGTCATCTCAGGCCATGTCCTCGTCATCAAGCGACATTGCGTCAAAGGCCCCCGTCCGGGCGGCCCTTGGCCTGAATATGGAGGCTCGCGCAGCGGCCGACAAGGCGCGCCGTCTCGAAAAGCTTCCCGCAATTGCGGGGACTTGCTATCTTTCGCTACCACCCCGTCGCGACTCATGGCCCCTGAGAGATGAACGCCCCCCTGGAAATGGACCCCTTCGAAGTCCTGCGCGTGAAACTGGAGGTTCTGCGCCAGGAGCACCGCGATCTCGACGAGGCGATCCACCACATGGAAGCGGCGGGCCGGTCCGACCAGCTCACGCTCCGGCGGCTGAAGAAACAGAAGCTGAACCTGAAGGACCAGATCGCCCGGCTGGAGGATCTTCTCACCCCCGACATCATCGCCTGACCGCCCGGAGACCGGGATTGCGCCGGGGCCGCCACTGGCTATAGTGCGCGCTCATTCAGCCGCGGAGGGGCAATGAACGCGAAGGTCGGCATCATCATGGGGTCGCAGTCCGACTGGCCCACGATGAAGGAGGCGGCGGCGATTCTCGACGACCTCGGCGTGGCCTACGAGGCGAAGATCGTCTCGGCCCACCGCACGCCCGACCGGCTCTGGGCCTATGGCAAGACGGCGGTCGAACGCGGACTTCAGGTGATCATCGCCGGCGCCGGGGGGGCTGCGCATCTGCCGGGCATGATGGCCTCGAAGACGCGGGTGCCGGTGATCGGCGTGCCGGTGCAGACCAGGGCGCTTTCCGGCGTCGACAGCCTCTATTCGATCGTCCAGATGCCGAAGGGCTATCCGGTCGCCACGATGGCGATCGGCAGCGCGGGTGCGGCCAATGCCGGGCTGATGGCCGCCGCCATCCTCGCGCTCGCCGATCCAGCGCTCGCCGCCCGGCTCGACTCCTGGCGCGAGGCGCTTTCCGCTTCCATCCCCGAGGAGCCGCAGGAATGAGCCGCATCGGATTCATCGGCACGGGCCACATCGCCGCCCCGATGGCGCGCCACCTCGCCGCCAAGGGGCACGAGATCACCGTCACCCGCCGCAACGAGACGGTGTCGGCGGCGCTGGCGCGGGACTGCGGCGCGCGGGTGGCCGAGCCGCAGGCGGTGCTGGAGAGCAGCGACATCGTCTTCCTCTGCGTCCGCCCGCAGCATGTCGAAGCGGCGCTGGCGCCGCTCCGCTTCCGCGCGGATCACCGGATCGTCTCGGTGATGGCCGGCGTGCCCGAGGCGACGCTCCGCCGCCTCTGCGCGCCGGCGCAGGGTTTCGTCCAGACGATCCCCCTGGGCTTTGTCGAGGAGGGCGGCTGCCCGCTGCCCGCATACGGCGACGATGCGCTCATCTCCGCGCTCTTCGCGCCGGAAAACCCGGTGGTGAAGGTGGCGGAGGAATCTGCGCTCGGCGCCTTCATGGCGGCCTGCGTGCTGGTGCCGGGCCTGCTCGACCTGATGGCGACGGCCTCGGGCTGGCTCGGCGCGAGGGTCGGCAAGGATGCGGGCGAGTTCTATGTGACCCAGCTTGCAAGCGGCTTCCTCCACGCGATGCGCAAGGAGGGTGCCGGGCGGCTTGCGGCGGAGCGCGACGCGCTGGCCACGGACGGCACCTACAGCCTCCAGATGGTCGAGGCGCTCAGGGCGGCGGGCGTGCACGGGGAGATCCTCGCCGCGCTCGACGCGGTCGAGGCGCGGATGGAGAAGGGATGACCGTCGCCCCCCTTCCCGCCGGCGCCACCATCGGCATCCTCGGCGGCGGCCAGCTCGGCCGGATGCTGGCGGTCGCGGCGGCGCGGCTCGGCTACCGGACGCATGTCTACGAACCCGCCGCCAGCCCGCCCGCGGGCGACGTGGCGCACCGGGTGACGACCGCACCCTACGAGGACGAAGCCGCCCTCGCCCGGTTCGCGGATTCGGTCGATGTCGTCACCTACGAGTTCGAGAACATCCCGACCTCGGCGCTCGACGCGATCGAGGCGCGGCGCCCGATCCATCCGGGCCGCCGCGCGCTGGCGGTCAGCCAGGACCGGCTGAAGGAAAAGGCGTTCCTCACCGATCTCGGCCTAGTCACCGCGCCCTTCGCTGCGGTCGACGATGCCGAGGATCTGGCCGAGGCGATCGGGGCGATCGGCTGCCCGGCGATCCTCAAGACCCGGCGGCTCGGCTACGATGGCAAGGGGCAGGTGCGGCTTTCCTCCGCCGCCGATGCCGCGACCGCGCTGGCGGCGATGGCGGGGGCACCGGCGATCCTGGAAGGTTTCGTCGATTTCAGCCACGAGGTCTCGGTCATCGCCGCGCGGGGCCGCGACGGCTCGGTCGCGGCCTATGACCCCGGCGAGAACGTCCACCGCGAGGGCATCCTGCGCACCACCGCCGTGCCCGCCCGGCTGGCCGAGGCGCAGCGCACCGATGCGGTGCTGCTGGCGGCGCGCATCCTCACGGCGCTCGACTATGTCGGCGTCATGGGGGTGGAACTGTTCGTGACGCCGAAGGGGCTTCTGGTGAACGAGATCGCGCCGCGGGTCCACAATTCCGGCCACTGGACCCAGAACGGCTGTGCCGTCGACCAGTTCGAGCAGCACATCCGCGCCATCGCCGGCTGGCCGCTCGGCGACGGCACCCGCCATGCCGATGTGGTGATGGAGAACCTGATCGGCGACGACATACTGGCGGTGCCCGCGATCGCGCGCGAGGGTGGCGCCGCGATCCATCTCTACGGCAAGGCCGAGGCCCGGCCGGGCCGCAAGATGGGCCATGTCAACCGGATCGTCCGGCGCGGCTGAGCGGGGCGCGCGCGCCGCGCCCGGCCCTAGCGCAGCACCCGTCGCGCCGCCTCCAGATAGCTCAGCCCGTGGTCGAACCGTCCCTCCTTCAGGAACGCCAGCACCTCGGCCACGACGAGCGGGTTGTTCATCATGAACGTGTGCGTCACCGGCAGCACGATATGGTCGCGCATCCCGCCGATCCGGGTGCTGACGACGCTGACCTTGCCGTCGTCGGCGCCCTCGATCACCGCCGAATAGACGGGGTTGAGCGAGCGGTCCCCGGCGATCACGCCGAGGTCGAACTGCACCGCGGGCAGCGCGTTCGGCACGCTGGTCGGCCCGGTCCCCAGCTCCAGCCCCGCCGGACCGTTCAGCCAGCGGAAGGCGCCGAGGTCGCCGAAGGCGTCGACCAGCTCCGACCCGTGGTTGGGGGGCGCGAGCATCACCACGCGGCCCATGTTCGCCGGCCGGTGGTCGGCAAGCCAGGCGCGGGCGAGGATGCCGCCCATCGAATGGGTCACGAAATGGACGGTGTCACCCGCCCCGCACGCGGCCACCCTGGGGGCGACGTAGTCGCGCACCAGCGTCTCGATCGTGGCCTCGGTCGAGGGGTAACCCTCGTTCACCACCCGGTAGCCGGCGCGGTCGAGCGCGCGCTCCATCACCAGAAGCGAGGTCTCGCTACGCGCCAGCCCGTGCAGGAGGACGACGCAATCGGCCGCGCCGGCCGGAAGGGCGGCGAGCACGACGGCGAAGGCGGTAGGCAGCCGGGTCCACATCGCCTTCCAGATAGGCCAGCCCGGGCCGCCGCGCCAGCCCCTTGCCCTTGTCCCGGCCGTCGGTCACTCTGTCGGGTGCCATGAAGACCCGCTCGCCCCGCCTCGCCACCCGCGCGATCATCGTCGAGGATGGCCGCCTGCTGCTCGTGAACGCCTATCCGGGCCGGCGGTCGGATCTCTGGTGTGCGCCCGGCGGCGGGGTGGAGCCGGGCCGGTCGCTGCCCGAGAACCTCGGCCGCGAGGTGCACGAGGAATGCGGGCTTGCGGTCGAGGTCGGCCCGCTGGCGCTCGTCAACGAGTTCCACGACCCGAGGACCGGCTTCCACCAGGTCGACCTGTTCTTCCGCTGCCGGATCACCGGCGGAACGCTCGATCCCGGCTGGACCGATCCGGGGCGGACCGTCCATTCCCGGCGGTTCTTCGCCCCGGAGGAGATCGCCACGATCCGGCTCAAGCCCGACAGCCTGCCCCGCGTCGCCTTCGCCCCCGAGGGCCCGGCGCACTACGACCCGCTGGAGGAGATCGTGCCATGAGCCGCGCCTTCGTCAAGGAGGACAGGCCCGACACCGAACCGCTGCCCGACCTGCCGGTCAGCCCGCATCCGAACTGGGTCACCCCGCGCGGGCTTGCCGCGCTGCGCGACCGGCTGGAAGCGGTGCGGGCCGCGCTTGCCCACCTGAAGGCGCGCACCGACCGGCTCGACCGCCTGCCGGAGAAGGCCGCGGAGCGCGACATCCGCTATCTCGAGGCGCGGCTCGCCTCGGCGATCCCGGTTGATCCGGCCGGCCAGCCGAAGGACGAGGCCGCCTTCGGCGCCCGCGTCACCGTGGCCGACGACGAGGGCCGCGAGACCGTCTACGAGATCGTCGGCGAGGACGAGGCGGATGCCGCCCGCAATCTCATCGCGCCGCAGTCGCCCTTGGCCCGCGCGCTGATCGGCGCGCATGTCGGCGACGTGGTGGAATGGCGCCGCCCCGCCGGCACCGTGGAGCTGGAGGTCATCGCCATCGCCTACGGCTGACGGGCCGGGCGGACGGCGGCAGCCACGCCGCCGATGACGAGCACGGAGGCGAGGGCGAAGCGCAGGGTCAGCGGCTCGCCGAGGAAGGCCATCCCCCCGGCCAGCGCCAGCACCGGGACGCCGAGTTGCGCCACCCCGCCGCGCGCGGCGCCGAGGCCGGGCAGGATGGCATACCAGAGCGCATAGCCGAGGCCCGAGGTCACGGCGCCCGAGACGACGGCAAGCAAAAGGCCCGCGGGCGCCGCCGGCGCGTCCGGGGACGGCGCGGGCAGGAACGCCACCACCAGCCCGGCCACCGGCACCGCGAGGATGAAGTTCCATGCCGTCGCGCCAAGCGGATCGCGCGTGCCGCGCGCGCTGAGCGAATAGAAGCCCCAGCCGATGCCGGCCGCGGCCATCAGGGCGGCGTGCCGCAGGCTCCCGGCCGCCGCGGACCCCGGCGCAAGCAGGTAGACAAGCCCGAGGAACGCCACCCCGGCACCCAGCCAGCGCCGCGCGGGCAACGGTTCCCGCGCCGCCAGCGCGCCGGCGAACATGGTGATCTGCACCGTGCCGAAGAGGATCAGCGCCCCGGTGCCCGCGTCGAGCGCGCCATAGGCAAGCGAGAAGCCGAAGAGATAGACGAGAAGCGACGGCGGGCCCGCGATCCTGCCCCGCCGGCCCGGCCATACCGCCTGTCCGGTCAGGGCACGCCGGCCGGCGACCAGCAACCCCAGCATCACCGCCCCGGCGAGAAGCCGGACCACGGCGAAATCCACCGCGCCGATGTGCCCGTGCCCTACCGCCGCCCGGTTCAGCACCGAATTCGCCGCAAAGGCGGTCATGGTGAGCACGGTGAGAAGGACAAGGCGCATGGACGGACTGTAGCGGCTCGGCCCGCCCCCGTCACCCGGGAGGCTCAGCCCTTGAACCGGTGCTGCCGGTGCCAGTCCAGATAGGCCGGGTGCGGGCGCAGCGACGGGTCGGAGGGAACGATCAGCCGGCGGTCGGGGACGAAGAGCCGCCCGGCCACCTCGGCCGCGATCGAGCCGCGGGCGATCAGCAGCGCATTGTCCGCGTCGACCGAGACGAGCCCGCGGTCGAACATCCAGTGGATCGTGCCGGAAAGCGCCAGCCCGTTCCTCACGGTGTCGGGGCCGCGCTCCTCGACCGGCAGGATGTGCGCGGCCTCGACCTCGGGCCGGCCGCCGCCGTTGCGAAGCTCCAGCCCCGACATGGCGCAGCGCCCGGCATAGGCGCGGCGCACCTGACGCGCGAAGGACTGGTCGCGGAAGGCGCGCGAGGTCAGGATCATCTGCCGGTCGGGGCCGAGGAACGGTTCCTGCCCGGGATCGGAGAGCCCGATCGGCGCACCCTCGCGCGGCAGCGCGTCCGGCACGGGATCGGATCGCAGCCCCTCGGCGATGATCGCGGCGAAGTCGCTCTCGGAGATCAGCCGGACCGACCATGTGTTGTTGCCGCCCATGCGCGGAAGGCCGGTTTCATAGGGCCTGCCGTCGCTTCGAAAGCGGGGCACCGCGCGTTCGAAGCTCAGTTCGGACGCGCGGTCGAGCATTGCGTAGCTGTGGGTGTCGTCCGAAGGATCGGAGACGATTCTTTCGACGCGTTGCACAGCGTAATAGCCGGCAACCCCGCCCCGGCGGCCCTGATAGAAGATCACCCAGTCGCCGACGCTCCGCGCGACGTTTCCCAGATACATGTTCGGGAAGTGATACCACTCGCCCGGGCGGTCCTTGTAGGCGGAATGCGACGACGCGACGTAGACGGCCTTTGCCATGCGCCGACGATAGCGCCGGCCTGCGCGGCCTGACCAGGCCCAAACGGAAAAGGGGCGCCCTTCGGCGCCCCTTCCCGTCGTTCCAAGGGAACGGATGGCTTACATCATGCCGTCCATGCCGCCCATGCCGCCGGGCATGCCGCCGGCCGCCGCCTTCGGCTCGGGCCGGTCGGCGACCATCGCCTCGGTGGTGATCAGGAGGCCGGCGACCGAGGCCGCATCCTCGAGCGCGGTGCGAACGACCTTCGCGGGGTCGATCACGCCGAACTTGAACATGTCGCCGTATTCCTCGGTCTGGGCGTTGAAGCCGAAGGTCTTGTCCTTCGATTCCCGCACCTTGCCGGCAACCACGGCGCCGTCGACGCCGGCGTTCTCGGCGATCTGGCGCAGCGGCGACTCGAGCGCGCGGCGGACGATGGCGATGCCGGCTTCCTGGTCGCCGTTGCCGCCCTTCAGACCCTCGAGCGCCTTCGCTGCCTGGATCAGCGCCACGCCGCCACCGACGACGATGCCTTCCTGCACCGCCGCACGGGTCGCGTTGAGCGCGTCGTCGACGCGGTCCTTGCGCTCCTTCACCTCGACCTCGGTCATGCCGCCGACGCGGATGACGGCGACGCCGCCGGCGAGCTTGGCGACCCGCTCCTGAAGCTTCTCGCGGTCGTAGTCCGAGGTGGTTTCCTCGATCTGGGTGCGGATCTGGGAAACGCGGGCCTCGATCTCGGCCTTGTCGCCGGCGCCGTCGATGATCGTGGTGTCATCTTTCTTGATCAGGATCTTCTTGGCGCGGCCCAGCATGTCGAGCCCGACATTCTCGAGCTTCATGCCGAGGTCTTCCGAGATCACCTGGCCACCGGTCAGGATCGCGATGTCCTGGAGCATGGCCTTGCGGCGGTCGCCGAAGCCCGGCGCCTTGACGGCGGCGATCTTCAGCCCGCCGCGCAGCTTGTTGACCACGAGGGTGGCGAGCGCCTCGCCCTCGACGTCTTCGGCCACGATGATCAGCGGGCGCTGCGACTGGATCACCGCCTCGAGCAGCGGAACCATCGGCTGGAGCGAGGAGAGTTTCTTTTCGTGCAGGAGGATGTAGGCGTCTTCCAGTTCCGCCGTCATCTTCTCGGCATTGGTGACGAAATAGGGCGAGAGGTAGCCGCGGTCGAACTGCATCCCCTCGACAACTTCGGTTTCCGTCTCGAGGCCCTTGTTCTCCTCGACGGTGATCACGCCCTCGTTGCCGACCTTCTGCATCGCGTCGGCGATCTGGCGGCCGATCTCGGCCTCGCCGTTGGCCGAGATGGTGCCGACCTGGGCAACCTCGGCCGAGTCGGCGACCTTGCGGGCCGCGGCCTTGATGTGCTCGACGGCCTTGTGCACGGCGATGTCGATGCCGCGCTTGAGGTCCATCGGGTTCATGCCCGCGGCCACCGCCTTCAGCCCCTCGCGGACGATCGCCTGGGCGAGAACGGTCGCGGTGGTGGTGCCGTCGCCGGCCTCGTCATTGGTGCGGGAAGCGACTTCCTTCACCATCTGCGCGCCCATGTTCTCGAACTTGTCGGCAAGCTCGATTTCCTTGGCGACGGTCACGCCGTCCTTGGTGATGCGGGGCGCACCGAAGGATTTGTCGATCACCACGTTGCGGCCCTTGGGGCCGAGCGTCACCTTCACCGCGTCGGCGAGGATGTTGACACCGCGCAACATCCGGTCGCGGGCATCGCTGTCGAATTTGACGTCCTTAGCAGCCATGTTGGCTTCTCCTGGTTGTCTGGATGGGTTTGCAGGTCAGCGGCGGTCTCAGGCGATGATGCCGAGGATGTCGCTTTCCTTCATGATCAGCAGTTCGGCGCCGTCGAGCGTCACTTCGGTGCCCGACCACTTGCCGAACAGGATGCGATCGCCCTTCTTCACCGACATCGGGATCAGTTCGCCCGAATCCTTGCGCGCCCCTTCGCCGCAGGCGACAACCTCGCCCTCGGCCGGCTTTTCCTTGGCGCTGTCGGGGATGATCAGGCCGCCCTTGGTCTTTTCTTCGCTTTCGACTCGCTTGACCAGCACACGGTCATGCAGCGGTTTGAATGCCATCTGGCAACACTCCCTTGGGTTTCCAGGTTCAATCGTGATTGGCACTCACCTTGGTCGAGTGCCAACACCGGGCTAGTTAGGCCGGCAAATCCGGCCTGTCAACCGCCCCCGCGCGCAAAATTGCCACCGCTTCGGCACAGGCTTGCCACTGCGCATGCCTAAGTTCAGGCTCAAGCGGATGCGGTCGCACCGCCTTGCGGGAGTCCGGGATGATCCGACACCTTGCCGTCAGCCTGTTCCTTTGCCTGCCCGCGGGCGGGACGGACGCGGCCTGCGCAGGGCAGGACATCCTCCCCACGCTCGATGCCGCCCGGCGGGCCGGGATCGATGCGGCGGTGGATTCGCTGGCCTATGGCCGCGGCAACCACTGGCGCGCGACGAAGGGAAAGGCCGTCATCCACCTTCTTGGCACCTATCACCTCGATGATCCGCGCCACGACGCGATCATGGACCGCCTCGCGCCGGCCATCGACGCGGCGCGGACCGTCCTCGTCGAGGCGGGGCCGGAGGAGCAGGCCGCGCTTCAGGCCGACATGGTGCGCCGGCCCGACCGCCTGTTCACGCGCGAGGGTCCGACGCTGCCGGAACGGCTGGACGCAGCGGACTGGAAGGCACTGTCGGCGGCGATGCAGGAACGCGGGGTGCCGGCGTTCATGGCCGCGAAGATGCAGCCCTGGTATGTCGCGATGCTGCTCGGCATCCCGGCCTGCGCGATCGCCGACATGGCGGGCGATCCGAACGGGCTCGACACCCGCATCGTCGCCCGTGCGGCAGAGCATGGCATTCCCGTGCGCGCGCTTGAATCCTATGACACGGTGTTCACGCTCTTCGACGGCATGGCGCCCGCCGAACAGATCGACATGATCCGCACCACGCTGGCGATGAACGCGCGCGCCGAGGACTATGCCGCGACCCTGACAGAGGCCTATTTCGCAGAAGATGTGCGCGCCACCTGGGAGCTTGGCCGGATGGTCGCGCTGGAGATCCCCGGTGAGACGCCGGCATCTGTTGACGCGGACCTTGCGGCGATGGAGGAACTTCTGATGTTCCGCCGCAACCGCGCCTGGCTGCCGGTGATCGAGGAGGCCGCGGCCGAGGGGCCGGTCTTCGCCGCCTTCGGGGCGCTGCACCTCTCGGGGCGGGACGGCGTGCTGGCGCTTCTGGAACATGCGGGCTATGCCATCGAACGCCTGCCGTTCTGACCGCCCGTCCCCGGCGCGTGACAAGCCTCGCCGCACCCCCTATAAGGCGCGCGATTTGCCCTTTCACGGATGACGCACATGATCAAGGTCTTCGGCCACAAGTCCCCCGACACCGATTCCACCGGCTCGCCCATCATCTGGGCCTGGTATCTGTCCGAGGTGAAGGGCAGGCCGGCGACGCCCGCGCTTCTGGGCGAGCCGAACACCGAGGCCGCCTTCGTGCTGAAGCGCTGGGGGCTGGAAAAGCCCGAGATCATCGCCGATGTCGCGCCCGGCGAGGAGGTGGTGATCGTCGACACCAACAATCCGGCCGAGCTGCCCGCCTCGATCAACGACGCGAACGTGATCCAGATCATCGACCACCACCTTCTGGCCGGCGGGCTGAAGACGAAGGCGCCGATCGACATCACCGTCCGCCCACTCGCCTGCACCGCGACGATCATGCACAACCTGATGGGCGCGGACGCGGCGAGGATGCCCGAGCCGATCCGCTGCGCGATGCTGTCGTGCATCCTGTCGGACACGCTGGAATTCCGCTCGCCCACCACCACGGCGCATGACCGCGAGGTGGCCGAGACGCTGGCCCGCCAGCTCGGCATCTCCATCCCCGACTACGCCGCCGAGCTTTTCGCCGCGAAATCCGACGTCTCGGCCTTCTCCGATGCGGAGCTTCTCAGGATGGACTCGAAGGAATACAATGTCGCCGGCAAGGATCTGCGCGTCTCGGTGCTGGAGACGACCGCGCCGCGGATGATCCTCGACCGCAAGGCGAGCCTGATGGCGTCGATGGACGGCGTGGCGAAGGAGGACGGGGCCGACCAGGTGCTGCTCTTCGTCGTCGACATCCTGAAGGAGGAGGCGACGCTCCTGGTGCCGAACGATCTGGTGAAGCGGATCGCCGAGGCGTCCTTCGGCGCGAAGGTCACCGGCGACACCGTGGTCCTGCCCGGGATCATGAGCCGGAAGAAGCAGATCATCCCGGCGCTCAAGCTCTGAGCCCGGCCGGGCGCCCCGGCGCCCCTCCCGTCCCCGCGAGGCCCCATGACCCGGATCATCTCGTCGCTGGCCGAGGTTTCGGCCGCCTATGACGCGCTCTACTGCGACCTCTGGGGCTGCCTGCACAATGGCCACACCCCCTGGCCCGCCGCAGTCGCCGCGCTGCGCGACTTCCGGGCGAAGGGCGGCCGGGTCGTGCTGATGACCAACGCGCCGCGCCCGAACCGCTTCGTCGAGGCACAGCTCGACCGGATGGGCGTGCCGCACGATGCCTGGGACATGATCGTCTCCTCCGGCGACGCGGCGCAGGCGGGGATGTTCTCCGGGATGGTCGGGCGCCGCGTCTACCACCTCGGGCCGGAGAAGGATCTGGGCTTCTTCACCGACATTCCGGCCGACTTCGCCGGCGCCCCGGCGATCGAGCGCGTTCCGCTCGAGGAGGCCGAGGGCATCGTCTGCACCGGCCCCTTCGACGAGATGACCGAGACGCCCGAGGACTACCGCGCGACCTTCCTCTACGCCAGGGCGAAGGGGCTGAAGCTTCTGTGCACCAATCCCGACATCGTCGTCGATTTCGGCGACCGGCGCATCTACTGCGCCGGGGCGCTCGCCGCGCTTTACGAGGAGATGGGCGGGACCAGCCTCTATTTCGGCAAGCCGCATCCGCCGATCTACGACCTCGCCCGCCGCCGGCTCGCCGCCACCGGCGCCGAGGTCGAGCCTTCGCGTGTCCTTACGGTGGGCGACGGCATCCTGACCGACATCCAGGGCGGGCTGGCCGAGGGGCTGGACACGCTCTTTGTCACCGGCGGACTCGCCGCCGAGGCGTTCGGCATCGATGTGGAGGCGCCCGATCCTTCCCTCCTGTCCCCCTGGCTCCGGGCACGGCAGCTCTCGCCCACCCTGGCGATCGGACGACTCAGGTAGCGGCGCCGGACACATTATGACCTGACGGAAATATTATTTCATCTCCGCCTCAATTCCATAAATTAAATTTCGCAAGAACATTGCGCGACGGCCCCGATCCCGTTATGCTGCGCTGCAACATGACATCCGGGATTCGGCATGATGCTCGACAACCAGCCGCGCGGAACAATCTGCATCGAGGATCTGGAGATCGGCATGACCCGCTATCTCCAGAAGACCATCACCGACCGCGACATCGAGCTGTTCGCCGAGGTCTCGACCGACCGCAACCCCGTCC
This sequence comes from Paracoccaceae bacterium, assembly GCA_039808285.1. Lineage (GTDB taxonomy): Bacteria > Pseudomonadota > Alphaproteobacteria > Rhodobacterales > Rhodobacteraceae > Albidovulum. Next base: position 13,086 of record JBDHSQ010000083.1, read on the forward strand.
ATCTCGACGACGACTATGCCCGCGACACGATCTTCGAGGGCCGCATCGCCCACGGGATGCTGACCGCGGGGCTGATTTCCGCGGTGATCGGCGAGCAGCTTCCCGGCCACGGCACCGTCTATCTCGGCCAGTCGCTGAAGTTCATGGCGCCGGTGCGCCCGGGCGACAAAGTCCATGCCGAGGTGAAAGTCACCGCCATCGACCACGCCAGGCGCCGGGTCACCCTTGAAACCCATTGCGCGGTGGGCGATACGGTCGTGCTGAAGGGCGAGGCGCTGGTGCTCGCGCCAAGCCGCAAGTTCGACTGAGCCGGGCGGGCCTCCCGCCGGATGGGGGCCGATGCACGTTCACCACCACTGGACCGGACTCGGGGCCGCCCATCGCGGGGCCTCGGTGGCGATGGGCAACTTCGACGGCGTCCACCTCGGGCACCAGATGGTGATCGCGCTGGCGGCAGAGGCACCGGCACCGCTGGGCATCGTCACCTTCGAGCCGCATCCGCGCGAGTTCTTCGCCCCCGCCGCGCCCCCGTTCCGGCTGATGAACGCCGAGGCGCGCACCCACCGGCTGGAAAAGCTGGGGGTGGCCGAGCTTTACGAACTGCCGTTCGACGCGCGCCTTGCGGGGATGGAGGCCGAGACCTTCGTCGCCGAGGTTCTGGTGGCCGGGCTCGGCGTCGCGCATGTGACCGTCGGCGCCGACTTCCGCTTCGGCAAGGGGCGCGGCGGCACCGCGGAGACGCTGGGCCACGCGGGCGCCCGGCACGGCTTCGGCGTCACCATCGCCGATCTGGTGGCGGCCGACGGGGCGGAGATTTCCTCCACCGCGATCCGCGCCGCACTGGCCGGGGGCCGCCCGCGCGACGCTGCGCGGATGCTCGGCCACTGGCACCGGATCGAGGGGCCGGTGCGGCACGGCGACAAGCGCGGCCGCGATCTGGGATACCCCACCGCCAACATGGCGCTCGAGGGGCTCCACCTGCCGAAGTTCGGCGTCTACGCCGTCAGGGTCGACGTGCTGACCGGTCCCCGCGCCGGAAGCTACGACGGCGCGGCGAGCCTTGGCGTCCGGCCGATGTTCGAGGTGCCGCACCCGACACTCGAGACGCATCTTCTGGACTTCCGGGACGATCTTTACGGCGAACACCTGTCGGTCGCGCTGGTCGAATACCTGCGGCCCGAGATGATCTTCGATGGCCTGCCGGCGCTTGTTGCGCAGATGGATGCCGATTGCGCGCGGGCGCGCGACATCCTCGCCGGGCTTTGACCCTTTCCTTTCGCCCGCGGCCCCGCCATTGTCGCGCCCCATGACGCAAGCCCCCTCCCGCAGCACGCTCCGGCCCGGCTTCTGGACCCGTCCGCTCGGCCAGCTTTCGCCCGCCGAATGGGAGGCGCTCTGCGACGGCTGCGGCAAGTGCTGCCTGAACAAGCTCGAGGATGCCGATACCGGCGAGGTCTTCTTCACCAACGTCTCCTGCCGGCTTCTCGACACCGAGACCTGCCGCTGCGGCCAATACCGGAGCCGCAAGCGCTTCGTGCCCGAATGCGTGGTGCTGACGCCGAAGACCCTGGCCGACGTCGCCTACTGGATGCCCTCCACCTGCGCCTACCGGCTCAGGCATGAAGGCAAGCCGCTGCCCGACTGGCACCCGCTGATCAGCGGCGATCCCGAGAGCGTCCATGCCGCGGGCCAGTCCGTCCGCGGCTGGGCGGTGCCGGAATTCGAGGTTCCGGAAGAAGACTGGGAAGACCATATCATCGAGGATCCGTGATGAACTTCGCCTCCGACAACACCTCGGGCGCCGCGCCCGGGATCATGGCCGCGCTCGTCGCCGCGAACGAGGGCTACGCCATGCCCTACGGCAAGGACGCCGCGATGGATGTGGTCCGCGCCCGGGTGCGCGAGACTTTCGCCGCGCCCGAGGCCGAGGTCTACCTGGTCGCCACCGGCACCGCGGCCAACGCGCTGTCGCTGGCGATCCTCACCGATCCCTGGGGCGCGGTCTTCTGCCACCGCAACGCCCATGTGGAAGAGGACGAATGCGGCGCACCGGAGTTCTACACCGGCGGCTCGAAGCTCGTGCTGGTTGACGGCGCGCACGCGAAGATGACGCCCGAGACCCTGCACCGCGCCATCACCCTCACCGGACGGAGCGGCGTTCACAACGTCCAGCGCGGCATGGTGACGATCACCAACGCCACCGAGAACGGCACGGTCTATTCCGCCGCCGAAACGGCCGCGCTCTGCGAGGTGGCGAAGGGCTTCGGCCTGCCGGTCCATCTCGACGGCGCGCGCTTCGCCAATGCGGTGGCGGCCACCGGCGCCGCGCCTGCCGACCTGACCTGGCGGGCGGGGGTCGATGTGCTGTCC
>JBDHSQ010000084.1:0-15264 GCA_039808285.1 Paracoccaceae bacterium
GCGGGGATAGGAGATCAGCTTGCGGCAGTCGATATAGGTGGGCGAAGGCAGGCCCGAGGCGAGCGTGAAGGGCTCGGCGGCGTTGAAATGCACTGCCCGGGTTTCAAGCAGCATCCGCGCCGTCAGGCGGGCGATTTCCTCTTTCGGGGGGAAGGCGCTGGGGATCATCTGGTTCCTTTCCTGCTTTCACGCTGGCGCAAATATCCCCCGCGGAGCGTCCGCGGCGGGGGCCGGGGGCCTCCGGCGGGGATATTTGCGCCAGCGTGAAGGGCTCAGTCGCTCACCTGCCAATAGACCGGAAAGCCGGGGTTGAAAACCGTCACCGGCCCGGCGCCGGTCGCGATCCTGGCGGGCCAGGCGGCGGGGATTGCGGTTTTCTCGAGCGTGATCCGCGCCGCATTCGGGGCCAGGCCGTAGAAGGCGGCGCCGTGCAGCGAGGTGAAGCCTTCCAGCCGGTCGAGCGCGCCCTCCTCCTCGAACACATGGGCGAGGATCGCCATCGTGTTGGTGGCGGTGAAGCAGCCGGCGCAGCCGCAGGCGTGTTCCTTGAGATGGTCGGGATGCGGCGCGGAATCGGTGCCGAGGAAGAACCGCACCGCGCCGCCGGTGGCGGCCGCCCGCAGCGCCAGCCGGTGGTGCTCGCGCTTGGCGACCGGCAGGCAGTAGTAGTGCGGCCGGATGCCGCCGGCGAGGAGGTGGTTGCGGTTGAGGATCAGGTGGTGGGTGGTGATCGTTCCGGCGAGGGTGTCGCCGCCGCCCTGCACATAGGCCACGCCCTCGGCCGTGGTGATGTGCTCCATCACCACCCTGAGCCCCGGCGTGGCGCGGCGGATCGGATCGAGCACCCGGTCGATGAACATCGCCTCGCGGTCGAAGATGTCGACCACGGGATCTGTCACCTCGCCGTGGACGCAGAGCGGCAGGCCGATCGCGGCCATCCGCTCGAGGACGCCGCGCACCCGGTCGAAATCGCGCACGCCCGAGGCCGAGTTGGTCGTGGCGCCGGCGGGATAGAGCTTGACCGCCCTGACGAGCCCGCTGGCGGCGGCCGCGGCCACGTCCCCGGGGTCGGTCGTCTCGGTCAGGTAGAGCGTCATCAGCGGCTCGAACGCCATGCCTGCGGGGAGCGCGGCGAGGATGCGGTCGCGGTAGGCCGCCGCCTGCGCCGCGGTGACGACGGGCGGCACCAGGTTCGGCATGACGATGGCGCGGGCGAAGTGGCGGGCGCTTTCGGGCAGCACGGCCTCGAGCATCGCGCCGTCGCGCAGGTGCAGGTGCATGTCGTCGGGGCGGCGGAGGGTGATCGGGGTCATGGCCTTGCCCTAGCGCGTTCCGAGCCGGCTTTCCACTGTCGAGGGCGGCCTGGGTGAAATAATCGCGGGCACGCCGCTGCCGGGGCGGCGGCAACTTTTTTGTCCGCCTTGCGCCCGGGCTTTGCTAGGCTTTCCCGATCCGGGCGGGGCCCGGGCCATCAACCGGAGGGAGTTCCATGTGTCATGCCTGCGTGATCGAGGGGGTGCGGAAGTCCATGCTGTCGCGGCGCGGCCTTCTGCGGGGTGCGGCCGCCGCGGGGCTTGCCGGCGCGGCGGCGGGAATGGGCGCGGCGCGCGCCGCGCTGGCCCAGGCGAGCGGCCGGGCGGTCGACCTGACCCATGCCTATGACGGCACCTTCCCCACCTTCGACGGCAACCCCGGCATCGTCTTCGAGGAATCGGTGAACTTCGACGCCTCGGGCTACCAGATCTGGAAGCTGACGATCTACGAGCACACCGGCACCCATATCGACGCGCCGATGCATTTCTCGAAGGACGGCGCCTCGGTCGACGAACTGCCGGTGGAGAACCTGGTGGCGCCGCTCTGCGTCGTCGACCTGACGGCGAAGGCGGCGGAGGACGCCAATGCGACGGTGCTGCGCGAGGACATCGACGCCTGGATTTCCGCCAACGGCGCGATTCCGCCCGGCGCCTGCGTGGCGATGCATTCGGGCTGGGCGGCGAAGCTCGGCGATCCGTCGTTCCGCAACACGCCCGACGGCGCCTTCGCCTTCCCCGGCTTCTCGAAGGAGGCGACGGACTATCTCGCCGAACTGGGCGCGGCCTCGATCGGGGTCGACACTTTGTCGCTCGACCCCGGCAATTCCGCCGATTTCGCGGTGCATTACTCGTGGCTGCCGGGCGGGCGCTTCGGCATCGAGAACCTCGCCAACCTCGACAAGCTGCCGGCGGCGGGCGCCACGATCTTCATCGGCGCGCCGAAGCACCGGCCCGGCACCGGCGGCCCGGCGCGCGTGCTGGCGGTGGTCTGATGGCGGTGGTTCCGATCCTGCCGGACGAGGCGGCGGGGGCCGCGGCCCGCGCCGTCTTCGCCGACATCCGGGCGACGCGCCGGACCGATCTCGTCAACAACTTCTGGCGCGCGCTCGCCCATGACCCCGCGCTTCTGAAGGCGACATGGGAGCGGTTGCAGGCGGTGATGGCGCCCGGCGCGCTCGATCCGCTGACCAAGGAGATGATCTACATCGCCGTTTCTGTCGCCAACGGCTGCGGCTACTGCATCCATTCCCACACCGCCGCCGCGCGGGCGAAGGGCATGACCGAGGCGCAGCATGGCGAGCTTCTGGCGGTGATCGCGATGGCCAGCCAGACCAATGCGCTGGCCACCGCGCTTCAGGTGCCGGTCGATCCGGCGTTCCGAACGGAGGAGAGGCCATGACACGGTATTCCGGAGGCTGCCAGTGCGGCGCGGTCCGCTACGAGGTGGAATGCAGCCTCGACGATCCGGTCGCCTGCAACTGCTCGCGCTGCCAGAAGCTCGGCTCGATCCTCGTCTTCGCCCCGCGCGAGGCGTTCCGGCTGCTGACGGACGAGGCGGCGCTGGGCGAATACCGCTTCAACCGCAAGGTCATCCGGCACCTCTTCTGCCGCACCTGCGGCATCGAGAGCTTCGCCTTCGGGGAATTGCCGGACGGCACGCAGATGGCCGCGGTCAACGTCAACTGCCTCGACGGGGTGGAGCCGCGGTCGCTTTCGCCGCGGCTGGTCGACGGACGGGCTTTCTGACCCGTCCGCGGCGCAGTCGCCGAAACGTGTCCGGCGGAGCACGCGTTCCGTGCTATCTTTCCGGTCTGAAACGGGCCGGGCGCGCGCCATCCCGGCGTGCTGGTCCGGCCTTTCCGGCAAGGCGGGAGGCGACATCATGGTCAATACGATCGGCAATCCCCTGTCCTTCGGCGCGAAGGTGCTCGGCGCGGCCGGGCATGACATCGGCGCGGCCCTGCACGACCTGGGCGGCGAGGCGGCGCCGCGGCCCGCGGTGCGCCGGATCGGGCTCACCGACATCCGCGCGGCGCTCAGCGCCGGGGCCGCGGATTTCGCCGCATTCCGGTCCGACGTGATCGTCGCCGCGGCGATCTATCCGGTGGCCGGTGCCTGCCTGATCTGGATCGCGCTCAACCGCGCGCTTCTGCACCTCGCCTTCCCGCTTCTGGCCGGATTCGCGCTCGTCGGCCCCGCGGCGGCGGTCGGGCTCTACGAGATGAGCCGGCGGCGCGAGGCGGGGCAGGCGGTTTCCTGGGCCGACGGGTTCGGGGTGGTCGCCTCTCCGCGCATCGGGGCGATTCTGGCGCTGGCGCTTGGCCATCTGGCGGTCTTCGTCCTGTGGATCCTTTGCGCCCACTGGGTCTATCTCGCCACGATGGGTCCGGCGGCGCCCGCATCGGCGGCGCAATTCCTCCGCGATGTCATCACGACGACGCAGGGCTGGGCGATGATCGCCATCGGCCTGCCGCTCGGCTTCCTCTTCGCCGCCCTCGTGCTGGTGACGAGCGTCGTCTCCTTCCCGCTGCTTCTCGACCGGCCGGTGGGGGTGCCGGTCGCGGTCGTGACATCGGTGCGGGTCGCGCGGGAAAGTCCCGGGACGGTCGCGCTCTGGGGGCTCGTGGTCGCGGGGGCGCTTGTCCTCGGGGCATTGCCCTTCCTGGTCGGTCTCGCCGTGGTGATGCCGGTGCTGGGCCACGCGACCTGGCATCTCTATCGCCGGGCCGTCGGCTAAGGGAAATTCCGCCGAAACCGGACGTCTTCGCAACGGCGCGCTTGCCACGCCGGTGCGGCCCGCGCAGACTCGGGCGCGAGGCAATCGGCAGGAACGGGCAGGCAGATGAGACGGATTGCACTTGGCGCGGCACAGCTCGCCGCATTGGCCGCGGGCCTTGCGGGATGCACGCGGGATCCGGGTTTCACGGGCGTTGCGGGCGTGCGCGAGGCGACGGCGGCCGAGGTGGCCGTCTGCACCTATGTCAGCGATATCCGGATGCGGCCGGGCACCTATGGCGTTCTGGCGGATCAGGGCCTGAAATATGCCCGCAACACGATCATGGCCGACGCCCGCGACGCCGGCGCCAATACGGTCGTCTTCGATCCCGTCACGCCCGGCGCGGATGTCTACGAAGTGCATGCGGTCGCCTACCGCTGCTGACGGCGGTGCCCGGGCCGCCGGCTGTCGTGGACGTCAGCGCGGGGTGGCGGACAGATGCACCGGCGGCAGCCGTTCGCCGGCCGCGGCGAGCTGGCTTTCGAGCTGTTCCAGCCGTGTCCTGAACCTGGGCGCATCGAGGCGGTTCACGACGTTGCGGCACAGAAGCGCGGCGAGATACGCGCGTCCGTCGTGATCGAGCCGGCCGAGCAGGTTGCGCAGATACGGCTGGTAGTTGCGCCGGGCCCGGTAGAAGGTGCGGAAAAGCTGCGCGTCGAAGGCGCCCGTGGCGGCGGCGGCCAGAACCGAAGGCAGGACGCGCATCTGGTCGAGCGCCTCGCCCGGGTCGCGGCCGAGGTTGCGGCAGGGCAGGAGCGTGACATGCGGGCGCGCGAAGAGCGCCGCATGCATCGCGTCCAGCGTGTGTTCCGGGTCGAAGATCACATAGACGGGGCCCGCGCCCTCGGTCATGTCGGGGGCATAGCCGTAGCGGTCGGTGAACGAGGTGCGGCGCATGTCCTGAAACCGCGGATCCCAGCCGGCGATGCGCGGGTCGAGTGTGGCCTGCGGCGCGCCGAGGATCACCGTGGCGCCCGGGGCCGTGACCGAATAGGCCGCGGCCGCATAGCCCGCCATGCCGGCGCCCCAGAACACGACACGGTCGAAATCCTCGAAGAAGGCGTCATCGACCAGCCGGTCGAAATAGGCATAGACCGCGGGATCGCGATACCAGGTGTCGGACCGGGCGATCAGGCCGAGATGCGACCAGCCGCGCCCCTTGGCGACACCGTATCCCAGCGGAAGCTGGTCGGGCTGTCCCGTCCGGATCGAGGCCGCGGTTTCGAAGGTGACGATCAGTGTCGGGCTTTCGTCAAGGAAGAAGGCGGCATGCTTGCGGCCCAGCCACTGGAAGTAGCCGGCCTGCTCGCCGATCTCCTCCAGTCTGGCGAACCAGTCCGCATCGGACAGAGCCCGCGGATCGGCGGCACTCCCCTCGTTGTCCTGCATTGCCCCAGCACCCGTACACTACCCGTTCACCAATCTGCGGTGCGGGCCCCGCGTCGTGCAAGTTTTCTGAAGGGTCGTCTTTGAAAATATTGAACATTTTTCGGGACACTGTTTCCCGCGCCCTTCCTATCCATTTCGGTCGCCGTCATCTGTTTCCGCTGCCGTGCGGGTCGCGTAACCGGCGATGATTCCGTGCTCTTCCGCCGAAAGGACGCGGCTCGGTCCCGCCATCATCAGCCGCCCGAAAAGGCCGCGCCAGTCCTCGGTCCGCATGAGCGCGTCGAATCGCCGGCGCCGCCAGGCCGCGGCGGCGGCGTGCAGCGGCCCGAGCACCGGATCGGCCGCCAGCACCGCCCGGAGCTTCGCCACGCGCGGCGCAAGCCCGAGGATGGTGCGGTCCTCCGCGGCGCAGAAGTTGCGCTCCACCCAGTAGGAGAGGTCCGTGGCAGAGGCCTCGCGGTTGGCGCGGCCGCGGTCGCATTTGAGCACATAGCTTTCCATCGCGCCGAGCGCGTAGTGGTTGAGCTGGACAAGGCGGTAGTTGTCCCGCCCGTAGTCGGAAAACACCCGCGCGTTGTGGAACGAAGGGGCAAGCCGCCGGCCTGACCCGTCGAACCAGCGCTGGTGGGCGAGCCGCGCGGGGTCGGGCGCGCGGGGGCGGTGGACGCCCAGCCTGCGGTAGCTGCCGTCGTTGCGGAAGAGCGTCTTGAACATCGCCGCCCGCCAGGGCCACCCCATGACGGCGGGGGCGGCGCGCAGGAATTGTCCGGTCACCGGGCGGTCCTCGAAGATCCTGACGCCGCAGTTGCCGAACAGCCGCCAGGTGAGCGGGATTGCGGTCGCCTCGGGCAGGGCGGACAGAAGCGCCCGGACCGTCCTGTCGCCGGCGTGGACGTTCACGAATTCGTCGATGTCGAGCACCAGCACCCAGTCGGCCGCCATCTTCAGCGGGTGGTTGTCGGCGCGCAAAAGCGCGGTCCATTGCGGGCCCTTGCCGTGGGGGCCGTCGTTGCGCACATGGCCGAGCCAGCCGATCGCCTCCAGCCGGTCGAGAATCCGGTCGGTGCCGTCCTCGCAATCGTTCGAGAAGACCAGGAAATCGGTGAAACCCGCCGCACGGTGGTGGGAGAGCCAGTCGAGCAGGAAGGCGCCCTCGTTCTTCACCGTCAGGATCGCGAGGATTCTCGGCTCAGTGCGCGGCATCGGCCGGGGGCTCCACGGTGAAGAAGAAGCCGGCCGGCAGGGCGCGCCGGTGGAGGTCGGGGGGCACCACGCCGGGGCCCGCGCTGAAGACGGCCGAGCCGAAGACGGAAAGCATCCGCGACAGCTTCTCCATCCGCTCGCCGGTCAGTTCGTCATAGAAGGCGGCATAGTCTGGCCGGGCGTGAAGCTCGTCGATCTTCGCGCGGTGGGCGGCCACGGCGGCGGCGTGGCCGGCGCGAATCCCGGGGTCGGCCATCAGCCGGTCGAACTCCGCCCGCGCGGCGGGGATCATCCGCCGGATCGACCGGTCCTCCACCGCGTTGTGGTTCATGCGGAACCAGTAGCTCAGCCCCTGGTCGCGGTCGACATGGTTGACCCGGCCGCGGTCGCGCTTGACGAGGAAGCTCTCGGCCGAGCGCACGGCGTAATGGTTGAGCTGCACCCAGTCGTAGCCGTAGGTGGAAAGGCTCGACCGCCAGCCGTTGCGGTAGATGCGCTCGGGCATCGGCCGGCCGGAGCCGTTGAGCCAGCGCACCTCGCCCCAGAGGTCCGGCCTGAGCCCCTTCGGCCGGTGGACGCCGAGCTTGCGGTAGATGTCGATGGTGCGGAAGAGCGTCTTGAACCCCCAGGCCTGGTGCGGCTTGCGGATCAGCTCGGGCGCGCAGAGCGGGAACTGTTCGGTGACGAAGCGGTCCTCGAACCGGTGCACGTCGGCATTGCCGAAAAGCCGCCAGGTCAGCGAGATCATGTTGGCGCCCGGCGTCGCCGCTTCCATCGCCGCGTAGAGGGCGGGCAAGGTGCCGTTGCCGGTCTTGATGTCGATGAACTCGTCCACGTCCATGCAGATCGCCCAGGCGGCCTCGCGCAGGACGGGTTCGGATTCGGCGGCCTGGAGCGCCGCATGCTGGGGCATGAGGCCGGGCATGGAGCGGAACGGATTGCCGCGGTGCTGGACGAGGCCCTTCGATTGCAGAAGGTCAAGCAGGGTGTCGGTGCCGTCGGTGCAGTCGTTGGTGTAGACGAGAAAATCGGTGACGCCGATGGCGCGGTGATAGGCCAGCCATTCGAGGATGAAGGGGCCTTCGTTCTTCATCGTGGTGACGATGCAGGTGCGCGCCGCCCCGATGCGAGCGGCAGCCGCTGCGTCTGCCGCTGTGTCTGCGCCTGCGGCAGCCCCTGCGGCAGCCCCTGCGGCAGCCCCTGCGGCGGGGCGGGGTTCGGACACCGGCGGGCGGACCGGAGCCGCGCCGAAATGGCGGCGGGCAAGGTCGAGCAGCGCCGCGTCCTCGACGAGCGAGGTCTTCGGCGCAAGCTCTGCCGCCTTCCGGCCCGGTACGCGCAGCGCCATCGCCCGCCAGAAAGCGACCGTCTTGTCGACGTCGGGCCGGGCATAGGCGACGCGCAGCGCCCGCCAGGTGTTGTCGAGCCCGGCACGGTCGGGCGCCGCGCCCCAGCGGGCAATGCCGCGCCGCGCGTCGAAGGGGCGGCAGATGTGGTCGCCGAAGCTTTCGCGCGCGCCCGCCCGCACCCGCCAGGGATAGATGCGCCGGCCGACGAGCAGCACCACCCCGCCCTCCGCCCGGCGGCAGAGGTCGAAGGCCGATGGCCCGCCCGCGCGCTCGGCGAGGATGTCGGTCACGTCGAGGCAGAGAACGGCGCGCGCCTTCGCGAGGAACCGCCACTTGGCCGCTTCGTGCAGCAATCCCTCGCCGAGGGGCGCGCGCCAGGGGTCGGGGGCGGGACGTTCCATCCGGTCCTTGCCCGGGGCGTCGGGGGCGAGGAAGACATGGTTTTCGGGGCCGAGCCCCGGCTTGCCGAGCGGAACAGGGCTTTCGAGGACCACCACGGCAAGGCCGGGCAGGGGCGCGAGAAGCGCCTGGAGCCTTTCGGCGAAGCCGGCGGGACTGCCCGCGGGGCTGCCTTCCGGCGCCCGGTTGACGATCAGCGCGCCGGTCGCCCCGTGGGCCAGCGCGTGATAGCGCAGCCAGTCGGCCACCGTCTCGGCCCGCTCCTCCAGCCGTGTGCCGAAGAGGACGTTTCGGCCTTCGAAAAGGCCCCACTCCGCCTGCGCCGCCGCGATCTCGGCGACGGCCCCGCCGGCAAGGGCGATGCGCGGGAGCGACCCGTCGGCCAGCACCATCACGGCGCCCGATACCTCGCGCAGGTCGCGGATCGGGGCGCAGCCCTCGCGCGGGGTGGTCTCGAACGCGCCGGGTTTCACCCCCGTCCGGGTGAAGAGGCGCAGCCCGGCCCCGCCTCCCGCCCCGCCTCCCGCCCCGTCTCCCGCGCCGTCTCCCGCGCCGTCTCCCGCGCCGTCTCCCGCGCCGTCTCCCGCCCCGGGGCACAGCACCGCGTCGAGCAGCGCCAGGTCGCCGGGCGTTGCGGCGGCAAGCTGCCGGCGGATCACCACGCTTCGGGGTTGGTCGGTCATGCCTGTTCTGCCGTTCGGGGCGCCGGTCTTGGCCGATAGGTAACACGGACGGCGGCCGTCAGGCAAACGCCGCGACCCCGACGTGGCGGTTGGCAAGACGCGCGATTTCGGCCAATCTCGCCGGAAACCCGGCGCAGAGGGGTGGCGAGGCGGCATTGGCACAGGACTATCAGATCGCGGCCCTCTGGATCGGCGGGGCCTTGAGCTTTCTCGAACAGCTCTGTCTCAAGTCCTTCGCCGACGCCGGTCACCATGTCCGGCTCTACGCCTACGAACCGATCCCCAACGCGCCGGAGGGCGTGGAGATCGCCGATGCCCGCCCGGTCCTGCCACAGGACGGGTTCCTGCGCCACGGCCGCACCGGCAGCCCGGCGCTCCACTCCGACCTCTTCCGCTATCACCTCCTGGCGAAGTGCGACCGCACGATCTGGGCCGATACCGATGCCTATTGCGTCAGGCGCTTCGAGACCGGCACCGGCCATTTCTTCGCCTGGGAAAGCGAGGAGGGGGTGAACGGCGGCGTGCTCGGCCTGCCGCGGGACAGCGAGGCGCTGGGCCTGCTGCTGGAGTTCACCGCCGACGAATACGCGATCCCCGAATGGTATGGCGAGACCTACCGGCGCGAGCTGGAGGCGAAGAAGGCGGCCGGAAGCCCGGTGCACGCGGGCGACCAGCCCTGGGGGGTCTGGGGGCCCCATGCGCTGACCCATTTCCTGAAGCAGACGGGCGAGATCCGGCATGCCCTGCCGCGCGTGGCCCTTTACCCCTTTGAATACAAGGACCGCCGGCTGATGCTGCGCCCCGGCGTCGACTGGCGGGCCTATGTGACGGAGGAGACCTGTTCGATCCACTTCTACGGCCGCAGGATGCGGGCACGGCTCATGCAGAAGATGGGCGGCGTGCCGCGGCCGAAAAGCCTCGTCGGCCAGCTCCTGAGGAAGCACGGGATCGACCCGGCGGCCGCGCCGATCCGCGGGCATCGGGCCGAGGACGACGACGGGGACGACGAATGAGCGAGGCCGCGGTCATCGACGAGGCGACGGCCGAGGCGATCCTCGCGCTCGGGCCCCGCCGGGTGGAGAGCTTCGCCGACGTGGGCGGCGGCGCCCTCGAGCTTGCCCGCGCGCTTCACGAGCGGCACGGCTGCCGCATCTTCCTTGTCGACATGACCAAATCCGGCGCCTTTGCCGAGGTGCCGTCGGACTGGGTCGCACCCTACCTCGCCGCGCTCGAGGCCGCCGGCGTGCCGCGCGGGGCGGTCGTCCGTGTGGGCTCGGCCGACGAGATCCGGCCCTGGGACGTGATCGCCAACTTCGGCGGCTTCGGCGATTCCCACAAGGTGCGCCACCTCGCGCCGGTGCTGGAGGGCGGCCTTCACGCCGACAGCCTGATGCTGACCGACATCCGCAAGGGTTCGGGCAGCTATCCGTTCCTGAACGGCTACGGCGCCTGCGAGACGGTGGCCACGCGCGAGGAGCGGGGGCGCAGCGTCACGCGGGCGCTGTTCCGGCCCAATCCGCAGTCGGCCGGCGCCGCTGCCGCGGCCGGGGCGGAGGGCGACGAGGGTTGGACCGAAATTGCCCGGAGGCTTGCCGGGCCTTTCGGTTTTTTCACCGACAACGGCGTGCATTCCTTCCTCTACGTGCCGCGCGACCTCGCGGTGCTGGTCGTGACCTTCGACAACCTCGACATCGCCATGACCAAGCGCGCCGACCGGCGGCCCTGGGGCTTCGAGTTCATCGAGAAGCAGGGCTGGTCGATGCTGGGCGTGATGGCGTCTGGCTGGACCTGGTATCGCGACTACTGGGCGATGGCGGAGTTCGACCGGCTGGCGCGCGAGGGCTTCTTCGCCCGCTTCGGCCGCGTCGTCTTCTACGGCGCGTCGATGGGCGGCTATGCGGCGGCCGCCTTCTCCGCCGCCTGCCCGGGGGCCGATGTGGTGGCGATCAGCCCGCAATCGACGCTGGACAAGGCCGTGGTGCCCTGGGAGACGCGCTACCGCACGGTCTGGGACAAGGATTTTTCCGGCAAGTATGGCGATGCGGCGCTGGCCTCGGCCGCGGCGGGCCGGGTGACGATCCTCTACGACCCCTACGAGCCGCTCGACGCGGCCCATGCCCGCCGCTTCACGGGCGCGAATGTGGTGGCGCTCCGCGCGCCGCTTCTCGGCCACCGGCTCGGCTCCTCGCTTCTCCAGATGGGAATCCTGTCGCCGATCATCCTCAAGGCGCTTTCGGGCACGCTGACGCAGGGCGAATTCTACCGGCTTCTCAGGGCGCGGCGCGACTTCCCGCGCTATCAGCGCGAACTTTTCGAGCGCGCTGTGGCGCGGGGGCGGCCGGACCTCGCCCGGCGCGTCGGCCGGTGGGTGCTGGCGCGCGGCGACAACCGCTACATCCGCCTCGCGATGGCCGATCTCTGAAGCCGCCGCGATTGCGCAAGCTCCGGGTCGCCGCGGCGCCGGGAGGGGCCTATCCGGGTGCGACCGGAGCGGAGGATGCCGATGGACCTGATCTGCGAGGCCCTGGACAGCGGGATGGCGGCGGCCCTGCGCGCGGGCGGGCCGGATGCGAACGGGCAACCGGCCGAGCGGGGGGCGATTTCGGACGGGGCGGGCACGCCCTGCCGGCATTGCCTGTGCCATGTCCCGGCGGGGCAGGAATACCTCATCCTCGCCCACCGGCCGTTCCCAGCGCCGCAACCCTATGCCGAGACGGGGCCGATCTTTCTCTGCGCCGCGCCCTGCGCGCGGTGGCCAGGCCCGGGTCTGCCGCCGATCCTGACGACGAGCCCCGACTACCTGCTGAAGGGCTATTCGGCCGCGCACCGGATCGTCTACGGCACCGGGCGCATCGTGCCCGCGGCCGGGGTCGCCGCCTATGCGGCCGAGGTTCTGGCAGACCCGCGTGTGGCCTTCGTCGATGTCCGTTCGGCCCGCAACAACTGCTTCCAGTGCCGCTTCCGGCCCGGGGGGCGGATGACCGGGGCGCGGCATCCGACCGGGCATCACCGCTCTGCGAGCGCCGCGAAGATGCGATCGAGCCGTGCCGCTTCCCCGGCCGTGCCGAAGGGCGCGTTGACGAAATAAAGGCCCGACCCCGCCATGCCGTGGCCCTCGCGGACCGGCGGGAAGCGGACCTCGTGGCGGATCGCCTTAGGCAGGCCGGCCGCGTCCAGGAGGGCGGCCATTGCCGCCCCGGCGCCGCTCGCCAGAACCGGATACCACAGCATCAGCACGCCCACGTTCCATTTCGCATGGACCTTGCGCAGCAGCGCGGGCATGGCCTCGTAATCCGCCTTAACCTCATAACTCGGGTCGATCAGCATCAGCCCCCGGCGCGGCTCGGGCGGGGTGCCGGCCAGCGCGAAGGCGAGCCCGTCCTCGCGCCGGACATCGGCGCCGAAGGGCCCCATCGCCTCGGCCAGCGCCGCGTGCTCCTGCGGATGCAGTTCCGCAAGCCGCATCCTGTCACCGCCGCGCAGCGCGAGCGCCGCCAGGAGGGGCGATCCGGGATAGGCGGTGCGGCCGTGGCGCGCGCGCACCTCGTCCAGGATGCGGCGATAGGGGTGCCGGGAAGAAAACAGCGCCTCGGCCCGGCCGATGCCGGCCGCCGCCTCGCCGGTTTTCGCTGCTTCGGGCGCGTCGAGCCAATACAGCCCGCGGCCCGAATGCGTCTCGAGATAGCTGAGCGGCTTGTCCTTCCGCGTCAGATAGGCCAGCACCCATGCCAGCATCGCGTGCTTGTGCACGTCGGCGAGGTTCCCGGCATGGTAGATGTGCTGATAGGACAGCATGGCTTCTCCGATGACCTCGACCGATCGCCCCCGGATGGGCCGGCCGGAACGGAAGGGCCCCCCGCCGGGAGGGCCGCGCGTGCCGGGATGCGGGGCCCTATTTCGGGCCGATCATCATCACCATCTGCCGGCCTTCGAGCTTGGGCATGTTCTCGATCTTGGCGATGTCCTCGACGTCGGCGGCGACGCGCTTCAGAAGGTCGAGGCCAAGTTCCTGGTGCGCCATCTCGCGGCCGCGGAAGCGCAGCGTGACCTTGACCTTGTCGCCCTCGCCCAGGAACTTCTTCACCGAGCGCATCTTGACATCGTAGTCATGCGTGTCGGTGCCGGGGCGGAACTTGATTTCCTTGATCTCGATGATCTTCTGCTTCTTGCGCGCCTCGGCTTCCTTCTTCTGCTGTTCGTATTTGAACTTGCCGAAGTCCATGATCTTGCAGACCGGCGGCACCGCGTTGGGCGAAATCTCGACGAGATCGAGCCCGAGTTCCACGGCCATCGCGAGCGCCCGGCCCGGCGTGACGACCCCGACGTTCTCGCCCTCGGCGCCGATGAGGCGGATCTCGGGTGCGCGGATGCGTTCGTTGATGCGGGGGCCCGTGTCGCGTTGCGGCGGCGGGGCGTTGTGCGGTCTGCGGGCTATGGCGGCGTTCCTTCTGTGGTGGCGGACATGATCGCGCGGATCGGCGCGCAAAATAGACGTGCGCCCCCCGGCTTTCAACCCGCAAGACGGCAGGGCCTTTCCTTTTCACGCCGATTCGCCCATATCGCAATGAGCGGCGCACCAAGCCGTTGATAGAGGGGCTTAATGATGAACAGAACCATTGCAATCCTCGCCGCCATCGTGGTGGTGATCGCGGTGTGGTATTTCGGCTTCCGCAGCCAGCCCGAGGTCGCACCCGAGGCGACCACCACGACCGAGACGACGACCGCCCCGGCCGCCCCGGCCGCGACGACCGAGACGACCACGACCGCCCCGGCGACCACGACCGAGACGACGACCGCCCCGGCCGCGACGACCGAAACGACCACGACCGCCCCGGCGGGTGACATCGCCGCGCTGCTCGATCCGGCCACGTTCGATGCCGACAAGCTGATCGCGGCCGTCGATACCTCGACGCTCGATGACGCGACGAAGGCGACGCTGAAGACCGCCATCGAAGGCGCCCGCAACAATCCGGGCGCCGTCCAGGCGGTGATCGACCAGGTGAAGGCCGCGATGGGGATGTGATCCCGCCGCGACCGCAGGACCAGGGGCCGCGCCCGCCGGGCGCGGCCCTTCTCGTTCCGCGCGCCCGGTGACGGCGCCACCCGTGCCTCACCCGAGGGGCGGTGCCAGCCTGATCGGCCCTCCCGTCAGGGCGAGGTGGTCGAGCAGCGCGAAGGCGAAGAGCGCCTGTCCCAGCATTTCCATCGTCTCCTCGATCAGCACGAGCAGGTAATAGGCCGCGCCGAAGCCGAAGGTTGCGATCGTCCGGCCCTCGATCATCTCCACCACCAGGGCGCCGCCGACGAAGATGCCCCCCGAAAGCAGGAACAGCCCGGCCGTGCGGCGGGGCAGGCGGCGCAGGAAGCCGATGTAGCTGAGGCCGACGATGAGGGTGAAGGCCGCGCCGGCGACGATCCAGGGAAAGGACAGGAACCCGCCCACGTCATAGGCCGTCCCGATCCTGTCGCCGATCGCTTCGTGGATGGTGACCTGTTCGTCGAGCGACAGGAAGGCGAAGACCGCCGCGAGGGAAAGCCAGGAAAGCGTGGACGTGGCCCCCTGCAACTGGCGGTTGGCGACGCCGTTCAGCACCAGAAGCCCCATGTTCATCGCGATCAGGACGACCGAGAACCAGGTCGGAACCGAGCGTTCGTTCTGAAGCATGAAGTAGCGCGCGGCCCGGACATGGATCCCGTCCGCTCCCTTCATCCCGTAGACATAGACCGGCATCGCGGCGAGGTGCAGGAGGGCGAGGACGGCAATGATCGCGGCAAGGGCCGTGAACATGTCGCGCGGGACGATCACCACCCCCGCCTGCGCCGGGTGGACCCGGGCAAAGGACAGTTCCGCGCTCATGCCGCGGGCCTGTAACTTTGGTTGCAGTTGCGCACTCTGTGACTCCGGCGGTATTGATTCCCGCCAGAAACGGTAGCGCGCCGAGGCGGAATCGCCAGAACAACGCTCCTGCGGCGCGAATCCGCCCGCCGGCGCCGCGCTTTCCGGCGACAATGCGCGGGCGAGAGCGCCTTTGGTGCTCAGATTCCGTCGCCGACGAAGGCCTTTTCGACGACATATTCGCGCGGATCGGAGTTCGCGCCCTCGCGCAGGCCGAAGCCTTCGAGAACCGCCTTGACGTCGATGTTGAAGGCGA
>JBDHSQ010000085.1:0-15179 GCA_039808285.1 Paracoccaceae bacterium
CCCTGCGGCGCCCCCCGCCGCCGCGCCCCCCGCCGCCGCGCCCGAAGCCGCGACGCCGGGGAGCAGGGCGGTGATCGTGACCGTGCAGCCGGGCTTCAGCCTGTGGCGGATCGCGCGGGAGACCTACGGCGAAGGGGTGCTCTACGTGAAGGTGTTCGAGGCGAACAGGGACCAGATCCGCGACCCCGACCTGATCTATCCGGGCCAGATCTTCACGGTTCCCGCGCAGGAGTGACCTTCACCGGCGCGCAGCAGGCAAAGATCTCCGGGTGCGCCGCGCAGCAGTCGTTGAGAAGATAGCCGATGACCTCGCCGAGGCCCCGTGCCGAGGCGGCGTAGAAGATGTTGCGCGCCGCGCGCCGCGCGGTGACGAGCCCCGCCTGTTCCAGCGCCGAAAGATGGAACGACAGCCGGGAGGCCGAAATGCCGAGGCGCCCGGCGATATCGCTTGCCGCAAGCCCCTCCGGCCCGGCGCCGACGAGGGTGCGGACGAGTTCCAGCCTCGTGGCATTGGCAAGCGCGGAAAGGGCGGCGAGGGCCTGGTCCTGGTGCATTGTTCAACTATTCATGAAATGTTGAATTATGGCTCTTGATACCCGACGCGGTTCCTGCGATCAAGCGCCGGGATGCGGCACGGGAAGGATGGTCATGGCGGGCGCTTCGCAACCTCTCGACGGCTGGCGCCGCAGCGCGCGCACGCTCAGGCGCGTGGCGCCCTACCTCTGGCCCGAGGGCGAGGGCTGGGTGAAGCGGCGGGTGGTGCTGTCGCTTCTGGCGCTGATCCTGGCCAAGGTCGTGTCGGTGGCCACACCCTTCCTCTACAAGGCGGCGGTGGATTCGCTGGCGGGCGAGGCACGCGACGACGGCTGGCTCATGGTGCTGGGCGCGGTGGGGCTGACGGTCGCCTACGGCGTCGCCCGGGTGGGCTCCATCGGCTTCAACGAGTTGCGCGACGTGATCTTCGTCCGCGTCGGCCAGCGG
Source organism: Paracoccaceae bacterium (assembly GCA_039808285.1). Lineage (GTDB taxonomy): Bacteria > Pseudomonadota > Alphaproteobacteria > Rhodobacterales > Rhodobacteraceae > Albidovulum. The sequence goes on from JBDHSQ010000085.1 coordinate 982, forward strand.
GCGCTCAGGAAGCTTGCGCTCGAGACCTTCACCCACATCCACCGCCTTTCCATGCGCTATCACATCACCCGCAAGACCGGGGGCCTGAGCCGCATCATCGAGCGCGGCGTGAAGGGGGTGGAGTTCCTGCTGCGCTTCATGCTCCTGTCGGTGGGGCCGCTCATCCTCGAACTGACGATGGTGACGGTGATCTTCGCGCTGGCTTTCGACTGGCGCTATGCCGCCGTGGTGGTGGTGACGATTGCGCTTTACGTCACCTACACGTTCAAGGTGACCGAGCTGCGGGTGAAGATCCGCCGCCAGATGAACGAGCAGGATACCGACGCCAACCAGAAGGCGGTGGATTCGCTTCTGAACTTCGAGACGGTGAAGTATTTCGGCGCCGAGGCGCGCGAGGCGGCGCGCTACGACGCGGCGATGGCGGGATACGAGATGGCGGCGGTCAAGACCGGCCAGTCGCTGTCGGCGCTGAACTTCGGCCAGGCCTTCCTGATCAACGCGGGGCTCATCGTGGTGATGGTCATGGCGGCGGCGGGCGTGCAGTCCGGTGCGCTGACGGTCGGCGACTTCGTCATGGTCAACGCCTACATGATCCAGATCACCATGCCGCTGAACTTCCTCGGCACGGTCTACCGCGAAATCCGCCAGGCGCTGGTCGACATGGGCGACATGTTCGACCTTCTCGACCAGCCGGCCGAGATCACCGACCGGCCCGGCGCGCCCGACCTCGTGATCCGGGGCGGCGAGGTGGAGCTGGACGAGGTGCATTTCGGCTACGAGGCCGCGCGGCCGATCCTCAAGGGCGTCAGCCTGAAGGTCGGCGCGGGCGAGACGGTGGCGATCGTCGGCCCCTCCGGCTCCGGCAAGTCCACCATCGGGCGACTACTCTTCCGCTTCTACGACGTGACCGGCGGCAGCCTGCGGATCGACGGGCAGGACGTGCGCGACATCACCCAGGATTCGCTTCACGCGCAGATCGGCGTGGTGCCGCAGGACACCGTGCTCTTCAACGACACGATCCTCTACAACATCGCCTACGGCCGCCCCGACGCCTCGCGCCAGGATCTGATCGCGGCGGCGAGGGCCGCGAAGATCCACGATTTCATCATGTCGCTGCCCGAAGGCTACGAGACGAAGGTGGGCGAGCGCGGGCTGAAGCTCTCGGGCGGCGAGAAGCAGCGGGTCGGCATCGCCCGGACGCTCCTGAAGAACCCGCCGATCCTGCTCCTGGACGAGGCGACCTCGGCGCTCGACACCCAGACCGAACGCGACATCCAGGAAAGCCTCGAGGCGATGAGCGCGGGCCGCACCGTCATCACCATCGCGCACCGGCTCTCGACCATCGCCGATGCCGACCGGATCGTGGTGCTGGAACAGGGCCGCATCGTCGAGGAGGGCCGCCACGAGGCGCTTCTGGCCCGCGGCGGGCGCTATGCCGCGATGTGGGCGCGCCAGTCCTCGGGCGAGGAGGACGATGGCGGCGAGCGAATCCCGCGGCCGAAGGTTCCCGTGGAAGGACCGGAAGAGGTGTCGGACGTTGCCCCCGGCGGCCGCTGGCGGCAGGTCTTGCCGCACGGGTCGTGACGGTCCTCCGGCCCCTGGCCCGCCCTTGGCAAGTGCGGCGCTTCCCGTGTAAGACGGGCCGGAACGAGGGGCGGTCCGCAAAGGCCCCGCCGGGTGGGAGAGCCGCGTGAGCGAGACCGACAGTTTCATCGACGAAGTCACCGAGGAGGTGCGCCGCGACAAGCTCTTCGCGGTCTTCCGCAAGTATGGCTGGATCGGCATTGCGCTCGTCCTCCTGATCGTCGGCGGCGCGGCCTGGGTCGAATGGCAGAAGGTGCGCGCGCGCAACGCGGCCCGGGCCTTCGGCGACGCCGTGACGGCCGCGCTCGACAGCGACGATCCGGCCGCGCGGGTGGCCGCGCTCGACGCCGTGACGGCGGACGGGCCGGGCGACGCGGCCATCAGGTCGGCGCTGACCAGGTTCCTTGCCGCCGACGAGGCATTGCGGGGCGGGGACCGGGCCGGTGCGCTGACCCGGCTCGAGGCGCTCGCGGCCGAACCGGCCCTGCCCGACGACTACCGCCAGCTCGCGCGGCTGAAGGCGGTGATCCTGGCGGGGCCGTCGATGGATGCCGCGGACCGCGACGCCGCGCTGGCCGAGCTTGCCCAGCCCGGCGCGCCCTTCCGCGCGCTGGCGATGGAACAGCAGGCCATCGCGCTGATGGCGGACGGCAAGACCGGCGAGGCCGTCGCACTTGCCCGTCAGGTGCTTCAGGAGCCGGACGCGACCCCGGGCTTGCAACGGCGGGTGACGCAGTTGATTGTGGCGCTGGGCGGCGATCCGGACGCGGGCTGACCGCCCGGCCGGGGCCGGGAGCCGGGGCGTGACGAGGAAAGGGGCAGGCAGGTGAGACTTTCGCAGGGATTTGGGGCGCTCGCGGCCCTGGCCATCATCGCCGGCTGCACCGGGCGTGAACCCGTGCTGGAGGGCGTCCGGCAGGATCCGCGGACGGCGGTGATCGGGGCGGAGCCCGAACCGGACGCGCTGGCGCCGAAGCCCGTCGTCACCCAGCCGATCTCGCTGCCCGCCGCGCAGGGAAACGCCGACTGGACGGCGCGCGCCGGCAACGGCGCCCACCACATCGCCCATGTCGCCCTGCCGGGGCCGCTCGCGCCGCTCTGGTCCGCCCCGATCGGGGCGGGCGACGGACGCAAGAACCGCATCACCGCCGATCCGGTCGTCGCCGGCGGCCGCGTCTTCACGCTCGACGCCGACACGACCGTGACCGCGACGGGCACCAATGGCGCGACGCTCTGGCGGGTGGACCTTACGCCCGCCGCCGACCGCGCGGGCGAGGCTTCGGGCGGCGGCATCGCCTTCGGCGAGGGGCGCGTCTTCGTCACCACCGGATTCGGCGAGCTTGTGGCGCTCGATCCCGGCAGCGGCGCGGTTGCCTGGCGGCAGCGCTTCGACGCCTCGGTCGGCGGCGCGCCGGCGGTGTCCGACGGCCGCGTCTACGTCGTGGCGCGCGATGCCTCGGCCTGGGCCGTCCGCGCGTCGGACGGGAAGGTGGAATGGACGCTGCCCGGCACGCCGTCCCCGGCCGGCGTGATGGGCGTGTCGGCGCCGGCGGTCGATGCGCGGCAGGTGATCTTCCCGTTCTCCTCGGGCCAGATGGTTTCGGTGGCGAAGGATTCCGGCACCGGCCTCTGGGGCGCCCATGTCGCGGGCGAGCGGCGCGGCCGCGCCTATGCCGCTCTCTCCGACCTGACCGGCGATCCGGTGATCGCCGATGGCGTGGTCTACGCCGGCACCTCGGCCGGGCGGCTTTCGGCGGTGAACGCCGACACCGGCCAGACGGTCTGGTCGGCGCGCGACGGCGCGCTCAGTCCGGTGGCGGTGGCGGGCGGATCGGTCTTCCTCGTCAACGACGAGGACCAGCTTGTCCGGCTGGATGCCTCCAGCGGCGCGGAAATCTGGCGCGTGGACATGCCCTATTTCACACGGGACAAGGACAAGCGCCGGCGCGCCATCGTCGCGCATTATGGCCCGGTCCTCGCGGGCGGGCGGCTGATCCTCGCCTCGTCGGACGGGCTCGTCCGCGCCTTCGATCCCGCCTCGGGCGCGCTCCTGGCCACCGTGGACCTGCCGGGTGGCGCGGCCTCGGCACCGGCGGTGGCGGGCGGGGTGCTCTACATCGTCACCAGGGACGGGAAGCTTCGGGCTTTCCGCTGAGGCGCCGGCGGTGTAGAAGCGCGGCTTCGAACCGGAAGGACCAACGGGATGAGCTTCACCCTCGCCATTGTCGGGCGGCCGAATGTCGGCAAGTCCACCCTGTTCAACCGGCTCGTCGGCAGGAAGCTCGCGCTGGTGGACGACCGGCCCGGCGTCACCCGCGACCTGCGCGAGGGTGAGGCGAAGCTCGGCGACCTGCGCTTCATCGCCATCGACTCGGCCGGGCTTGAGGACGTCACCGACGACAGTCTCCAGGGCCGGATGCGGCGGCTGACCGAACGGGCGGTGGAACTGGCCGACGTCTGCCTCTTCGTGATCGACGCGCGGGCGGGGGTGACGGCGCAGGACCGCACCTTCGCCGACATCCTGCGCCGCAAGAACGCCCATGTGATCCTCGCCGCCAACAAGGCCGAGGGCAATGCCGGCGAGGCCGGCGTGCTCGACGCCTGGTCGCTGGGGCTGGGGGAGCCGGTGCGGCTTTCGGCGGAACATGGCGAGGGCTTCGACGAGCTTTACCACATCCTCCGCCCCGTCGCCGCGGAGGTGGAGGCGAAGGCCGCCGTCCACGCGCCCGAGACCGATATCGAGGTCACCGACGAGACGGCGGAGGAGGGGACGCGCAAGCCGACGCAAGACAGGCCGCTCCAGATCGCGGTGATCGGCCGGCCGAACGCCGGCAAGTCGACGCTGATCAACCGCATCGTCGGCGAGGAGCGGCTGCTGACCGGGCCGGAGGCCGGGATCACCCGCGACGCGATCTCGGTGGCGGCCGACTACATGGGCACGCCGGTGCGCATCTTCGACACCGCCGGCATGAGGAAACGAGCGAAAGTCGTTGACAAGCTTGAGAAACTTTCCGTCGCGGACGCGCTGCGCGCGGTCCGCTTCGCGGAAGTCGTGGTGGTGCTCCTCGACGCCGGCATCCCCTTCGAGCAGCAGGATCTGAGGATCGCCGACTTCGCCGAGACCGAGGGCCGCGCCGTCGTCGTGGCAGTCAACAAGTGGGATCTCGAGGCCGACAAGACCGGAAAGCTGAAGGAACTGCGCGAAGCCTTCGAGCGGCTCCTGCCGCAGCTCAGGGGGGCGCCGCTGGTCACCGTCTCGGCGACGACGGGCCGCGGGCTCGACCGGCTCCACGCCGCGATCCTGAAGGCCTATGACGTCTGGAACCGCCGCATCACCACGGCCAGGCTCAACCAGTGGCTTTCCGCGATGACCGAGGCGCATCCGCCGCCGGCGCCGGGCGGGCGGCGGATCAAGCTCAGATACATGACCCAGGTGAAGACGCGGCCCCCTGCCTTCGTCGTCATGTGCAGCCATGCCGACAAGCTGCCGGACAGCTATTCCCGCTATCTCGTCAACGGCTTGCGGTCCGACTTCGACATGCCGGGGACACCCGTGCGGCTGACCTTCCGCGACCAGGGCGACAAGAACCCGTTCAAGGACCGGAAGAAATCCACGCCCTCGCGGCTGAGAAAGCACAGGGAAAGGTCCGCGAAGACGGTTTGACCTTCTTCGTTGTCCAAATACCCTCGGGGGTGCGGGCGTGAAACCCCCGCCGCCGTCAGACCAGATGCCCGTCCGGCGTCAGCCGGGTCTTGCCGCCCAGCCAGGGCGACAGCGCCTGCGGCAGCACGACGCCGCCGTCCGCGGTCTGGCCGTTCTCCAGGACCGCGATCAGCGCGCGCCCCACCGCGAGGCCCGAGCCGTTCAGCGTATGGACGAACTCCGGCCTGGCCGCCCCCGCCGGGCGGTAGCGCGCGTTCATCCGCCGCGCCTGGAAATCGCCGCAGACCGAGACCGAGGAGATTTCGCGGTAGCGGTTCTGGCCCGGCAGCCAGACCTCGAGGTCATGCGTCTTCCGCGCGCCGAAGCCCATGTCGCCGGTGCAGAGCACGATGGTCCGGTAGGGCAGGCCCAGCCGTTCCAGCACCGCCTCGGCGCAGCGCGTCATCCGCTCGTGCTCGGCCAGCGCCGCCTCGGGGGTGGTGATCGACACCATCTCGACCTTCTCGAACTGGTGCTGGCGCAGCATCCCGGCGGTGTCCTTGCCCGCGCTGCCGGCCTCGGAGCGGAAGCACTGGGTGTGCGCGGTCATCCGGATCGGCAGTTGCCCCTCGTCGAGGATGTCGCCCGCGACGGTGTTGGTCAGCGTCACCTCCGAGGTCGGGATCAGCCACCAGCCGTTGGTGGTCTGGTAGCTGTCCTCGGCGAATTTCGGCAACTGGTTGGTGCCCAGCATCGCCTCGTCCTTGACGAGGACGGGCGTCCAGGTCTCCGTCAGGCCGTGTTCGGCCGTGTGCAGGTCGAGCATGAACTGGGCGAGCGCGCGGTGGATGCGTGCGACGGCGCCGCGCAGCACGACGAAGCGCGCGCCCGAAAGCTTCGCGGCCGTCGCGAAATCCATCCCCGGCTTCACGCCGGCGATCTCGTAGTGCTCCAGCGGCCTGAAGCCGAAGGCCGAAGGCTCCCCCCAGCGGCGGATCTCGACGTTGCCCTCCTCGTCCTCGCCGTCGGGCACGTCGTCGAGCGGCAGGTTCGGGATCGAGAGCAGGAGATCGCGCAGCCGTCCGTCCTCCACCGCCGCCTCGTCGGTGAGCCGCGCCACCTCTGCCTTCTTCTCGGCCACGAGCGCGCGGAGCCGTTCGAATTCGGCCTGCTCGCCCCTGGCCCTGGCCGCCCCCACCTCCTTCGAGGCGGCGTTCTGGGCCGCCTGGGCGGTTTCGGCGGCGAGGATCCGGGCGCGGCGCCGTTCGTCGATGGCGAGGATTTCCGCCGACATCGGCGCCAGCCCGGGCCGGCGCGCGAGCCGGGCGTCGAAGGCGGCGGGATTGTCGCGGATGGCGCGGATGTCGTGCATGTCAGACCTCTGAGGCTCGTCCGGCGGCGTTATGCCCGATCGCCGGGCGAAAGGGAACGGCCCGCGTCGCCCGGCCCCGCCTTGCAAACAGGCCCGGGCGCCTATAGGTTCCGGCGCGACCGACAGGGCGGACCGCGCCCCCCATCCAGAAGGACGCATTCATGCTCATCACTCCCGCCTATGCCCAGGCCGCGGGCGGCGCCGGTGGCGCCGGCGCCGTGGTGCAGTTCCTGCCGCTGATTCTGATCTTCCTGATCATGTATTTCCTGATGATCCGGCCGCAGCAGAAGAAGATGAAGGATCACAAGGCGATGGTCGAGGCGCTGAGGCGCGGCGACCAGGTCGTCACCCAGGGCGGCATCATCGGCAAGGTGACGCGCGTCAAGGACGGCGAGAGCGAGATCGAGGTGGAGATCGCCGACGGCGTGAAGGTGCGCATCGTGCGCTCCACCGTCACCCAGGTCCTGTCCAGGACGGAACCCGCCGCGACCGCAGGCTGAGCACGCTCCCCCCACCGCCCGAGAGCCGAGAATGCTGCACATCCCCCTCTGGAAGCGGATCGTCATCCTGGGGCTCTGTGCCCTCGGGCTCCTGTCCGCGCTGCCGAACCTCTTCTATGCCCGCGTCGAGCGGCACAACGACGCCGTGGTCGCCGCCGAGCGCGCGGGCTTCGAGACGCCGGAGCAGGCCGCCGACCGCGCGCTCTGGCCCGGCTGGCTGCCCTCGGGCATCGTCAACCTCGGCCTCGACCTCAGGGGCGGCGCGCATCTTCTGGCCGAGGTGCAGGTGGCCGATGTCTACAAGGCGCGTATGGACGCGCTCTGGCCCGAGATGCGCCGCGCGCTTTCCGAGGCGCGGGGCGAGACCGGCGGCATCCGCCGCGCGCCCTCCGACCCGGCCGAGCTGCGCATCCAGATCGAGAAGCCGGAGGCGATGGCCAAGGCCGTCGAGATCGCGGGCGGGCTTGCCACGAACGTGGTCAGCCTGACCGGCGTGGGCCAGAAGGATCTGGCGATCACCGCCGAGGGCAACACGCTGATCGTGCGGCTTTCGGACGCCGAAAAGGCCGCGACCGATGACCGGACGATGCAGCAGAGCCTCGAGATCATCCGCCGCCGGGTGGACGAGGTCGGCACGCGGGAGCCGACGATCCAGCGGCAGGGTGCCGACCGCATCCTGATCCAGGTGCCGGGCATCGGCTCGGCCGAGGAGCTGAAGTCGCTGATCGGCACCACCGCCCAGCTCACCTTCCAGGCCGTCGTCGGTCGCGGCACCGATGCGAACGCGATCGCCAAGCCGGGGCAGGAGATCCTGCCGTCGCTCGACGAGAAGGGCGTCTACTACACGCTCGAGGATGCGCCCGTCGTCACCGGCGAGGAACTGACCGACGCGCGGCCCGACTTCGACCAGAACGGCCGGCCCGCGGTCTCGTTCCGCTTCAATCCGACCGGCGCGCGCAAGTTCGGCGACTACACCGCCGCGAACGTCGGCCAGCTTTTCGCCATCGTGCTCGACAACGAGGTGATCTCGGCGCCGCGGATCAACCAGCACATCCCCGGCGGGTCGGGCATCATCACCGGCAACTTCACCGTCGAAAGCTCCACCCAGCTTGCCGTGCTGCTGCGCGCGGGCGCCCTGCCGGCGAAGATGAACTTCCTCGAGGAACGCACCATCGGGCCGGAACTCGGCCAGGATTCGATCGATGCCGGGCGGCTCTCGTCGGTCATCGCCAGCGCCGCCGTGGTGGTCTACATGATCGCCAGCTACGGGCTCTTCGGCGTCTTCGCCTCCATCGCCGTGATGGTCAACGTCGTCCTGATCCTCGCGGTGATGTCGATGATGGGGGCGACGCTGACGCTTCCGGGCATCGCCGGGATCGTGCTGACGGTCGGCACCGCGGTCGACGCCAACGTGATCATCTACGAACGCATCCGCGAGGAGCTGCGCCGCGGCAAGCGGGTGGTGAAGGCCATCGACGACGGCTTCAGCGAGGCGATGAGCGCGATCATCGACGCCAACGTCACCACCTTCATCGCCGCCGCGGTGATGTTCTTCCTCGGCTCCGGCCCGGTGAAGGGCTTCGCCGTGACGCTGACCATCGGCCTCGTCACCTCGGTCTTCACCGCGATCTTCCTGACCCGGCTGCTGATCGTGTTCTGGGTGGAATGGCGCAAGCCCAGAGAGCTGATTCTGTAGGGGAGCACAGGCAATGGCATTCCGTCTGAAACTGGTCCCCGACGAGACCCATATCGACTTCTTCCGCTGGCAGTGGCTGACCTTCGGCATCTCGGCGCTGGCGATGGTCGCCTCGGTGCTTTTCGTGCTGGTCCTCGGCCTGAACTTCGGCATCGACTTCAAGGGCGGCACCTCGATCCGCACCGAGAGCCCCAACGCCTTCAAGGTCGGCGACTACCGCGACGCGCTGAGCGCGCTCGATCTCGGCGACGTCTCGATCACCGAGGTCTTCGATCCGAGCTTCGGCACGACCCGCCATGTCGCGATGATCCGCATCGGCAGCACCGACGCCACCGGCTCGGTCACGCCGGAGGAGCTGACCCGGATCGAGGCGGCGCTGAAGACCGCCGACCCCGAGGTGAGCTTCGCCGCGGTCGAATCGGTCGGCCCCAAGGTCTCGGGCGAGCTGATCAAGACCGCGTTCTACGCGGTGGGTGCGGCGACCTTCGGCATCATGGTCTACATCTGGCTGCGGTTCGAATGGCAGTTCGCGCTCGGCGCGGTGATCTCGCTGCTGCACGACGTGCTGCTGACGGTGGGAATCTTCTCGCTCTTCCAGCTCAAGTTCGACCTGACCACGATCGCGGCGCTGCTGACCACGCTCGGCTATTCGGTCAACGACACCGTCGTGGTCTTCGACCGGTTGCGCGAGAACCTGATCAAGTTCAAGACCATGCCGCTGATCGACGTGATGAACCTGACGGTGAACGAGACGCTCTCGCGCACCCTGATGACGGCGGTGACCACTGCGCTGGCGCTCGGCGCGATGCTGATCTTCGGCGGCGACGTGATCCGCGGCTTCGTCTTCGCGATGCTCTGGGGCGTCTTCGTCGGCTGCTATTCCACCGTCTATGTCGCCAAGAACATCGTGCTCTGGCTCGGCGTGAAGCGCGACTGGGGCAAGAAGGACGACGGCTCCGCGGGCACCCGGTTCGCGGCCGGGCCATGACCCGGCTGACCGAGACCGGCTTCGGCACGGCCCGGCCGGTCGACGGCTACGGGCCGGGCTTCTTCCGCGTCGGCGGCGAGGTGCTGCACGGGCCGGTGCTGGTGACCGCCTCCGGCGCGCGGCCCTGGGGCGGGCTTGCCGACCTGGCGCCGCTCCTGGCGCTGGAAGGCCAGGTCGACGTTCTTCTCCTCGGCACCGGCGCCGCCCTCGCACCGCCACCGGCCGAGCTTCGCGGCGCGCTGGAGGCCGCCGGGATCGGGCTCGAGCCGATGGCGAGCCCGGCCGCCGCGCGGACCTACAACGTGCTCCTCTCCGAGGGCCGGCGGGTCGCCGTCGCGCTCCTGCCGGTGGCGCCGGGCCCCGGCGCCGCTTCGGGCTAGGGGGTGGCGATGCTCCTCTCCGTCGAGGCTCTCGCCGTCGCCCGCGGCGGCATCGCGCTTCTGGAAGGCGTGGCGCTGACGCTCGCCGAGGGGCAGGCGCTGATCCTGCGCGGCCCGAACGGCATCGGCAAGACGACGCTCCTGCGTGCCGTGGCCGGGCTCCAGCCCGCGGTCGCCGGGGAGATCCGGCTGCCGCCCGAAGGCGCGGCCTATGCCGGCCATGCCGACGGGCTGAAGGCGGTTCTCACCGTCGCCGAGAACCTCGCCTTCTGGGCCCGCATCTACGGGCAGGAGGGGATCGCGCCGGCGCTCGCGGCGATGGACCTCGAGGCGCTGGCCGACCGCCCGGCGCAGAACCTCTCGGCCGGGCAGAAGCGCCGGCTCGGCCTCGCGCGGCTCCTCGTCACCGGCCGCCGGCTCTGGCTTCTCGACGAGCCCACGGTCTCGCTCGACGCCGCTTCGGTGGCGCTCTTCGCCGCCGCCGTCCGCAGCCATCTCGGCCGGGGGGGCGCGGCGCTGATGGCCACCCATATCGACCTCGGCCTCGCAGAGGCGGCGGTGCTCGACCTCACCCCGTTCCGGGCGAAACCGCCCGCGGCGGGGGAGGGCGGCGGTTTCGACGCCCGGTTCGACGGAGCCTTCGCATGACCCCGGCCTTCTTCGTTGCGCGAATACCCCGGGGTCCGGGGCAGCGCCCCGGCGCCCCCCGCCGGCGGAGCGCCCGTCCATGCTAGCGCTCCTCCTGCGCGACCTGCGGCTGGCCACCCGTGCCGGCGGCGGCTTCGGCCTCAGCCTCGCCTTCTTCCTCATCGTCACCGTGCTGGTGCCCTTCGGCGTCGGGCCGGAGGGCGGCACGCTCGGCCGCATCGCGCCCGGCATCCTCTGGGTCGGCGCGCTCCTTGCCTGCCTGCTCTCGCTCGACCGGATCTTCGCGCTCGACCGCGAGGACGGCTCGCTCGACCTGCTCGCCACCGCGCCGATCCCGCTCGAGGGCGTCGTCGCGGTCAAGGCCGCGGCGCACTGGCTGACCACCGGCCTGCCGCTGACCGCGGCGGCGCCGGTGCTCGGCGTGCTCCTGAACCTGCCGGGGCCGGGCTATTCCTGGCTCACGCTCTCGCTCCTGCTCGGCACGCCGGCGCTCTCGATGATCGGCGGCTTCGGCGCGGCGCTGACGGTCGGGCTGAAGCGGGGCGGGCTGCTCCTGTCGCTCCTCGTCCTGCCGCTCTACATCCCGACGCTGATCTTCGGTGCCGAGGCGGTCCGCCGCGGGGCCGAGGGACTTTCGGCGGCGACGCCGCTTCTCATGCTCGCCGGCATCACCGCCGGGGCGGCGGCGATCCTGCCCTTCGCCGCGGCTGCGGCAATCCGCGTCAATCTGCGCTAGGCCGCCCCGTGCTAAGACACTTGAGCGCGCGTGCCCGAGGGGATAGCTAGGCCGCCATGTCGATCTGGGAATACGCCAACCCCAAGAAGTTCATGCAGACCTCGTCCCGGGCCTTGCCCTGGGTCACGGGGCTGGCGGTGCTGGCGCTTCTCGCGGGTCTGGTCTGGGGCTTCTTCTTCACCCCCGACGACTTCCGCCAGGGCTCCACCGTCAAGATCATCTATGTCCACGTCCCCTCGGCGATGATGGCGATCAACTGCTGGGCGATGATGCTGGTCACCTCGCTGATCTGGCTGGTCCGCCGCCACCATGTCTCGGTGCTGGCGGCCAAGGCGGCCGCGCCGATCGGCATGACGATGACGCTGATCGCGCTCTTCACCGGGGCGATCTGGGGCCAGCCGATGTGGGGCACCTGGTGGGCCTGGGATCCCCGGCTCACCTCGTTCCTGATCCTCTTTCTCTTCTACCTCGGCTACATCGCGCTCTGGGAGGCGGTGGAGGATCCCGACACCGCGGCCGACCTGACCTCGGTCCTCTGCCTCGTCGGCTCGGTCTTCGCGCTGCTTTCCCGCTATGCGGTGCTCTTCTGGAACCAGGGCCTGCACCAGGGCGCCTCGCTCTCGCTCGATGCGGAGGAGCATGTGGCCGATGTCTTCGCCTGGCCCCTGTGGCTGACGATGGCGGGCTTCGTGCTTCTCTTCGTGACGCTCGTGCTCCTGCGCACCCGGACGGAAATCCGCTCGCGCCGGCTTCGCGCGCTCGAGGCGCGGGAAAGGCTGGCCTGATGATCGACCTCGGCAAATACGCGGGCACCGTCCTCGGCGCCTACGGGGTGACGATCGTGCTGCTCTGCGGGCTGGTCTGGGTGACCTTGCGCAAGGGCGCGCGGATGCGCCGCAGGCTGGAGGAGCAGGAACGGCGGATGGGTCGCAATGGCTAGGCTTTCCCCGCTGATGGCGCTGCCGCCGGTGATTTTCGCGGGCCTCGCCGCGATGTTCGTCTGGGGCATGAACCGCGAGGATCCGAACGCGCTGCCGTCGGCGTTCCAGGGCAGGCCCGCGCCGGCGGTGGCACTGGCGGTTCTGGGCGACCAGCCGGTCTTCGCCGATGCCGACCTGCGCGACGGCAAGGTCAAGCTGGTGAACTTCTGGGCAAGCTGGTGCGCCCCCTGCCGGGCGGAGCATCCGAACCTCGAGGCGCTCGGGGCCGAGGGGGTGACGATCCTCGGCGTGAACTACAAGGACAAGCCCGCCGCGGCGCTCGGCTTCCTCGCCGAGCTTGGCAACCCCTACGCCCGGCTCGGCGCCGACGAGAGCGGCCGCATGGGAATCGACTGGGGGCTTTACGGCGTGCCCGAGACCTTCGTCATCGACGGGGCGGGCAAGGTCGTGCTGCGCTTCCCCGGCCCGATCACCGCGCAGGTTCTGGAAAGCGAGATCCGGCCGGCGATGGAAAGGGCCGCCGCGGAGTAGCTGCTTAAGCCCGCGGCGGCCCCTGTCGTCAACGCAATTGCGATGCGACGATCAGGATCAGCAGGGCCGCCGCCTCGAGAAGCGGCATGCTCGGCGTGAAATGGACTTTCGTGCGCTGCATCCTCATGCCCCCGTGATAGCGCGGACCCGGCCGCCCGGAAACCCGGCAGATCGCCTCTTTCACAAATCCCCCATGAAATATGGTTGTTTCCGAATGCCTTGTTGCGGCCCCATTCGCCGGGCGCGGAACAGCCGGGGGCGGGCGCGAAAATCATTTCCCGCCGCCGATCAATCGCGAACCGCAAGAGCGGCCGAATCGCCGCCAGCGGCCGGGGCCGGTTTCGGTGCCGGTTCCGGTGCCGGGGCGCGGGCGGGCGCGGCTCAGGCCCGGGCGAGGTTCCGCAGCACGTAGTGCAGCACGCCGCCGTTCTCGAGATAGTCGATCTCGACCTCGGTATCGACCCGGCACCTGATCCGGATCGTCTTCCCGGTGCCGTCGGCATGGAGGATCGTGCAGGGCACGAGCGCGAGCGGCTTCAACCCGCCTTCAAGCCCGTGGATCGAGATCACCTCGTCGCCCTTGAGCCCCAGCGTCTTGCGGGTCTCGCCCTCGGCGAACTCGAACGGGATCACCCCCATGCCGACGAGGTTCGACCGGTGGATGCGTTCGAACGATTCCGCGATCACCGCCTTGACGCCCAGAAGGTTGGTGCCCTTGGCCGCCCAGTCGCGGCTGGAGCCCGCGCCGTATTCCACCCCGCCGATCACCACCAGCGGCACGCCCGCCGCCTGATACGCCATCGCCGCGTCGAAGATCGAGGTCTGCCTGCCGTCGGGGCCGAGCGTGTAGCCGCCTTCCACCCCGTCCAGCATCTCGTTGCGGATGCGGATGTTGGCGAAGGTGCCGCGCATCATCACCTCGTGGTTGCCGCGGCGCGAGCCGTAGCTGTTGAAGTCGCGCGGCTCCACCCCCCGCTCGGTCAGGTATTTGCCCGCGGGCGTGGTGGGCTTGAACGAGCCGGCCGGGCTGATGTGGTCGGTCGTGATCATGTCGCCGAGCAGCGCGAGGATGCGGGCGCCAGCGATGTCGCGGATCGCGCCCTTTTCCCGCCCCATGCCGCGGAAGTAGGGCGGGTTCTGGATGTAGGTCGACGAGGGCGGCCAGTCGTAGGTTTCCGA
>JBDHSQ010000086.1:0-15127 GCA_039808285.1 Paracoccaceae bacterium
ACACCCTCATCGGCGCGGCCGTCGAGGCGGTGGCGAGCGGCGCCGGCGACACCATCGGCCGGGTGCGCCTGAACGCGACGTTCTGATGTCGGCCTTCGCCGCCGCCATCGGCGCGCTCTTCGCCGATCCGAACATCGGCCGGGACGCGGTCTACATCGCCGACGGCGGTACACCCGTGCTGGTGCGTGCCGTCGCCCGTCGCGCCGACGCGGTCACCGACTTCGGCGACGCGCGGCTCTGGTCCGAAACCACCCGGATCGACCTGCGCGTGGCCGAGGTGGCGAACCCGCGTCCCGGCGACCGCATCGAGATCGACGGCGACGCCTTCCTCATACAGGGCGAGCCGGTCCGCGACCGCGAGCGGCTGGTCTGGACCGTCGACCTGAGGCCCGCGTGAAACTGAAGCTCGACATCGATCCCGACATCGTCGCGATGATGGCGGCCGAGGTCGCGGCGGGTGAACGGGCCGTCACCGCCGCCATTCGCGAGGCCGGGACTGGGCTGAAGACGGCGTGGCGGTTGCAGATCACCGGCGCGGGGCTTGGTACACGGCTCGCCAACTCGATCCGGAGCCAGAACTTCCCGAGGTCGGGCGAGAGCCTTGAGGCTGCGGCGCTGGTCTGGTCGAAGGCGCCGGTAATCGTCGGTGCGCATGACACCGGGCCGCTGATCCGATCGAAGAACGGGTTCTGGCTGGCGATCCCGCTGCCCGCGGCGGGCAAATCCCTGCGCGGCGGCCGGATCACCCCCGGTGAATGGGAGCGGCGACGCGGCCTCCGCCTGCGTTTCGTCTATCGCCGGACGGGCCCCAGCCTGCTGGTCGCCGAGGGGCGGCTGAACACGAAAGGCCAGGCGGTGGTGTCGCGGTCGAAGACCGGGCGCGGAAAGGTCACTGCGCCGATCTTCCTGCTGGTGCCGCAGGTCAAGCTGCCGAAGCGGCTGGATCTGGCGCGGGATGCAGACCGGGCGTTGGACAGCGTGCCGGGGCTGATCGTGGCGAACTGGGTGGGGGGTAGGTTGTGATCGCATCGATGCGCAATCTTGCTCGGCAGCCACGAAACCGACGGCTCGGGTTACCCCGCGCAGCACGACAGCTTCGCGACATCCTTGTCGAAGGTCTGCGCGGCGAGCTTCAGCCCCTCTACCGTGGTCAGATAGGGGAAGATCGTCTCGCCGAGCGCCTTTGTCGTCATGCCGAACTTGAGCGCCATGGCGAGCGTCTGGACACTGTCGGCTCCCTCCGGCGCCATGATCACGCCGCCCAGGAGGCGGTCGGTCGCCCGGTCCGCGACGAGCTTGATCAGGCCGCGCGTGTCGCGGGCGGCGAGCGCGCGGGGCACGTTGTCGAGCGTCAGCACACTGGTCTTGACGTCATGACCCGCGGCGCGCGCCTGCGCCTCGGTCAGCCCGACGCCGGCGACCTGCGGATCGGTGAACACCACCCACGGCATCGCGGCGTTGTCGTAGCGCTCCGCCCCGCCCAGAACGGCGTTGCGGGACGCGAGCTTGGCGCCATAGGCGGCCATGTAGACGAACTGGTCGCGGTCGGTCACATCGCCCGCCGCGAAGATGCCGGCCTTCGTGGTCTGCATGTCGTCGCCCACCCGGATCGCGCCACGCGCGTCGGTCTCGACGCCCATCTCCGCGAGGCCCAGCCCCTCGGTGTTGGCTGCGCGTCCCGTCGTCAGGACGAGGCGGTCGGCCGTCAGATCGCGGTCTGCGCCGTCCACCGTCACCGTCAGGACCGCACGGGCCCCGTCGCGCCGTGCGGCGTCGTAGGTCGCGCCATCGACAACCGCGACGCCCTCGGCGCGCAGCGTCTCCGTCAGCGCCCGGGACACCTCCGGCTCTGTGCGCGGCAGCAGGCGCGAGCGGCAGACAATGGTGACGCGGGTGCCCATCCGCGCCATCATCTGCGCCAGCTCCACGCCGATGTAGCCGCCGCCGAGGAAGATCAGGCTTTCGGGCAACCGGTCCAGCTCCAGCAGCGACGTGCTGTCGAGCGTTGGTGCGTCCTGGATCCCAGGGATGTCGGGCACGGCGGGTCGGCCACCGGTCGCGACGATCACCTTGGGAGCCGTGATCCTGCGCCCGCCGACCTCGACCCCGCCGAGGACGAGACGCGCCGGACCCTCGTCGAGATAGGTCACACCGCCGTAGCCCGGCAGCAGATCGGCGTACTTCTTCTGGCGCAGTGTCGCGACAAGATCGTCCTTGGCCGCAATCAGCGCCGACCAGTCGGCGACCTGCGCCTCGCTGTTCAGGCCCGGGAACCGATGTGCTGTCTGCGCACCGTGCAGGGCTTCCGCGGCCCGGATCATCGTCTTGGAGGGCACACAGCCCACGTTCACGCAGGTCCCGCCGATGGTGCCATGGCCGATCAGCGCGACGCGCTTGCCTCCCTCGGCGGCGGTGATCGCGGCCGAGAACCCGGCCGATCCGGCGCCGATCACGGCAAGGTCGAAATCGCCCTTGGGCGCGCAGCAATCGTCTTTCATCAAGTCATCCATCCGTTCGAGTGGTCTGGCGCCGCTGCCGTCTCCAGACCGCGTACACGGTCAGCGCGACGAAAAAGGCGAGCGCGGGCAGCAGAACGTAGTCGAGCCAACCCAGCCAGGCCGACAGGCCCACGGCACCCAGAAGCACCACCAGCACCGGAGTGAAGCAGCAGAGCGCCGCGATGACGGTGCCGACGATCCCTGTCGCGATCAGCTTGCGGTCGGACTGCTCGGTCATCTCGTCAGCCCGCGACACGCGCCGGGTAGCCTGCATTGGCCGACGCGGTCGCGATGGCGTCGGCGCTCGTCGCGGCGGTGTCGAAGATCACCGTGGCGGTGCGGGCATCGAAGTCGATCTCGACGGCGCGCACGCCCGCGACGCCCTCCATCGCACGCTTCACGGTGACTGGGCAGAGCGCGCAGGTCATGTTGTCCACCGCGAAGGTGACGGTCTGCTCGGCGGCGACGGTCTGCGCGGCAACAGGGATGGCGGTGATCGGCACAACGGCGGTCAGGCCGAACAAGGCGAGTGCAAGGATCTTCTTCATGTGGATGTCCTTTCGGGGTCAGTAGAGAAGCGGGGCCCACCAGTCGATGGTGAGGGCTGCGAGAACGAGGATCAGGGAGGCCCAGAGAGCCGACTTGGTGATGCGCGCCGATGCTGGCCTTGCGCAGTAGGAACCGGGTTCGCAGACGGTTGGCTTGCGGAAATAGACCTGCCAGAAACCCGCCGCGATGAAGCCGAGCGCGATCACGGCGAAGATCGGCTTGTAAGGCTCCAGAGCCGTCAGGTTGCCGATCCAGGCGCCCGAGATGCCGAGAGTCAGAAGCACCAGCGGCCCGATGCAGCAGGCCGAGGCGAGAAAGGCGCCCACCACACCGCCCGCCGCGAGCCAGCCCTTTCGGGCGGGGCGATCCGCGCCCGTGCTGTCCGTTCTGTCGTCTGTCAGCGCCATGTCGCGCACCTCTCGTCTGTGATTGACGATGGGTGTAGGGTCTGTAGCAACTACAGGCTCAAGAGGAAACTTGCCCATGACCGATCACGAGCGCGAGAGCGGCTTCACACGCGGCGACCTGGCCCGGGCGACCGGCTGCAACATCGAGACGATCCGCTATTACGAGAAGACCGGCCTGCTGCCCGACCCGCCCCGCACGGACGCCGGCTACCGGGTCTATTCCGCCGCACACGCCACACGCCTCCGCTTCATCCTGCGCGCCCGCGAACTCGGGTTCTCGATGGAGGACATCCGCGGGCTGATGGGGCTCGGCGACGGCGCCGCGCCGACCTGCGCCGAGGTCAAGGAACGGACGGAGCGGCACCTTGCCGATGTCCGCGCGAGGATCGCGGATCTTCGGCGTATCGAATCCGTCCTCGCTACAACTGCATCCAGGTGTTCGGGCGCCGAAGTCCCCGATTGTCCGGTGCTCGACGCGATTTCCAACTCGGCCGACCCATGACACCTCGCGAAACCATCCTCGTCGCGCTGCACGCGCGGCTCTCGGCGCTGCCCGCCACCGCTCTGCGCGGGGACGTGCTGCCCGAGCGCATGCCGGTCGAGGGCCTGATGATCCTGCGCGATGGCGAACCAGGTGCGCCCGAAGTCACGCTGTCGCCGCTGCGCTATCACTACCAGCACCGAGCCGAGATCGAGGCGGTCGTTCAGGGTGCCGATCGCGACGCCGCCTTTGACACGCTGACCGCCAGCATCGGCGCAGCGCTCGCCGCCGACCGGACGCTGGGCGGGTTCTGCGACTGGGTCGAGGCCGAAGCCCCGCGCCCGGTCGATCTGCCGGTCGAGGGCGCGGCGAGTCTGAAGGCCGCCGTTATCCCGGTCGTGCTGCACTATTCCACGGCCGACCCGCTGGCCTGACCCAACCGACCACAGGAGACGAACATGGCACGAGCCCAAGGGGCGCGAGCGCTGATGGCGCTTGCGTTCGAGACGACCTATGGAACGCCGCCCGTCAGCGGCTTCACCCGCATGCCCTTCGCCAGCACGTCGCTCGGCGCGGAGCAGCCGCTGCTGAATTCGGAGCTTCTCGGCTACGGCCGCGATCCGCTAGCGCCGATCAAGGACGCCGTGACGGCCGACGGCGACGTCGTCGTGCCGCTGGACGCCGAGGCGTTCGGCTTCTGGCTGAAGGCAGCCTTCGGCGCGCCCACGACCACGGGCGCGGAGGCCCCGTACAGCCACGAATTTCAGTCGGGGTCCTGGACGTTGCCCTCGATGTCGATCGAGACCGGCATGCCCGAGGTGCCCCGCTATGCGATGTACTCGGGCTGCGTGCTCGACCAGATCACCTGGCAGATGCAGCGCTCGGGCCTGCTCACCGCGACCGCGCGGCTGGTGGCGCAGGGCGAGACGGTCGGCACCACGACCAGTGCCGGAACGCCCGCCGCACTGGAGTTGAAGCGCTTCGGCCATTTCAACGGGGCGATCACCCGGAACGGCACCGCCCTCGGCAATGTGGTCTCGGCCGAGATCACCTACGCCAACAACCTCGACCGGATCGAGACCATCCGCTCGGACGGCCGCATCGATGGCGCGGATCCATCCATTGCCGCGCTGACGGGCCGGATCGAGGTGCGCTTCGCCGACCAGACGCTGGTGACGCAGGCGATCAACGGCGAGGCCTGCGAGATGGAATTCGCCTACGTCCTGCCTTCAGGCGAAAGCTTCTCCTTCACCGTGCACGCCGTCTACCTGCCGCGTCCACGGATCGAGATTTCCGGGCCGCAGGGCGTCCAGGCGACATTCGACTGGCAGGCCGCGCGCGACAGCGTCGTCGGCCGGATGTGCACCGCCACCCTCGTGAATGACGTGGAGACGTATTGATGCTGACGCTCGACCTGACCAACGCGCCGCGCTGGCATGACCTCGCCCCCGGCGTCCGGGTGCAACTGCGCCCGCTGACGACCGCCCTGATGGTCGCGACGCGCAGCGACCCCGCCGTCGAGGCGGTGCCCGAGGAGGCTTCCGACGAGGAGCGCGCCGTCGCCTTCGCCAAGGCGCTGGCGCGACGGGCTGTGCTCGGCTGGGAGGGCATCGGCGATGCCGACGGCAACCCGATCGATCCCACCCCCGAGGCCATCGACGCGCTGCTCGACGTCTGGCCGATCTTCGAGGCCTTCCAATTGACCTACGTGTCCAAAGGCCTGCTGCTGGAACAGGAAAAAAACGCCTCCGCGCTCTCGCCGAGTGGTCCTTCGGCGGGGGCGAGCGCTACTGCGAAGCCTGCGCGCAAGCGTGCGAAGACTGCCCGACGCGCCTGAACCGGCCGCTTACCCATGAGGGCTGGCAGGTCTGGGATCTCGTCGGCCGCCTCGGCGGTCAGTTGCGCGTGCTGCCCGGCGCGGTGGTCGGCTGGGACCTGTCCGCGGCCCTCGCTCTGGGAAATGCGCTCGGCGTCCCGCCCGCTGCTGCGGGTGAACTCTTGCCCGTCATCGAAGCGGTGATGGTGGCCAAGCTCAACGAAAAGATGGATCATTCCCATGGCTGAGAAGAGGGTCAGCGTCCGCCTCGCGGCCGTGGGCGGACGGCAGGTGCGCGCCGAACTCGAAGGCGTGGGCGAGGCCGGGTCGCGCGGCTTCGGACGGCTGAGCCGGGAGATGGAAGCCGCGAACGCCCGGCTCGCGGCCTTCTCGCGGCGGGTGCGGGTCGCGGCTGCCGCTGCCGTGGCCGCCGCAGCCGCTGCTGGCGTGGCGATGATCCGGTCCAGCCTGCAGACGGTCGATGCGCAGGCGAAGCTGGCGCAGTCGCTCGGCACCACCGTCGCCTCGATCCAGACGCTGGAGCGCGCGGGCGATCTGGCGGGCGTCTCCATGTCCGGCATCGAGCAGGCCACCAAGGATCTGACGCGCCGTCTCAGTCAGGCGGCCGCCGGGACCGGCCCTGCTGCCGACGCGCTCGACCGGCTGGGGCTTTCAGCAAATGAGCTGATCGCCTTGCCGCTGGACCAGCGCGTGGGCGCGATCAACGCGGCGATCGAGAGCTTCGTGCCTGCCGCCGAGCGCGCGGCGGTCGCGGGCCAGCTCTTCGGCGAGGAAGGCTCCATCGCGATGAGCCGGATCGACACCGCGACGCTGCGCCAGGCGACAGAGGACGTCCTCGCCTTCGGGGTTGTCGTCTCCGAGCAGGACGCCGACCAGATCGAGCGGACGAACGACGCCATCTCGCGGCTCGGGTTGGTCTGGCGCGGGCTCTCGAACCAGTTGGCGGTCGCAGCGGCACCTGCGCTGGAAGCCGTCGCCGATGCCATGGCGGCGGTGGCCAGCCGCACCGGGCCGCTCGGCATCGCGATCCGCGGTCTCTTGGACAACATCGGCCGCCTGACCACCTATGCCGCCACCTTCGCGGCGTTCCTCGCGGGACGTTGGGTCGCCGGCATGGCGGCTGCGGCGCTCTCGGTCCGGGGCCTCGCCACGGCGCTCGTTGTCCTGCGCGGGGCGCTGATCCGCACCGGCATCGGCGCGCTGATCGTCGGCGCGGGCGAGCTCGTCTACCAGTTCACCCGGCTCGTCTCCGGCGCCGGCGGTTTCGGAGAAGCGATGTCGCTCCTGAAGGACCTCGCGGTCGAGGTCTGGGAACGCATCAGTATGGGCGCGGCGGCGGCGGGCGCGGCCGCCACGGCGATGTTCTTCGACCTGAAGGCGGATGCCGCATCGGGCATGCAGAGCGCCATCGAGAGCGTGGTGGGCTTCGGCAACACGGCCGCGAACACCTTCGAAGGCGCCTACGAGGCGATCAAGGCGATCTGGGGCCTGCTGCCCGCCGCCATCGGCGATCTCGCGTTCCAGGCGGCCAACAGCCTGGTCGATGGCGTCGAGGCGATGCTGAACGGGGTGGTCTCGCGGATCAACGGCTTTATCGGCGGCATCAACCAGGGGCTCGAAGCGCTCGGGTCGGAGCGGCGCATATCGCTGGTTCCGGACCTCGACCTCGGCGAGATCGAGAACCGCTTCGAGGGAGCGGCGACTGCCGCAACCACGGCAGCTCAGGCGGCCTTCGATCGGGCCTTCGAGGACAATCCGCTCTCCGCGCCCGATCTCGGTCTGACCGAGGCGGCGAACAGGGCGCTCGAGTCCGCCAACCTTTACCGCGGCGCGGCGCGCGACCTGGCGGAGGGGGCCCGTGCGCCCCTCGAAAGCTGGCAGGCGCTGCGCGATGCCGTACGCGGCACCGACGAGGACGGCGCCGACGCACTGGCCGAGACCACCGCTGCGGCGGAGCGCCTGGAGACGTCCCTCGGCGACGCCGGGCGCGCCGCAACAGATGCAGGTGTGGCGGCCGGAGCTGCTGCTGCGGTAGCGGAGCCCGCGACCGACGCGGCCGTCACCGGCTGGCGGGCGGTCACCGCCGCGCTCTCCGACTACGCCAGCAAGGCCCGCGAGATCGGTGGCGACATCGGCCAGAGCCTCGTCGGCGCCTTCCAGTCGGCCGAGAACGCGGTGGGCCAGTTCGTGAAGACCGGCAAGCTCGACTTCCGCGATCTGGTGACGTCGCTGCTGGCCGATCTCGCCCAACTGGCGGCGCGGCGGTTCATCCTCGGGCCGATCGCCAATGCGCTCTCCGGCGTCTTCTCCGGGGCGGGCGGCATCTTCGCCAACGTCCTGCATGCGGGCGGGATGGTCGGATCGGCTGGACCCTCGCGGATGGTCCCGGCCATGGCCTTCGCCGCCGCGCCGCGGATGCATGGTGGCGGCATGGCCGGGCTTCGTCACGACGAGGTGCCCGCGATCCTGCAGCGCGGGGAACGCGTGCTGTCGCGGCGGGAGGCACAGAGCTACGGCGCGGGCGGCGGGGTCAACGTGACCATCATGGCCCGCGACGCCGAGAGCTTCCGGCAATCGCGAACGCAGGTCGCCGCGGATATCGCCCGCGCCGTGTCGCTCGGTCGGAGGGGCATGTGATGGCGTTTCACGAGGTCCGGTTTCCCGACAACATCAGCCGAGGTGCGCGGGGCGGACCGGAGCGGCGCACGCAGATCGTCGAGCTCGCCTCGGGCGACGAGGAGCGCAACGCCAGCTGGGCCAATTCGCGCCGCCGCTACGATGTCGCCTATGGCATCCGCCGCGCCGACGATCTGGCCGCCGTCGTCGCCTTCTTCGAGGCGCGCAATGGCCGCCTGCATGGCTTCCGGTTCAAGGACTGGGGTGACCACAAGTCCTGCCTGCCTTCGGGCACGCCGTCGCCCACCGATCAGTCTATCGGCACGGGCGACGGCGCGACGACCGCCTTCCAGCTGGTCAAGCGCTACGCCTCGGGTGCGCAATCCTGGACGCGCGCCGTCGCGAAGCCGGTGACCGGAACCGCGCGCATCGCGCTCGGCGGGGTCGAGCAGCCTTCCGGCTGGTCGGTCGACACCGCCACCGGCGTCGTCACCTTCAGCACCGCGCCGGGCGCTGGCGCCGCCATCACCGCGGGCTTCGAGTTCGACGTGCCGGTCCGTTTCGACACCGACGCGCTCGACGTGACGCTCGACCTCGAGCGGCTCGGCTCGATCACCTCCATCCCGCTTCTGGAACTGCGCCGATGAAGTCCCTCGACCCCGACCTGCAGGCCCATCTCGACGAGGGAACGACGACGCTCGCCTGGTGCTGGCGGATCGTGCGCGCCGACGGCACGAGTTTCGGCTTCACCGACCACGATCGGACGCTCAGCTTCGAGGGGACGGATTTCGAGCCCGAGAGCGGGCTGACGGCCTCCGAGGTCCGTTCCGGCTCGGACCTCTCGGTCGATGCGCAGGACGCCGAGGGCGTGCTGACCTCGGACCGGATTACCGAGACCGACATCCTCGACGGCCGCTGGGATAACGCCGAGGTCGAAGTCTGGCGGGTGAACTGGGCCGACACGAACCAGCGCGTGCTGATGCGGCGCGGGGCCATCGGCCAGATCCGGCGCGGGCGGCTGGCCTTCGTCGCCGAAGTCCGCTCGCTCGCGCATGTGCTTGGCCAGACGATCGGGCGGACGTTCCAGGCGACCTGCGATGCCGCGCTCGGCGATGCGCGCTGCGGCGTCGATCTGGAGAACCCGGCGTTCAAGGGCACGAGCGTCGTGATCGACCTTCTACGCGACCGCGCCTTCACCGCTTCGGGCCTCGGCGGCTTCGCCTCCGGCTGGTTCACCTTCGGGACCATCGAATGGACCAGTGGCTCCAACGCGGGGCGTCGGGCCGAGGTTCTCGGCCATGATGTGACGGACGGCATCGCCGTGCTGACCCTTCTCGAGGCGCCGGTGCGCGAGATCTCCGAGGGCAATGCCTTCACCATCCGTGCGGGCTGCGATAAGCGGATCGAGACCTGCGGCGCCAGGTTCGCCAACACGGCCAACTTCCGGGGGTTCCCGCACATCCCCGGCCAGGATGCCGTGCTGCGCTACGCCACCAAGGATGGCGGCCACGAGGGAGGCGTGCTGTGACGCAACCTCTCGCATCGGCCGACCCCGCGCGTGTCGTCGCCGTCGCACGCTCCTGGCTCGGCACGCCGTACCACGACCAGGCCAGCCTGCGCGGCGTCGGTTGCGATTGCCTCGGGCTCGCGCGGGGGGTCTGGCGCGACGTGGTGGGGCCGGAGCCGTTCCCGATTCTGCCTTACAGCCGCGACTGGGGCGAGACCGGCCCGCGCGAGGTTCTGGCCGAAGGCGCGCGGCGCATGATGATCGAGGTGTCGCCTGCCGAGGCCGGTCCCGGCGCGCTGGTCCTCTTCTGCATGAGGCCCCGCGCCATCGCCAAGCATGTCGGGATCCTCACCGGTCCTGCCACCTTCCTCCACGCCTATGAGCGGCTCGGCGTGATCGAGGAACCGCTCACCAATGCCTGGCGGCGGCGCATCGCCTTCGCCTTCCTCTTCCCGCAACGCTGAGACCCCGACATGGCAACGCTTGTTCTCGGTGCAGCCGGCGCCGCCATCGGCGGTTCGATCGGCGGGGCGATCCTCGGCGTGAGCGCCGCGACCATCGGCGGCTTCATCGGCTCGAGCATCGGCTCGGTCGTCGACAGCTGGATCATCTCGTCGCTGGCGCCGACCCAGCGCATCGAGGGCGCGCGGCTCGACACGCTGCGCATCACCTCGGCCACCGAGGGCGCGGTGATCCCGCGGCTCTATGGCCGGATGCGGATGGGCGGCAACATCATCTGGGCGACCGATTTCCGCGAGGAGACGAAGACCACGACGCAGGGCGGCGGCAAGGGCGGCGGGGGCGGCAAGGTCAAGACCACCGAGTATCTGTACTACGCCAGCTTCGCGGTGGCCTTGTGTGAAGGCCCGATCACCGGCATTGGCCGGATCTGGGCCGACGGCAAGCCGATGGACCTCTCCGGCGTCACCTGGCGCTGGTATCCCGGCGACGAGGCGCAGACGGCGGACCCGTTCATTGCGGGGAAGATGGGCGCAGCCAACACGCCCGCCTATCGCGGCACCGCCTATGTCGTCTTCGAGGAACTGGCGCTTTCGACCTACGGCAACCGCCTGCCGCAGCTGTCCTTCGAAGTCTTCCGGCCGCTCGCCGATCCCGACACCGCCGAGGGGCTGACCCGCGCCGTCACCATGATCCCGGCCTCGGGCGAGTTCACATATGCCACGCAGGCCATCCGCAAGACCGATGGCGGCGCGACGATGCCCGAGAACCTGAACGCGCTGGCCGACTCCACCGACATGGTGGAGGCGCTCGACCGGCTGCAAGCGATGGCGCCTGCGGTCGAGAGCGTCAGCCTCGTCGTGGCCTGGTTCGGCGACGACCTGCGCGCGGGCTCCTGCAAGGTGCGGCCGGGCGTCGAGGTCTCGGCCAAGTCGACCACGCCCGCCAGTTGGTCGGTGAACGGCGTGAGCCGTGCCAACGCCTTCCTGGTCAGCCGCGACGACCAGGACCGCCCGGTCTATGGCGGCACGCCGTCCGACTTCGCCGTGGTGCAGGCGATCCAGGAGATGAAGGCGCGCGGGCTGCGCGTGACATTCTACCCATTCATCCTGATGGACGTGCCGCCCGGCAACACCCTGCCGAACCCCTATTCCGACAACGCCGCCGAGACCGGCCAGCCCGCTTTCCCCTGGCGGGGCCGGATCACCTGTTCTCCAGCGGCAGGCTACGCGGGATCGGTCGACAAGACTGCCACGGCCGCAAGCCAGGTCGCGGCGCTGTTTGGCGCGGCGACACCTGCGAGCTTCAGCGTGGCGGGTCAATCGGTTTCGTGGACAGGCACGCCCGGCGACTGGGGCCTGCGCCGCATGGTGCTGCACTATGCCCATCTCTGCGCGGCGGCGGGCGGGGTCGATGCCTTCCTGATCGGCACCGAGATGCCGGGGCTGACGACGGTCCGCTCGGGCGCGGCCACCTATCCGGCGGTGCAGGGCTATCGGGACCTCCTTGCCGATGTGCGGTCCATTCTCGGGGCCGGGACGAAGATCGGCTACGCCGCCGACTGGTCGGAATACTTCGGGCACCAGCCGGGCGACGGCTCGGGCGACGTGTTCTTCCACCTCGATCCGCTCTGGGCGGACCCGGAGATCGATTTCGTCGGCATCGACAATTACATGCCGCTGTCGGACTGGCGCGACGGGTTCGAGCACGCGGATGCGCAGGCGGGCTGGCCTGCGATCTACGACCGGGCCTATCTGCAGGGGAACATTGCGGGCGGGGAAGGCTTCGACTGGTTCTATGCCAGTGCGGCTGATCGGGTGGCACAGGTGCGCACCCCGATCAGCGATGGCGCGGCGGGCAAGCCATGGGTTTTCCGCTACAAGGATCTTCGCGCCTGGTGGTCGAACGCGCATTACGACCGCCCGGGCGGGGTGGAGAGCGGCACGCTGACGGCGTGGGCGCCGGAGTCGAAGCCGATCTGGTTCACCGAGCTCGGCTGTCCCGCCATCGACCGGGGCACGAACCAGCCGAACGTCTTCTTCGACCCGAAGTCGTCCGAGAGCTTCACGCCGCATTTCTCGCGGGGCTGGCGCGACGACGCGATCCAGCGCGCCTATCTCGAGGCGACGTACCTCTGGTGGGGCGTCCCGGCGAACAACCCGGTGTCATCGGTCTACGGCGGCCGGATGGTGCATGTGCCGGAATGCGCCGCCTGGACCTGGGACGCGCGGCCGTACCCGTTCTTTCCGGCGCTGACCGATGTCTGGACGGACGGGGCGAACTGGCGGCTGGGGCACTGGCTGACCGGACGGCTTGGCGCGGTGTCGCTGGCGGCGCTCGTGCGGCACCTCTGCCTGCGCGCCGGGCTGCCCGAGTCCCGGATCGACGTCACCGGCCTCTGGGGCGCGGTCGAAGGCTACGCCATCACGGCGCTGGAAAGCCCACGCGCCTCGATCACAACGCTGTCGCGGCATTTCGGCTTCGACGCCGTCGAGACAGAGGGGGGGATCCGCTTTGTCATGCGCGGCCGGGCCTCCGTCGCCACCCTCGCGCCCGACGATCTGGTGGCCACCCGCGAGGGCGATGTGCTGGAACTGACGCGCGGCCAGGAGACCGAACTGCCGCAGGCCCTGAAATGGCAGGTCGCCCGCGCCGACGAGGATTACGACGCGGCCCTCGTCGAGGCCCGGCGCATCACCGTGGACACGACCCGGATCGCGTCCGAGTCCTTTCCAATGGCGGTGCCGCCCGAGGAGGCCGAGAGGCGCTGCCGCCGCGCGCTGATGGAGGCGTGGGTGGGCCGCGAGACGGCGGCGTTCCGTTTGCCACCCTCGCGCCTCGCGTTCGATCCGGCCGATGCGATCCGGCTCGCGCATGACGGGCGTCTGGTCGATCTGCGGCTCGTCTCCATCGCCGACGCGGCAGCGCGCGGCATCGAGGCGGTGCGGCAGGACCGTGCGACTTACGATCTGCCGCCCGGCGATCCCCGCGCGGCGTCGCTGACGCGGGCCGTGGTGTTCGGCGCGCCGGACGCGGTGCTGATGGACCTGCCGCAGCTGACCGAGGACCAGCCCGCGCATCGACCGTTTGTCGCGGCGCACGCTCTTCCCTGGCCGGGCGAGATGGCGGTGTTCCGCAGCCCCTCGACGGACGGGTTCGAGTTGCTGACCACGTTCGGCAGCCGCGCCCGGATCGGAGCGCTGGTCTCGGACTTCTATCCGGGCCCCACCTCACGCTTCGACCACGGCAATGCGCTTGTGGTCGATCTGCTCACCGGCACGCTGGAGAGCGTCACCGACCTGACGCTGTTGGGCGGCGCCAATGCGCTGGCTATCGAGAGCGCGCCCGGCACCTGGGAGATCGTGCAGGCGGGCGCGGCCGAGCTGCTGGCGCCGGGTCGATACCGGCTGACCCGGCTCCTGCGCGGCCAGCGCGGCACCGAGGGCGCGATGGGCAATCCGGCGCCCGCTGGCGCTCTTGTCGTGGTGCTGGACGCGTCGCTGGCGTCCCTGCCGATTGCCGAGGCCGATCTCGGATTGCCGTGGAACTGGCGCATCGGTCCGGCGAGCCGCCCCGTCAGCGACGAGACCTATGTGGCGCAATCCTTCACGCCCGCGGGCGTCGGGCTGCGGCCGTTCTCCGGCGCCCATGTCGAGCAGCCGTGGCGCAGGCCGCGCACGCCCGGCGATCTGACGATCCGCTGGACGCGCCGGTCCCGAGCTCTCGCGGCCGACAGCTGGGGCGGGCTAGAAGTGCCGCTCGGAGAAGAGCTCGAAGCCTACGAGGTCGAGATCCTTGATGGCGCGACCGTTAAGCGGGTGCTGAGCACCGCCACCACCAGCGCGGTCTACACCGCCGCAGACCAGACCGCCGATTGGGGCGCGCCGCTCGGCCCCGGTGACACGCTCGACAGCCGCATCTACCAGCTCTCCGCCCTCGTCGGGCGGGGCGCGCCCAAGACCCTCACGCTGATACTCTGAAGGCCATCCCATGTCCGACGCCACGACCCATCTCCTGCTGCCCTACATCCTGGCGGCGCAGGCCCAGAAGCACGTCACCCACAACGAGGCGCTGCGGCTGCTCGACGGGCTCGTGCAGCTCTCCGTGCTCGACCGCGATCTGACAGCGCCGCCCGGCAGTCCCGCCGATGGCGATCGCTACATCGTCGCCTCGGGCGCGACGGGCGAATGGTCCGGATGGGACCTGAACGTCGCGCTCTGGACCGATGGCGCCTGGCTGCGACTTCCCCCGCGGATCGGCTGGCGCGCATGGGTCGAGGACGAGGGCCTGCTGCTGGTCTACGATGGCGCGGGCTGGCTCGGGACCACACCGGCGGCGCTGCAGAACATGGCGCTCCTCGGGGTTGGCACCACGGCGGATGCATCGAACCCGTTCTCGGCCAAGCTCAACGCCGCGCTCTGGACGGCGAGGACCGTGGCCGAGGGCGGCACCGGCGACCTGTTCTACACCATGAACAAGGAGGCGGCCGGCGACGATCTCGGTTTGACCCTCCAGACCGGCTTCGTGACCAAGGCGCTGGTGGGGCTGTTCGGGTCGGACCGCTTCCGGCTCGCGGTCTCCGCCGACGGCAGCACCTTCTTCGACGGGCTGAGCGTCGACAACGCCACCGGCATCGTCGATCAGCCCCGGCTGCCGCGGTTCAAGGCGTACACCAACTACGACAACTATGTCGGCGTCGGCACCTGGACCAAGATCGGCCTTAACAACACCGACTACAACGATCAGGGCGCGTTCGACGCCGTGAACAACCAC
>JBDHSQ010000087.1:0-14988 GCA_039808285.1 Paracoccaceae bacterium
CCGCACGCCCGGCAGCTCGCGCAGCGCGGCCAGCCGCTGGGGCGGAACCAGCCCGCCGAGCCAGCCGGCGGTGCGCAGGAGCCGCGACAGCACCAGCGGCCAGAGAAGCAGACGCGCCATGAAGCCCGCCGTCGCCGGGTGCATGGCGGGCACCACCCGAAGCCGCGCGCCGGGCCCCGCAAGCTCGGCGGCGGCGTGGAACCGCCGCACCGTCCGCCAGGTGGCGCGGTGCAGCCGGGGGCGGGCGACCGGGTCGAAATCGGCGATCACGATGCTGAATGCGACCCCGCGGCCGAGGGTGTGGGCCACGAGGTCGAACCAGGTCTCGCCGATCCGCCGCGCCTCGGCGGAGCGGAGCCTGGTGGTCAGCTCGAAGATCCGGAAGCTTGCCGAAATCTCCCGTTCTGCCGCCAGGAAGGCGCGCTCCAGCGCCGGGTAGGCCTCGGCCGCGGTGACCAGCACCTCGACATGCGACGGGCGGGGACCGGCCCGGGGGACCGGATGGGGCACGGCGGGAAGGAATGCGGCCGGAGCCTGTGGCATGGGCATGGAACGCGCAAACGGCCGCGGCAGTTCCCGCCGCCGCCGCTCCCGCGCCTTCCGCAAGCGCGGCGTTCAGCCGCGCAGCGTGTCGGTGGAGGAAAAGAACATCGCCTGGCTGACGGCCGAGCGGAGCTGCTCCTCGGTGTAGGGCTTGTTGATCAGGAAGGCCGGTTCAGGTCGGTTGCCGGTCAGCAGCCGTTCGGGGAAGGCGGTGATGAAGATCACCGGCAGTTCGCCGAACTGGGCGAGGATCTCGTTCACCGCGTCGACGCCCGAGGAATTGTCGGCGAGCTGGATGTCGGCGAGGATGAGGTCCGGCCGCGTGCCGGCCGCCATCTCCACCGCTTCGGCGCGTGTCCGGGCGTTGCCGGTCACGCGGTGGCCCATGCCCTCGACGATATCGGCGATGTCCATCGCGATCAGCGCCTCGTCCTCGATCACGAGGACCGAGCCGCGCACCGATGCTTCCATCTCGCGCACGGCGATCTCGACAAGCCCGGCCGCCTCGGCCGCGGAAATGTCCATCACCGCCGCGACCTCGTTGCGGTCGAATCCCTCGATGGTGTTGAGCAGGAGCGCCTCGCGCGAGTTCGGTGTCAACCCGGCAAGGTGCGACTGGGCGGCGCTCGCCAGGCTCGAATCCGCCTCTGCCACGGGCGCGCCGGAACTCGACCAGATGGAGTGGAAGACGGCGAAGAGGGCGACCTTCGGGTCGGCGTGGCGGTCGAGAACGGCGGGATCGGCCACCACCGATTCCAGAACCGCGACCGCATAGGCGTCGCCGCTGGTCTGGTTGCCGGTCAGTGCGCGGGAATAGCGGCGCAGATAGGGGAGGTGACGGGCAACCCTGGCCGAGTGGTCGATCGCTTCCTGTGCGAGCATCGCGTTTTTCTCCGTTTTTCTTGAGTCTCTTCGGAACCAAACGCGCGGAACTGCGTTAGGTTCCCTGCAAATCGTAGGAATGCAAAAAATGGCGACCGAAAAAGATGGCGCATCGCCGAAGAGGCAGGCGATACGGGCACAGATCGACGAGAACCTGAAGCGCGTCTACACGGCCGCGCTGAACGAGGAGCTGCCGGACCGGTTCAAGGAACTCCTGGCCCAGCTCAAGACCGCCGGAAGCGGGCCCAAGGACGACGCGTCATGAGGGCAGAAGCCAGAGAGACGCAGGATGCCACCGCCGATCCGGCCGACCGGCTGGCCGGCGCGATCCCGCGGCTGCGGGCCTTCGCGATCAGCCTCGCGCGCGACATGTCTCTGGCCGACGACCTCGTCCAGGAGACGATCCTGAAGGCATGGTCGAACCTCGACAAGTTCGATCCGCGCACCAACCTCGACGCCTGGCTCTTCACGATCCTGCGCAACACCTTCTATTCGTTCCTTCGCAAGACCCGGCGCGAGGTCCAGGACACCGAGGGCGCACACGCCGCCGGCCTTTCGGTGAAGCCCGCCCATGAGGCGCGTCTCGCGTTCCAGGACTTCCAGCGCGCCTTCGACACGCTGAGCCCCGAACACCGCGAGGTACTGATCCTCGTCGGCGCCTCGGGCTTTTCCTGCGAGGAGGCGGCGGGCATGATGGGCGTGGCCGTGGGCACGGTGAAGAGCCGGGCGAGCCGCGCGCGCAAGCGGCTGGCGGAACTTCTGCAACTGGAGGACGGCGAGGACATGTTTTCGGGCACCGACAGGGCGACGAACGCGGTCGTCCTGCGGGCAAACGCGGGGGCACATTGAAGCTGAGCCTCGCGCCGCTGTCCGCGACCAGCAGCCTGGGCTTCAGGCTGGCGTCGACGCTCGTGCTGGCGCTTCTGCCCCTGGGCCTTCTGTCGATCGTGCAGGTCTGGGCGTCGCTCGACCAGGCGGACAAGGCCACGCTCAGCGGCATCGGCGGCAGTTCGATCGAGGCGGTCCGCCCGCAGATGGACATGATCCGCGACGCGAGGACCACGGCGCGGATGCTGGCGGCGGGCCTGTCGGCGGTCCCCTCCCCGGGCGCGGACTGCGTGGCCCGGATGCGGGCGGGCGCGGCGACCAACCCGACCGCCACGCTTGTCGCCTACATTCCGATGTCGGGACGGATGACCTGCACGTCGACCGGAGCGCCGATAGATTTCTCCGCCGATCCGCTGTTCGCCCGGATGACCGCGAAGCCCCAAGCGACGCTCGTCTTCGGGGTGAAGGGGCCGGTCTCGGGGGCGCCGGTGATCGCCGTGGCGGAGCCGGTCGTCGGGGCGGCCGGACGGCAGACCGGGGTGGTGGCGGTGCTGCTGCGGCACCGGTCGATCCTGCCCGCGCCCTATGCCGACAGCGAATCGCGCTGGAAGCCGGCGCTTCTTGCCACATACACCGGCGACGGGACGCTTTTGTCGGCGACGACCGACGCGGCCGGGCTCGCGACGCTCGTCTCCGGCGGCGTGGCGCTCGACAGGCTCGACACGCTCTCGGGGCATCCCTTCTATGGCGAGGGGGCCGACGGCCGCCGCCGCATCGTCTCGGTCAACAGCGTGGCGCCGGACCTCTTTCTCCTCGCCGTGTGGGAGCGCGAGAACGAGAGCTTCTGGGACACGGCGGCGCTGGCGCCCTTCCTCCTGCCGGCGCTGACCTGGGCGGCGGCGCTGATCGCGGCCTCGGTCGCCTCGGGCCGGTTCGTCGTGCGTCATGTGCGTGCGCTGTCGCGCGCGATGAATGCCTACATGGCCAGTCGCCTCCGCGCGCCCCTGCCCCACATGGACGAGGCGCCGACCGAAATCCGCAAGCTGCACGCCGTCTACGAGGAGCTGATCCGGACCATCGATCACGACGAGGCCGAGTTGCGGAACCTTCTCGTCGACAAGGACACGCTCCTGAAGGAGCTGCACCACCGCAGCGGCAACAGCCTTCAGATCATCGCCTCGGTGATGCGGATGTATCGCCGCGAAACCGGCGACGCCGACCTGCGCGGGGTGCTCGGCGGGCTGATCAACCGCGTCATCGCGCTGTCCTCGACGCACACCAGCCTCTACAGCCTGGGCGGGCGGCGCGACGTGCCGATGGACGAGATCCTCTTCGCCGTGATCCGGCGCCTGAAGGAGATCCACGGCATCGCGCTCGGCACCGCGAAGAAGCGGTTCGAGCCGATCCGGATGCCGGCGCAGGCGGCGGTGCCGCTGGCGCTGGCGCTGGCGGAAATCGTGAGCTGTCACTTCGCCGCGGGGGCGGAGGTCTACCGTGGCGTGGAAGTGGCGCTTGTCGAGGCGGGCGACGACATCCGCCTGACGGTCGTGGGCCCGGTCGTGCCGGAACTGATGCCCGAGGGCGCGACCGGGCTCGCGACGATCCCCTGGCGGATGCTGTCGCAGTTTGCCGCGCAGTTGCGCGGCCGCGTGACCGCCCGGATCGACGACGGCCGGTCGACGGTGGAACTGGTGTTTCCGCGCTGCCAGGCCTGACCGGCCGGCCTCGCGCCTGCCGAGGCAGGACCGCCGGCCCCTGCGAAAGGGCCGGCGGTCTTGCCGGCGGGCAGCAGCAAGTCAGTGCCGCTGGGCCGGCCATGCGCCCGGGTCGGCCGCGGGCGGGCGGAGCGTCCGGCGGACGCGGTCGACATCGCGGCCAAGCGCCTCGGTCAGGCTCCGCGCCAGATCGCTCGCCTTCACCGCCTCGTCCCGCAGGGCGGCCTTCGCGTCGCGCATCAGGCGGTCGCGTGTCCCGCCCATCAGGCGGTCTTCCGTCTCTGTCGGGCGGAAGAGAAGCGCCAGCGCCGCGCCCGCCGCCGCCATCGCCGCGCCGGCAAAGAAGGGACGGTCCTGCACGGTCCGGCGCGATCCCGACCCGAGCGCGAGGCGTGAGAGATAGACGCGCTCGCGCGCGACCACGGCCTCGTCGCGCGCCGCCCCGCTGAGCGCGCCGAGACCCTTGGCCAGCGCGGCACGGGTCTCGCGCGCGAGCGCGGCGATGACCTCGGCCCGGTGCCGGGCGAGTTCGGCGGCCGGAGCCAGCCCGCGGCGCGCCGCGTCGTCGATGCGGGACAGAAGCGTGTCGGCCCTCGCGCGAAGCGCGGCCGCCTCGGCCAGCCACTCGTCGTCCGGGTCCGGCGGGGTGGGGGCGGCGGGGCCGCCCTCGTCTTCCCAGCGGGTCAGGGCTTCGAACCGTGTCCCGGCCATGACCGGAACCGGCGCGGCCTCCGGCGCGTCGCGCCGGCGCCCGAAGACCAGGGCGGCGAGCGCGACCCCCGCCGCGGCTGCCACCAGGGGTTGCGACCGCAGGGCGTGGTCGACCTCCGCCAGAAGGGGGCGCGCCTCGGCGGCCAGCGTGGCCCGGCCCTGCGCGAGGAGCGCTGCGGGGGCGAGCCTGCCGCGCAGTTCGGCAAGCGCCTGCACGAGGGCCGCGCGATCCTGTTCCAGCCCGGCTTCGATGGATTGGAGGGATCGGTCAGACATGGCGAACTCCTTCCGGCGTGATGGCGGTCTTCAGCGCCGCCGCGTCGCGACGCAGGTTGCGCAGGCTCCGCCGCGGCACCGCCTCCCCGGGCACGAGCGTCGCCCTTCCGGCATAGCCGAGGGCGGCCGCGACGGCACAGAGGACGAGGCCGACGATCAGCGGCGACCAGACCGGGCCGAGACCCGCCGCCATGAGCCCGGCTACCGCCGCGCCGGCAAGATACTGGAGCCCGACGAGGCCGATGACGGCCGCCGCCGCGAGCCGCCCCAACCCTCCGGCCGCTTGCCGCAGATGCGCCGTCGCCTCGGCACGGGCGAGCGCCAGCTCGCCCTTGACCAGCTTGCCGATCCCCGCGACGACCCCCGAGAGAAGCGAGGCGGTGTCGTTGCCGGAACCGTGGGGAGCATCCTGCGTCACGAGCGATACCCCCTTTCCTGTGCTTCCGCCCCGCTGCGGCGCGACGCCGAGGAACGGAGGAAGCGCGCGGCGGCAAAGCCCGCGACCGCCGCGGCGGCCATGAACGCCCCGGGGTGGCGGCGGGCGAGATCGCGCAGATCGGCCGTGAGGTCGGTGACCGAGCGCTGCCGCAGCATCTCCGACGCCGAGGTCACGCCGCGCGCGACCGAGGCGTAGACATGCGACCGGATCGCGTCGGCATCCTCCTGTTCGGAAGCGCGTTCCAGCGTGGCGGCCAGCCGGTCACCGGCATCCGACAGCGACTCGCGGGCGCCATCGGCGCGCTCGATCGCGGTGTCGCGCAGCGCCGAAAGCCCCGCGCCGGCGCCGGCCACGACGGCATCCCTGGCGTCTCCGGCGCTGTCCTTCGCCTTCTGGATCATGTCTCCCATCCGTTCGCGCGCCATCCCGGCCGCCTCTGCCGCGGAGCCGGCCGCCTCGGCAATCGTCTCGCGGGCGCTTCCCGCCGTCGCGGCGACCCGTCCGGCGGCGTCGGCCACCGCCGCTTCGGCGTCGTCGATGGTCTTCCTGAATTTCGCGGTCATGGAGGTCTCCTGACTGAAGCTGTGGTTGAACCCTGGCTGCGGCGTCGGGCCGGGTCGCCGGCCGGCCGCCGCCCGGTGCCATGACAATCGCGCTTGCGCAGATCGGTTCCGCCTCACGCGGAGAAATGACCGGTCCACCGCGGGTTCCCGCCGATCCCTTGCATCAACCCCTGACCCCACGACCCCATGACCGCCCCGTGGCGGGACCGCGCCGCGCGGCCCCCGGGGATGGGGAACGCGCGTGGCCCGACGATTTCTTCGCCACCGGCGGGAACCGTCGGGCCCGGCCGGGGTTGTCCCGTCAGACCATCACCCGACGCCGCTCGAGCGTCATGGAAAACACAGGAGAATCCCCATGCTCGGTTGGGCCGTCACCTTTCTCGTCATCGCGTTGATCGCCGGTGTGCTCGGCTTCGGGGGGATTGCCGGCACATCCGCCGGAATCGCCCAGATCCTGTTCTTCGTGTTCCTGGTCCTGTTCGTGATCTCGCTCATCGGCCGGGCGCTGCGCAGCCGCTGAGCGCATTCGCACCCGCGGGGAGAGTCCCTTTCTCCCCGTTCCGTTCCCTCCCCCGACTGGGGTTGCGACTTGGGTCGCAACCCTTTTTTCATGGGACGACAGGCTCCCGGGGCGGATCGGGAGGCGGGCGTCGGGCCCCGCGCGGTGCGGGGAACCCGCGGCGCCGCGGGCGTGTTATGATCCCGCGGCGCGCGCCGGCGCGATCGGGGGTCGCCTCGCCCGTCCCGCCGCGGACGGCGGCATCTGGGGCAGGGG
Organism: Paracoccaceae bacterium; assembly: GCA_039808285.1. Lineage (GTDB taxonomy): Bacteria > Pseudomonadota > Alphaproteobacteria > Rhodobacterales > Rhodobacteraceae > Albidovulum. The sequence continues at coordinate 6,733 of JBDHSQ010000087.1, forward strand.
GGCAGGATGGAGTCTCGTGGCAAGGAGGCGGCAGGGTCCGCCGGCTGGGCAGGGGCGGCGTCAAAGGAGACGGCGGGCCATTCGGTCGTCTCTCTGACGGCATTGGCGGTGATCGTGACCGTCTGCGTCATCCTCTCCGTGGCCAGGGAGCTTTTCCTGCCGCTGGCGCTCGGAATGCTCTTCGCCTTCATCCTGACGCCGGCGGTGAACTTCCTGCGCCGGCGCGGCCTGCGCGACACGCCGGCGGTGGTGCTGACCGTCCTTGCGGCGGCGGTGCTGGTGGGGGCGTTCGTGCTGATCGTCGCCTATCAACTGAGCCAGATCGGCGCCAACCTGCCGCGCTATCAGGGCAACGTGCTGTCGAAGGTCGACACGCTTCTGGAGGCCGGCAAGGACAGCAAGGTCGTCTCGCACCTGCGCGGCATGGTCGAGAACATCAGCGCACGTGTCGAACAGCAGATCGCGGCGGCCGACGGCGCCCCGCCCGCGGCCGATGCGGCGATGAAGGTGGAGGTCGTCGAACAGACCAGCATCGCGGGCTGGCTGGGCGGCGTCATCCTTCCCGCGCTGAGCCCGGTCGCGGCCTTCGGCCTGATCTTCGTGGTGGTCGTCTTCGCGCTTCTGGAACGGGCGGCGCTGCGCGACAAGCTCGTGCAACTGATCGGCGGCACCAACATCCTGGCCACCTCGCGCCTTCTGGCCGAGGCGGGGTCGCGGGTGTCGACCTACCTCGGGGCGCAGCTTCTGGTGAATGTGATCTACGCGGTGCCGATCTGGCTGGGCCTCGTGCTCATCGGGGTGCCGAACGCGCTTTTCTTCGGCATCGTCACGCTGGTGATGCGCTTCGTGCCCTACATCGGATCGGCCGTCTCGGCGATTCTGCCGCTCGTGATGGCCTTCGCCGTGTCTCCCGGCTGGGGATTCGTGCTGTGGACGGCGGTGCTTTTCATCGTCGTGGAGCTTGTCACCTCGAACGTGATCGAGCCCTATTTCTACGGCCAGCGCACCGGGGTGAGCCCGCTTGCGGTGATCGTCTCGGCGATGTTCTGGACCTGGCTCTGGGGGCCACTCGGCCTGATCATCGCCACGCCGCTGACGGTGTGTCTGGTCGTGATCGGGCACCATGTGCCCAGCCTCCGGCTGTTCTCGATCATGCTGGGCGACAAGCCGGTGCTGGAGGAATCGGCGCAGCTTTACGACCGCCTTCTCGCCGGTCACGCCTTCGCCTTCACCGAAACGGCGGCACTGACGACCTCGCAACGCTACCTGTCGGAATATTACGACCGGACGGCGATTCCCGCACTGGCGCTCGCCCAGGCGGATCACGAGGCGGGGCTCCTGTCCGAGATCCAGGCGGGCCGGATCGCCCGGGCCGCCTACCGGCTGATCGAGGATCTGGAAACCGTGGCCGAGGATGAGCGCGCAGAGGGCGAGAGCGCCGAGCGGGGGGCCGGGGACGCCGGGGACGAGACGGCCACGCTTCTCAACAACGGCGTGCTTGACGGCGTGGGGCGGCGCGTCGCGGTCATCGGCGCGCGCACCGCGCTTGACGATGCGGCCGCCGAGATGGTGGCGCAGGCGATGCGGGCCGAGGGCGCCGAGGCCGCGGCCCTGCCGCACCGGACCGATCCGGCCCCGGCGCTGAGGGCCCAGGAGCCGGGGGTGATCGTCATCGCGTCGCTCGACGGGGCGATCCACCGGTCGGTGGCTCTGCGCATCCGCCGGATCAGGCGTCGCCTTCCCGGGCTGCGGATCGGCGTGGCGCTCTGGCCGGGGCCTGCGGGGACGGGCGAGGGCGACCCGTTCTGCGATGGCGCCGACTTCGTCGCGGTCGGCATGGAAGCGGTGCTTGGCCACGCCTTTTCCGCCGCGTCCTGACCCGCCGCGGTCGGTGGCCGTCGACGTGCCCGTCCGCCCGCGGCCCGCCGTATCGCGGCGGCGAGGCAGTCACTGCACGGCGCCGCGCCGGCGGCTCCATTTTTTCTTGCAAAAATTTTTTTACCGGGTGTATTGGCCGATCAGTGGCAATCGCCATGAAGTCGGAAAGGGCGGGCGCGCGCCATGCGCATCGGAGGCCGCCGGAATGTCAACGGGGAGGAATCAATGTTCGGATACATGAAGCTGGCGGCGGTTTCGGCCGCGGCGCTGATGGCGGCTCAGGCGGCCGGAGCACGCGATCTGGTGATCGCGAGCTGGGGCGGCAACTACCAGGATGCGCAGCGCGGGGCCTATTTCGAGCCCTTCGCGAAGGAAAAGGGCATTGCCTTCACCGAAACCACCTATCTCGGCGGTCTGGCGGAACTGAAGACGATGGCCGAGACCGGCGACGTCACCTGGGATCTGGTCATTGCCGAGGGGGCCGATCTTCAGGTGGCCTGCGACGAGGGCCTGCTTGAGGAATTCGACTGGAATGCCATCACCGGCAAGGACGAGCTGATGCCCGATGCCGTGCGTCCCTGCGGCGTGGGCAACGTGGTGATCGGCACCGGGCTTGCCTTCAACAAGGACACGGTCGGCGAGGCGCCGACGAGCCTTGCCGATTTCTTCAACACCGAGAAATGGCCGGGCAAGCGCGGCATGCGCACCGGTCCGATGTTCAACCTGGAACTGGTGCTGATGGCCGACGGCGTGGCCCCCTCCGAGGTCTACAACGTGCTCGGCACGCCCGAGGGGCTGGACCGCGCCTTCGCCAAGCTCGACACGATCAAGTCCGACCTTCAGTTCTGGGATGCGGGCGCACAGCCCGTCGAATGGCTGGCGGCGAACAACGTCGTCATGACGGTGTCCTACAACGCCCGTATCACCGCGGCCAAGCGCGACGGCAAGCCGCTCGATTTCCTCTGGGCGAACCCGATCTATTCGATCGACTCCTGGGCGATTCCGGCCAATGCGCCGAACAAGGATCTGGCGCTGGAATTCCTGTCCTACGTCAATGACGCGAGCCGCCAGGCGGCCTTCTCGGCGCAGATGCCCTATGGCCCGACCAACGTGAACGCGCCGGGCATGATGAAGCCCGAGGATGCCGCCGAACTGCCGGCGGGCAAGAACATCGAGACCGGCCTCTTCTTCTCGGATGCGTTCTGGACCGACCACAAGGACGCGATCACCGAGCGCTGGAACAACTGGGTTACGCAGTAATCCGTTTCGTGTAGAAAGAAGGAGCGTGCGCGGGCCCCCCGCGCACGCCCGGCATTTGACACCGAAGATCAGCGAAGCGGAGTCCCGATGTCGAAGGCCCGAAGCACCCTTCTTGCCGCGGCGATGCTGCTCGTCCTGCCAATCGCGGCCTATGTCGCGCTCTATCTCCTGCCGCTGGTCTCCATCGGCGGGCTCGCGCTCGACAACGGCACCCTGAGCGAGCGGTTCCCGACACTCTCGGCCAGGTTCAACGACAGCGCCGGGGTGGACGATGCCGCGGCCGCGGCGCTCCTCGCCGACCTCCAGGCGATGCCCAAGAAGGACCGCGCCGAGGTCGGGCGGATGTTCAACCAGGAACTCGGGGGGATGCGCTCGCTGATCATCGACACCGGCAACAAGGCGGCCGGGATCGCGCCGACGGTCGCCGGGCTGACCGCGTTCAACGCCGCCTGGGGCGACCCCGCCACCTGGGACGTGGTGCGCCGCAACGTCGAGCCGATCACCTGGCGGCATTTCCAGAAGGCCACGGGCATCAAGCCCGCCCCCGGCGGCGGCTACCAGATGGCGGCGGGCGACGACATCTACCTGCGGATCACGCTGCGCACCTTCGTGATCTCGGCCCAGGTCACGCTGCTCACGCTGCTGCTCGGCTATCCGCTGGCCTATGCGGCGGCCACCGGCACGCCCCGCGTGCAGGCGGTGGTGCTGATGGCGGTGCTGCTGTCGTTCTGGACCTCGATCCTGGTGCGCACCACGGCCTGGGTCGTGCTCTTGCAGACCAACGGACTGCTGAACGACTTCCTGATCTGGATTCATCTGATCACGGAACCGCTGCAACTGATCTTCAACCGCTTCGGCACCGTGGTGGCGATGACCCATGTGCTGCTGCCCTTCGCCATCCTGCCGATGATCAACGTCATGAAGACGATCCCGGCGGCGCAGGCGCAGGCCTCGCGCAGCCTCGGCGCCGGCCCGGTCGAGACCTTCCTGCGCGTCTATTTCCCGCAAAGCCTGCGCGGCGTCGCGGTCGGCGGCGGCACCGTCTTCATCCTCGCGCTCGGCTTCTACGTGACGCCGGCGCTGACCGGGGGGCCGGGCGACCAGATGCTGTCCTACTACATCGCCGATTTCGTGCGGAAGGGGCTGAACTGGGGCATGGCCTCGGTGCTGTCGCTGATGCTTCTCGTCTGCGTGATCGCGATGGTGGTGACCGGCGCGTTGCTGCGCCGCGCCCTCGGCTGGAACCGGGCCACGGGAGGAACCGCCTGATGTCGCGCGCGATCTACTGGACCTCGCTCTCGCTGGCCTTCACCTTCCTCATCCTGCCACTGGTCGTGGTGCTGCCGCTGGCGTTCAACGACAGCACCTTCCTGACCTATCCGATGGAGGGCTTCTCGGTCCGCTGGTTCGGGGAGTTCTTCACCGCGCCGCCGTGGCTCTACACGCTCGGCAACAGCGTCAGGGTCGCGCTCGGCACCACGGTGGTGGCGGTGCTGGTGGGCGGGCTCGCCGCGATGGGCACGATGCTTGCGGGCAAGTGGGGCCAGATCGTCCTCTCCGCGCTCTTCGTCTCGCCCGTCGTCATCCCCTCGGTCGTCCTCGGCGTGGCGATGGCCTATGCCTTCGGCCGCGTCGGGCTCGGCAGCAGCTACTATGCGCTCGTCCTCGCCCACACGATCCTGGCCGCGCCGCTGGTGTTCCTCTCGGTGCTGACCTCGCTCAAGGGCCTCGATCCGGAGCTTGACCGCGCCGCGGCCTCGCTCGGTGCCTCGCGCTGGCATCGGTTCCGCACCGTCACGCTGCCGCTCGCCATGCCGGGCTTCGCGACCGGCGCCCTCTTCGCCTTCATCACCTCGTTCGACGAGGTGGTCGTGGCGCTGTTCATCGCCTCGCCGGAATCGCAGACGCTGCCGATCACGCTCTTTTCCAGCCTGCGCGACCGGCTGCAACCGACCATCGTCGTGGTTGCGCTGCTTCTGTCCATCGTCTCCTGCCTGTTCATCCTGGCGCTCAACCGGCTGCAAAGGCGCAGCCTCGCGGCGCGGTGAACGGATCGGCCAACTTGCGGGAATTGCCCATGTCTTCGCTTGAAATCAGCAACGTCAACAAGTTCTACGGCCCCACCCAGGCCCTGTTCGATGTCTCGCTCTCGATCGGCAAGGGCGAGTTCGTCACCCTGCTCGGCCCCTCGGGGTCGGGCAAGACGACGCTCCTGAAGCTGCTCGCGGGCTTCGAGGGCGCGAGCGGCGGGCGGATCACGCTCGGTGGCCGTGACATCACCGAACTGAAGCCCGAGGCGCGCAACTTCGGTCTGGTGTTCCAGGGCTACGCGCTCTTCCCGCACATGACGGTGCGCGACAACATCGCCTATCCCCTGAAGGTGCGGCGGATGGCGCGCGAAGAGATCGACCAGCGCGTGCGCGACATGCTGGAACTGGTGCAGCTTACCCGATTCATCGACCGCAGGCCCTCGGAGTTGTCCGGCGGCCAGCAGCAGCGCGTGGCGCTGGCGCGCGCGCTGGTGTTCAAGCCCGAAGTGCTGCTGCTCGACGAGCCGATGTCGGCCTTGGACAAGAAGCTGCGCGGCGACCTCCAGGACCAGCTCCGCGACATCCACCACCGGCTGGGGACGACCTTCATCAACGTCACCCACGACCAGGAGGAGGCGATGCACATGTCCGACCGGATCGCGGTGATGAACCACGGAAGGATCGAGCAGTTCGACACCGCCTTCACGCTCTACCGCCATCCCGCCTCGCGCTTCGTGGCCGATTTCGTCGGCAAGTCGAACATCTTCTCGGGCGAGATCGTGCGCGGCGCCGGGAACGTGCTGGATTTCCGCGGCGACGGGATGGAGATCAGGCTTGACGCAGCCGATCGCGCGCCCGGCGGCGCCGACCTGATGATCCGGCCCGAGGATCTTGCCATTGAGACCGCCCCGCCCGCCGACGGCCGCGTCGCGCTTGCCGCCGAGGTGCTGCAATCCACCTATTCCGGCGACCGCGCGCTTTATGCGCTGAGGCTCGCGAACGGGCGCGAGATCAGCGCCTATGGCGCGGCACGCACCGGCATTCACCCCGAGGGCGCGAAGGTTTTCCTTTGCTTCGCGCCGTCGGATGCGACGCTGGTCGGCTGAGGGGACATCGGATGGACAAGCCTGCAGACGCCGCGCCCGGCGCGTCCGACCCCGTCACTCCCGGCTCCGGCATCGTCTCGCGCCCCGCGCCCGAGCGGGTGGTGGAGGGCGATCCCGTCTTCACGACCTGGGAAATCTCGGAGATCCCGGCGGCGACCGGGTTCTGGTCGGGCACGCCCGGCGCGCACCGGATGGCGCGCGACAGACGGACCTGGGAGCAGTTCCTGCTTCTGGAGGGCGAGATCGAGCTGACGCCGGAGGGCGGGGCGACGGTGCGGCATGGCGCGGGCGCGGCGGTGACGATCCCGGCCGGCTTCACCGGGATATGGCGCACGCTGAGCCCGGTGCGCAAATACGACGTCACCCTGGCGCTCTGAAGGCCTGCGCGATCCTCGGACCGCGCGCCCGGCCGTCGTCCCTTCCTGGACCGCCTGCTCTGCGGCGCGCGCTGGCGGTCGCCGGAGCGGGGCATTCGCGCCCAGGGCCCGCGATGCCGGCCCCGCGCCCGGCGAGGCGCAGGCGGCCGGTCGACGGCAGCAGCGGCACGCACGCCCTCCGCCTCGATCGGCGGACCCCGGCGGCGTGCGGCAGCAAGGCGGCGCCGCCAAGAAGCGGCCGACGAGCGGCGCACGGGGCGTCACCGTCCGCTCCCGGTGGAGGTGCGCGCCGGCACGTCTCGGACGTAAAACGGCAGCGTCCCGCCGCTGGGGAGCGCGTCCGCCGCCGGACCAACGCCGATCTTGCGCCGTCATCCCGGCCACGCCCGGCCCGATCCGGTTCGCCCGCCAGCCGCCGGCGACGACCCGGCCGGCAGCCTTCCCCTCGTGGCGCCAGGAGCCGGATGCGCTGCGGAAAGCTGTGCCTGACATGGGCGCGGTCCGCCCGCGCGTGAGGCCGGTGGTGATCTGCGCCGGCTGGCGCAGGCAGTCGGGCAGGGCAGGCCATGACGCGGGCGCCGTCTTCGGGGCGCGGTGCGGGGCATGGCCCGGTACCGGCGCGAACCCCTCCGTTCGGGTAAAAACGCGAGCCGTCTTTTTACTGGAAGTCAGGGTGACGGCCGGTCTATGGTCCTGCCGATGAAACCCGATCTGCCACAGATCCTGCCCGACATCCCGCCCGGGTCCGGCAAGGTTCTCGGCGAGCGCCTGCGCCAGTTGCGCAAGCGCCGGCACATGACCCTTGCGACGCTGGCAGAGGGCTGCGGCCTGTCGATCGGCTATCTGAGTCAGATCGAGCGCGATCTGGCCGAACCTTCCATCAACGCGCTCTTCTCGATCGCCCATTACCTCGGGGTGACGGTGCAATGGTTCTTCTCGGGCGAGGATCACGCCATCCCGGCCGAGGAACGCAGCTATGTCATCCGGCGGCCGAACCGGCTGAGGGTCGCCTTCGAGCAGGGCATCGTCGACGAACTGCTGACACCGCAGATGTCGCTGGCGCTGGAGATGATCCAGTCGCACATGCCGCCCGGCAGCGAGGTCGGCCAGGCCTATGCCCACGAGGGCGACGAGGTCGGGCTGGTGATCTCGGGCCAGCTCGAGCTTTGGGTGGGCGAGCGCTATTTCCTGCTTCAGGCCGGTGACAGCTTCTCGCATTCCTCGCGCGAGCCGCACCGCTACCGCAACCCCGGACCCGGCGACACCGTGGTGGTCTGGGCGATCACCCCGCCGACCTACTGAGACCGGCAGGCCGGACATGGATCACGTCGCGTGGTTCCCGGGCCGGTTTCTTCCCGGCCGGCGAGAGGATGGCCCTCGACCGTGAGGCCGGTCCTTTCACCCGATCCGGCGCCCAGAGCCCATAGAGGCAGGCACGGTCGGGCATCACCGTCCGTTAGCGGCGTGCCGACCTGGTCCCGGCGGGGTTTGCCGGGCACCGTCTTGCCCAGTAGCGTCCCGTCACCTGGAGGAAGGCGGGCTTTCAGACGGTTTCATCCTGAAAACCACACGGGAAACCCACCAGATACGGCAAAACTGGCGGAG
>JBDHSQ010000088.1:0-14874 GCA_039808285.1 Paracoccaceae bacterium
GGGCAACGACACGATCGACGGCGGCGACGGCAATGATTCCCTCCTCGGCGGCGCGGGCGCCGACAGCATCCTCGGCGGGCTCGGCAACGACATCGTCGACGGCGGCACCGAGGCCGATTCCATCGACGGCGGCGACGGCGCCGATTCGCTCTTCGGCGGCGCGGGCGTCTTTGCCGACACGATCCTCGGCGGCGTTGGCAACGACACGATCGACGGCGGCGACGGCAATGATTCGCTCTCCGGCGGCGATGGCGCCGACAGCGTCCTCGGCGGCGCGGGCAACGATTCCCTCGACGGCGGGGCGGGCAACGACACGCTCCTCTTCGGCGCGGGCGACGACACGGTGCTTGGCGGGACGGGCGACGACCTCATCGACGACGTGGTGGGCTCGACCCTTCTCGGCAACAACCTGCTTGACGGCGGCGCGGGCAACGACACGATCTACGGCGGCGGCGGCAGCGACACGATCCTCGGCGGCGACGACAACGACCAGCTTTTCGGCGAGGACGGCAACGATACGCTGAACGGCGGCGCCGGCGCCGACACGATGACGGGGGGCCAGGGCAACGACCGGTTCCTGGGGCTGACCGCGGGCGATGTGATCGACGGCACCGAAGATGCCGGCAACAGCGATGCCGACGTGCTCGACCTGTTCGGCTCGGGCTGGAACAAGGCCAACACCAACATCCTGTTCACGACGCCCGACCACGAGAACGGCACAGTCCAGTTCCTCGACGTGAACGGCAACGTCATCGGCACGCTCAGCTTCTCGAACATCGAGACGATCGTGCCCTGCTTCACGCCGGGAACGCTGATCGACACCGACCGCGGACCGGTTCCTGTCGAGGCGCTGTCCGCGGGCGATAGGGTCATGACGATGGACGACGGCTATCAGCCGCTGCGCTGGATCGGCCGGCGCGACCTTTCGGCGCGCGATCTGGCGGAATGCCCCGCGCTGCGCCCGGTCCGCATCGGCAAGGATGCCTTCGGGCCGGGCCTGCCCGAACGCGATCTGCGGCTCTCGCCGCAGCACCGGGTGCTCCTGTCGGGCGCACGGGCGGAACTTGTCGCGGGCGAGGCCGAGGTGCTGGCGCCCGCCCTGCACTTCCTCGGGCTGCCGGACGTCGTGCGCGATGCGGCGGCAGGGGGGGTCAGCTACATCCATCTTCTCTTCGACCGCCACCAGATCGTGCGCTCCGACGGGCTCTGGACGGAAAGCTTCCAGCCCGCGGCCGCCACGCTTTCGGCGATGGAGGCAGGCCCGCGCGACGAACTTCTGCGGCTTTTCCCCGAGCTTTGCGCGGCGAACCTGACGCGCTATCCTTCGGCCCGATCGACAGTGAAACGGCACGAGGCGCGTCTGATCCTCGCGTCCTGACAGCGGGGAACGGCGATGTGGCTGATCTGGCGGCTTCTTGCGGCTCTTGTCGTGCTCGGCGCGCTGGGCTTCTTCCTGTTCGCCCCGGCGATCGCGGAACGCGGCCAGAACCCCGTCGCGGACCATGCGCCCTGGCCGGTCTCGCCCGCCGCGGCGGCGATGCACGAACGGCTGGTCATCGGCGACTGGCACGCCGACTCGCTCCTGTGGGACCGCGACCTGACGCTGCGCGCGTCGCGCGGGCAGGTCGACCTGCCGCGGCTGGTCGCGGGGAATGTCGCGCTTCAGGTCTTCACCACGGTGACGAAAAGCCCCGCGGGGCTTAACTACGAGCGGAACGCGGCCGACGCGCGCGACGACATCACCCTTCTCTCCATCGCCCAGTTGCGCCCGTTCCGTAGCTGGCTCGACCTGACCGAGCGCGCTCTGGAACAGGCGCGGCAACTGGCGCTGGCCGAGGAGAAGGCGCCCGGGGCGCTGAAGATCATGCGGACCCGCGCCGATCTGGAGACGGTGCTGGAGCGGCGGGCGCAGGGCGAAAAGGTGGTGGGCGGCATCCTCGGTGCCGAGGGCGGCCATGCGCTTGGCGGCGACCTGGCCAATCTCGACCGGCTCTATGACGCCGGCTTCCGGCTGATCGGGCTCACGCATTTCTTCGACAACGAACTTGGCGCCTCGCTTCACGGCGAGGCGGGGCAGGGCCGCGGCCTGACCGATTTCGGCCGCACCGTGGTGGCGCGGATGGTCGCGAAGCACATGATCATCGACCTCGCCCATGCCTCGCCGGAGATGGCGCAGGAGGTGCTCGACATGGTGGACGTGCCGGTGGTGGTGAGCCATACCGGCATCCACAGCCAGTGCGCGACAGTGCGGAACTTCCCCGACGAGCTGATGCGGCGGGTCGCCGGGGAAGGCGGTGTGATCGGCATCGGCTTCTGGAAGGAGGTCACCTGCGACGACACGCCCGCGGGCATCGCCGCCTCGATCGTCGCGGCGATCGGCGTGGTGGGCGAGGACCACGTCTCGCTCGGCTCCGACTTCGACGGTGCGGTGGCCACCACCTTCGACGCCTCGGAACTTGCCGCGCTCACCCAGGCGCTGATCGACCGGGGGCTGCCCGAGCCGGTGATCGCCAAGGTGATGGGCGGCAACATGGTGCGCTTGCTGGAAACCGCGCTGCCGCCGGGCTGAGCGTCACAGCTTGACGAGGCCCTCGAAATGCTTCGGCAGGTCGATGGCGGGGATCTTCATCAGATCCTTGGCGATATCGCCGGCGAGCGCGGCCGCGGGCGCGCCGGAGAGCTGCTTGCGCAGGATGCCGAGCATCTTCGGCGCCGCGGCCACCACCAGCCGGCCGGCGCGGACCTGCCCCCATTCCTGGGCAAGCGCCTCGACCACATGCCGGGCGAAGCGTTCGCGGCGCTGCTGTTCGAGTGTTTCGCGCGGATCGATGCCGTGCCGCGGCGACCCGGCGCCGGTATGGCGCCCGGCACGATCCTGATAGTCGATCTGGAGGTCGGGGAACTGGTCCGCCATGAGGCAGGCGTGTTCCTTGAGCCCGGTCCCGGGTCCGTCGTTGAGAAGGAAGCGCGCCTCGGCATCGTCGGCCATGAGGACAAGCGTGCGGTCGGTTTTCATCGCGGATCTCCATCGGGTTTCCAACGTCTCGTGCCACGGCCCGGCCGCCCGCGCCCTGACGAAGGTCAGGCGGCGGCGAGCGGGCCTGCGGCGGCAAGGATGCGGTCGATCATCGCCTGTGTGCCCTTCGCATCCTCAAGGCTCCACGGATAGGGCGCGCCGGTGCGCAGGGTGCGGCCGAAAGCCTCCACCTGGTTGCGATATTGCCGCGCGCCGGGGAAGCGTTCGACGTGGTCGGGCCTGCCGGGGCGCAGCATGTGCACCTGCGCCTCGCCGAAGAGGCCGGCGTTGAAGGGCGCGGTCAGGCGGAGCAGCCCCCTCTCGCCCTGGAACACCACTTCCTGCCGCGGCGGCAGGCGCATCGAGGTCATGGCGTGATAGCTGAAGCGGCCCTCCGGCCCCTCCATCTCGGCGATGACCTGGGCGAAGACGTCGACGCCGCCTTCCCGGACGATCCGCGACCTGAGTGCAACCGGTTCGGCCCCGGTGGCCCAGCGCACCGAGCCGAAGGTATAGACGCCGATGTCCGGGATAGACCCGCCGCCGGTGTCGGGCCGGTTGCGGATGTTGCCCGGGTCGGTGCGGTTGTCGTAGCTGAAATGCGCGTCGGCATGAAGGACGCGGCCGATGGCGCCTTCGGCCACCAGTGCGCGCGTCCGCTGCCACTGCGGGTGGTGGACGATCATGTAGGCCTCCGCCACCAGAAGGCCGGAGCCGTCGCGCGCGGCGATCAGGCCGTCGATCGCATCGGCCCGCATCGCGACGGGCTTTTCACAGAGCACATGCTTGCCCGCCGCGACGGCCTTCAGCGTCCAGTCCACGTGAAGGGTGTTGGGAAGCGGGATGTAGACCGCCTCGACCGCGGGGTCGGCAAGCAGGCCTTCGTAGCTGTCATGGACCTTCAGGTCGGGGCAGAAGGCGCGGAAGCCCTCGGCCTTCTCGGGGTGCGGCGTCGCCAGCGCGAAAAGCCGTGCGCCCTCGGCCTCGTGGATCGCCCGGGCCATGTGCTGGCGGGCGAAGCTGGCCGCACCGAGAATGCCCCAGTTCACGACGCTCATCGCCACCCTCCTGCGGTTGCTGCAACGGGAAGCCTAGCGCCGGCGGCCACCGGCGCGCAAGCGCGGGCCCCGGGCGCGGCCGGACCGGCGCATGTTCGCCGCCGCCCGGATCAGGCCGGGACCAGCATCCCCTTTTCCTTGGCGAGCTTGCGCATCTCGTTTTGCAGTTTCTCGAAGGCGCGGACCTCGATCTGGCGGATGCGTTCGCGGCTGACGCCGTAGCGTTCCGACAGGTCTTCGAGCGTCACCGGCTCGTCCCGCAGCCGGCGCTGGATCAGGATGTCGCGCTCGCGCTCGTTCAGGACCGCCATCGCCTTTTCCATCATCTCGCGCCGGACGCCCAGTTCGTCCGCCTCGGCATAGCTCGTCGCCTGGTCGGCATCCTCGTCCTCGAGCCAGTCCTGCCACTGCGCCGCCCCCTCGCCCTCGGCGCCGACCGTGGCGTTGAGCGAGGCGTCGCCGCCCGACAGCCGGCGGTTCATGTCGATCACCTCGTCGGTGGTCACGTTGAGGTCATGGGCGATCCTCTCGACATGCTCGGGTCTGAGGTCGCCCTCCTCCAGCGCGCCGATCCGGCTTTTCGCCTTGCGCAGGTTGAAGAAGAGCTTCTTCTGCGCCGAGGTGGTGCCGAGCTTCACCAGGCTCCAGGACCGCAGGATGTATTCCTGGATCGAGGCGCGGATCCACCACATCGCATAGGTCGCAAGCCGGAACCCCTTTTCGGGATCGAAACGCTTGACCGCCTGCATCAGGCCCACGTTGGCCTCGGAGATGACCTCGGCCTGCGGCAGGCCGTAGCCGCGATAGCCCATCGCGATCTTCGCCGCCAGCCGCAGGTGGCTGGTCACCAGACGATGCGCCGCCTCGGAATCCTGATGGTCCACCCAGGCCTTGGCGAGCATATATTCCTCTTCCGGCTCCAGCAGCGGGAACTTGCGGATTTCCTGAAGATAGCGGTTCAGCCCCTGTTCGGGACTGGGCGCGGGAAGATTGGCGTAACTCGTCATGCCTGACCCTTTCTCGGCAGGGAACCCCGGTATCTATGCGCGCCTTCCGCCGCACACAAGGGCGAAGCACTGCTTGCTCTGATTAACGTCTAATGCATCCGCGTCCGTCGCGGTTCCCGCTTATGCTTCAATTCCTCACGACCTTGTCAGCGGACGAGATCGGCCGGCACCGTCAGAGAAGCGGTCCCATCGTCGCGAAGAGGTTGTTGACGGCGCGCACCAGAAGCGGCCAGCTCTGGCCGTGGGCCGGGCTGAGAACCGTGGCGCGCGAAAGCCAGGCAAGCTGGCGCGCCCGCATCGCCCCCGTCACTTCCGCCGACACGAGGATCAGCATGTTCTCGAAGTTCAGCTCGAAACTGCGCCGATCCATGTTGGCCGACCCCATGCAGATGGCCATGCCGTCGACCGTCAGGGTCTTGGCGTGCAGAAGCCCGTCGCGGTATTCGGCCAGCCGCACACCGGCGCGCAGGAGGTCGGAATAGTAGCTGCGGCTGGCGCGGGCGACGAAGAAGCTGTCGTTCTTCGCGGGCAGGATCATCGTCACCTTGACGCCGCGCCGCGCCGCGCCGCAGATCGCGCGGTGGAGCGTGTCGTCGGGCACGAAATAGGGTGTCGTGATGATCGCCTCGTCCTGGGCGGCGGCGAGGAGCATGGCGAAGAGGTCCGACACCGCGCGATTGTCGATCGTCGGGCCGGTGCCGACCGCGATGGCGGGAAAGCCGCCGGGCACCGGTTCGACGGGCGCATCGAGCAGGTCCGCCACGTCCTCGCCGGCATGGGTCATCCAGTCGATGATGAAGAGGTGCTGCAACTGCCGCACCACCGGCCCCTCGACGCGGATCATGACATCCACCCAGGGGCCGAACCGCTCTTTCGGCAGGAACGCGGGGTCGGCGCAGTTCTGGCTGCCGCAGTAGCCCGTCCGCCCGTCGATGACCGCGATCTTGCGGTGGTTTCTCAGATCCACCCGCGCGAAGAAGACATGCGCCAGAAGCCAGCGCATCTTGAAGGTGATGGCGGTCCGGACCCCGCACGCCCCGAGGCCCGCCCAGCGGGCGGACCGCGCGAGCGCGCGCGAGCCGAGCCCGTCGATCAGCACGCGGCAGGCGACGCCGCGGGCCGCCGCGCGTTCGATGGCGTCGAGCACGCACAGCCCGTTCCCGTCCTCGAGCCAGATGTAGAAGAGAAGGTGGACATGGTCGCGCGCCGCGTCGATGTCGGCCACCAGCGCCTCGATGGCGGCCGCCTCGTCGGGCGGGAGGGTTGCGGTATTGCCCGCCACCGGCGCGAAGCCGTTGACCGAGGCCGCCCGGCGGAACACCGGGCGCAGCGCCACCGGCAGGTCGGGCGGTGCCGCGGAGGGCGCGGCGGGCGAGCGCCCCGCGAGCCGGTCGGTCACCTCCTTCATCCGTCGCCGGGTGCGGTTGCCGATGTTGGTCTCGCCGAAGAGGAAGTAGAGCACGAAACCCGCAACCGGCACCGAGGCGATGAGCAGAAGCCAGGCCGCGCGGGCGGCAGGCGCCCGGTCGCGTTTGGTCAGCGCGCGAAGTGCCGTCAGAAGCTGGAGCGCAAGGTGGAGAAGGACGCCGAAGCTGAAGGTCAAGGGCCGCCTCGCTGCCGGGATGCTGCTGGGACGGGCGGATCATGACCCGAGACAGGCGAGGAGTCCCGAGAAATCCGCCGGGAGGTCCGAGGTGAAGTGCAACTCCGCCCCCGTCACCGGATGGATGAACCCCAGCGTCGCGGCATGGAGCGCCTGCCGCGGGAAGGCGGCGACCGCGAGGGCGGCCTCGGGTCCGAGCGCGGCGGCCGAGGGTTTGCGGCGGCCGCCATAGGTCCGGTCGCCGACCAGCCCGTGGCCGACATGGGCCATGTGCACGCGGATCTGGTGGGTCCGCCCGGTCTCCAGCCGGCATTCGACCAGCGCGAGCGCGGGCGGCTGTCCGAAAGGCGCCACGACCCGCACCCGTGTCACCGCGTGCCGGCCGCCGTGAAAGAGCACCGCCTGCCGCTGCCGGTCGGTCCGGTGGCGCGCGAGCTGCGTGGCGATCCTGAGGATGCCGCCGGGCTCGAAGTTCACGCCCTTCACGCCGGCAAGGCGGGGGTCGCTGCGGTCGGGCACCCCGTGGACGAGCGCGAGATAGCGCCGCTCCACCTCGTGCTTCTCGAACTGGCGGGCGAGCGCGTGGTGGGCGCGGTCGGTCTTGGCGACGACGAGAAGGCCCGAGGTGTCCTTGTCGATCCGGTGGACAATGCCCGGCCGCCTCTCGCCGCCCACGCCCGAGAGTGTCGCGCCGCAATGGTGCAGCAGCGCGTTGACGAGCGTTCCCGCAGGCGATCCCGGCGCCGGATGGACGACGAGCCCCGCGGGCTTGTCGATGACGATCAGGTCGTCGTCCTCCCACACCACCTCGAGCGGGATCGCCTCGGCCGCCGTCGCCACCTCCCCGGCGGGACCGAGCGTAATGGTGTAGATCTCGCCTTCGGCCACCTTCGCCTTGGCGTCGGTGGCGGACGCGGCCCCCTTCGTCACCGCGCCTTCGGCCAGAAGGCGCGCGATGCGAGAACGCGACAGGGCCGCTTCCTCTGGCACATCGCGGGCCAGCGCCTTATCAAGGCGGTCGGGCGGGTTCGGCCCGATCACGACGCGAAGGAACCGGCCGGTGGCATCCGACATCGACAACGCTCCGAAGGCGGAAGACGCCGCCCCGACGCCCGAGTTGCGCTTCCTGAAACTCCTGGTCACCGCCCTTGCCGGAACGATGATCGCCGGACTGATAACGATCATCGTGCTTCTTGTCATCCGCTTCCCCTCTGTGGCGGCGGTGCGCCCGACGCTGCCCGAAGGGCTGACGCTGCCCGGGGGGCTCAAGGCCGAGGCGGTGACCTTCGGGCGCGGCTGGATCGCCGTGGTCACCGACAGCGGCGAAATCCTCGTCCTCGACGCCGGGACGGGGGCGCTGCGCCAGCGCGTCGCGATCGGCGCGCCATGACCGGCTTCCTGCCGTGGGCGGCGTGAGGCGGGCGGCGCTCGGCCGGCATCCGGCGGGCGTGTTCTTCGCCCTTGCCGGTGCCCTTGCGGCGGCGCTGCCCTGGGTCTGGCTCCTGCCGGTCGACGACCCCGGGCTCGCCCATGTGAGGCTGGGCATCTTCGGCTTCGGCGGCGCCGCGGTGACCGGCTACATCCTGACGGCGCAGAAGGCCTGGACCGGGCGCGACGCCCCCCTGCCCGCGCCCGCGCTCGCCCTGCTGGCGCTGGCCGCGCGCGCGGCCGCGCTCGTCTGGCCCGAAGCGATCCTGCCGGTGGCGCTGCCGCTTCTTGCCGTCGCCCTGTCCGTGCTCTGGCCGGTGATCGCGGCAGGCCGGTGGGCGCGGCTTCCGATCGCCTCCGTCCCGCTCGCTCTGGTCGCGGCCGAAGCCGCGCTGATGCGCGGGTCGATCCCCGCCGGTGTCCTGCCGCTTGCGATGGCGGCGCTGATCCTCGCCGTCGGCGGCCGCGCGGTTCCGGCTTTCCTTGCGGCCGACGCCGAGCTTGCGGGGAAGACACCCGCCCGGCCGTCGCCGCACTGGCCGGGGCTCGGCCTCGTGGCCGCGGCGATGGCGCTTGCGGGCCCGGCGCGGGCGGCGATGCTCTGCCTGGCCGCGCTTTGGATCCTGACGCGACTCAGGGGCTTCGGGCAGGCCGGCCCCGCGAACCGGATGCTGGCGCTCGCCTACGGCGGCCTTGCGCCGGCACTGGCGGCGCTTGCGGCGGCGGCGGAGGAGGCGCTGCCGGCCGCGGCGGCCGAACACCTCGTCACGATGGGGGTCATGGGGCCGATGATCCTCGCCTTCGCCGCCCGCGCGACGATGGATCGACTCCCGGGCCGGCCGCTGGCTCCGCTGTGGCGCCACCGGATCGCCTTCGCGGCACTGGCGGTGGCGGCGGTGATCCGCGCCGGGGCGGAGGCCGCGGCCGATCCCGTGCCCTGGATCACGCTCGCCGGGGGGATCTGGACGGGCGGCTGGCTGGCCTTCCTCGCCGCCCATCTGCCGGCGCTGGCGCGTCCCGCGCCCTTCCCGGTGCTGAGTGCCGCGCGCAGGCCGCCGGTATGAGGGATGGTACCGCCTCCCCGGCTCGAACGGGGGACCCCCAGATCCACAATCTGGTGCTCTAACCAACTGAGCTAAGGCGGCACTGAGGGGCGATTTAGCCCCGCGACCCCATGATTGCAAGCGGAAGATTGGACGGCCGCGGGCAGGCTTTCGGGCTCCTGCACCCTTGCCCGTTGCGCCCCGCCGCGCTAGCGGGGGGGAACCGGAACGGGAGCGGGCCAATGGGCATCGACAAGGAAAGCGACATCGCGGCCAATCTGCAGATCGGGCCGACATCTCTTGGCATGGTGCGGATCTATGTCGAGGCCGAGGGCTTCGAGCTGCCGCTCGACTTCGAGCCGGAAGAGGCCGAGGAAATCGCCGAGGAACTCATGGCGGCGGCCGAGGCCGCGCGCGCGATGGGCGAAGGCGGGAAGAAGGGCGGCGCTAGGGGAAAACCCCGGAAAGGCTGATCGCCGGATCGCGCGCCGCCTGAAGCCTCAGCGCGGCATGGCGGGCGAATTTCTGCACCATCACCTTGCGCCTCGCGCCGGCGAGGGTCGCCGCGGCCGGCATCCTGAGGATTTCCGCGTCATAGCCGTCGGCGAGGATGAGGCCGGTTTCGGGGGGCAGCAGGTCCACCGGGAAATCGGCGTCGACCGCCCAGAAGAAACGGTCGGCCCATTCGAGGTAATTCTGCCACTTGCGGTCCGCGGTGAAATCGGCGCGGCCCGACTTGCACTCGACGATCCAGACCTCGCCCTTCGGCCCCAACGCCATCACATCGACCCTGAGCCCCGGCGCGGGCACCAGTTCCTCCACCGTGGCGAAGCCGTGGTGGAGGAGATGGCGGCAGACACCGCGGGCCAGGATCTGGCCGGGCAGGAGCGCGGGTGCGATCTCTTGCAGGAGGTCGGGCATGGGCGGACTATGAACATAAAGGGAACGCAAGTCCAGCCCCCGCCCGTCAGCAGGGCATCGCCCGGCCCTGCCGCACCCGCCCGATCCGCGCCCCGAACGCGGTCAGGGCGAGGTTGGCGAGGAAGGTCAGCATCGCCGCGGCGGTGAGGAGCGAACCGGCCACCGCGGGCCCTTCGCCGCCGCCGGTCACGGCGATGCCGATGCCGGGCACCATGATCCAGAGCCCCACCGTCGCCAGCCCGAAGTGGACCCGCGACAGGATCCTTTCGGCGGCGGACGGGGTGAGATGGTAGAACACGCCCATCAGGCTCATGGTGACGAAGCCGACGAGATTGAGATGGGCATGGACCGGGGCGAGGGTGAAATCCTGGTGCCCGCCCATCCAGAGGCCAAGGAACATGCCCGCCATGCCGTAGGCGGCACCCGAAGCGAAGAACAGAAGGCCAATGCCTTTCATGACGATCTCTTTTCCTGAAATGACACCGGGTCGCGCCCCGGCGGCGGACGGCTAGCACGGCCGTTAGCGCCCAAACAGTCAGGAAATCCCCACCCTCCCGTGCCCGCCCGGACCCGCCCGCCCCCCTTGCCGCGGCGCGCTCCGGGCCCTAGATTGGAAGGCGGCGGGTTCTGCCCCTCTCGTGAAAGGCCCTTTTCCAGTGGCCGATACTCTCTTCCGAGGGAGCTGGCTCTGCCGGGACCGTGGTCCCGGTATCCGGCGCCCACCTGGTCAAGCCAGGCTCTCGGGAAAAACACGCCTCCACGGCTGCCGCGGTTCCCGCCACCCGCGCCCCCGGGCGCGCCCCGACCGGATCAGCGACGCGCTGCGGCGCCGGCCCGCGCGGGCGCGCCGGCGAGTGCGGGAATGTTCGTGGCGACCGGCACCTTCCGCCCTCTGCCGCCGCTCCCGCCGCTGTCGTCCATCCGCATGATGACGATGGCGAACTGCACGCCGGCGAAGACGACGCCGTTGAAGAAGAACAGCATCAGCGCCGCGATCCAGCCCTGTGGCGAGGTCGAGATCAGGTGCCAGAGGTTGGCGACGTTGAACCAGAGGAGCGCGCCCACGAACGCCGCCGAAAGCCCGAAGCCGGTGAGGACGTTGCGGATATAGAGACGGACGAGCTGCGGCATGGTCACCTCCTGAGTCGGGCAGACAATAGGAATTCCCGCCGGGGTCCGCCAGCGTCGCGTCGCCGCATCGCGCGCGATCGGCGCCGGAATGCCGCCTCAGAACGCCTCCGGCCGCGCCTCGCGCGCCATATGGTCGAGCACGGCGTTGACGAACTTCGGCTCGCGCCCGTCGGGGAAGAAGGCGCGCGCGATGTCGACGAATTCGTTGATCACGACCTTCGGGGGGGTCGCCTGATCCAGCAATTCCGCCCCCGCGGCGCGGAAGAGCGCGCGCAGCACCGGGTCGATCCGGTCGATCGGCCAGCGGGCGACCAGCGCGCGGTCGGTCATCTGGTCGATCTTCGCCTGCCAGTTGACCGCATCGCCCACGAGCCGGCGGAAGAGGTCGGTGTCGCCCTCGGCCATCTCGTCGTCTTCATAGATCGCGCCGAAACGGTGCGTCTCGAACTCGCGCGCGACCTTCTCGACCGTCTGGCCCGCGGCCTCCATCTGGAAGAGCGCCTGCACGGCGTAGAGCCGCGCGGCGGATTTCATCTGCCGCTTCTCGGCGGCAGAGGGCTTGCGGTCTTCGGTCATGCCTTGTCGCTTCCCCGGCCCGTCTGGGCGATGCGGAATTCCTCGCCCGCGGGCTTGAAACCGATTCCCTTGGTCTGGCCCGCCCATCTGCGGGAAAGCGCGATCAGGTGCAGGGCCGCCGCCGCCGCCCCGCCGCCCTTGTCCTGGCCCGCCGGGTCCGCCCGCACCGCCGCCTGCGCGCGGTTCTCGACCGTCAGGATGCCGTTGCCGAGGCAGGCACCCTGGAGCGCGAGGAGCGTGAGCCCGCGCGAGGAATCGTTGCACACGGTGTCGTAGTGCGTGGTCTCGCCCCGGATCACGCAGCCGAGCGCCACGAACCCGTCGTAGTTCGACAGGCGGAAGGCAAGCCCGATCGCCGCCGGCACCTCGAGCGCGCCCGGAACCTCCACCAGGTCCGCCACCGCGCCCGCCCCGGCCGCCACGGCGAGGGCACCGGCCACGAGGTTGTCGGCGATGTCCCTGTAATAGGGCGCGACGACGATCAGAAGCTTCACCGGCCTGTCGAAGGCCGGCAGGTCAAGGATGTGGTGGGTCTCGTGTCCGGCCATGTGTCAGCCCCTGGTGATGGGCCGCGTGCCGACGATCTGGAGATCGTAGGCATCGAGCCCGAGATAGCGCGTCAAGGGCGAATCGGTCAGCAGGACCAGCTTCTTCAGCCCCATCGACGACAGGATCTGGGCGCCGAGCCCGGTCTGCTTGATCGTGCGCGGGCCTTCGTCCTCCTCCACGATCAGCTTGGCGCGCGGGTCGCGGAACAGGCAGACGGCGCCGCGCCCCTCCTCGGCGACGATCCGCATCGCGCGGGCCAGCTCGCCCTCGGGCGCGGGGCCGAGCGCCAGCACATCCTCGAGCACGTTCAGCGAATGCGTCCGCACCAGAACCGGCTCGGGCGTGGTGATGTCGCCCTTGGTCAGCACGGCATGTTCGGTGCCCTCGGTCACATCGGTGAAGATGCGCATGGTCCAGTCGCCGCCGTAGGCCGAGGTCACGGTCCTGCGCAGCGTCTCGCGCACGAGGTTGTCGTGGCGGCGGCGGTAGGCGATCAGGTCGGAAATCGTGCCGACCTTCAGCCCGTGCTTCTGCGCGAAGGTTACGAGGTCCGGCAGCCGCGCCATCGTGCCGTCCTCGTTCATGATCTCGCAGATCACGCCCGAGGGGTTCAGCCCGGCGAGACGGGCGATGTCGGTCGCGGCCTCGGTATGGCCGGCGCGCACCAGGACGCCGCCGTCGCGGGCGCGGAGCGGGAAGATGTGGCCCGGCGTGGCGATGTCGGCGGGCCCCTTGGTCGGGTCGATCGCCACCGCCACGGTCAGCGCCCGGTCATGCGCCGAGATGCCGGTCGAAACCCCCTCGCGCGCCTCGATCGAGACGGTGAAGGCGGTCTCGTGGCGCGAGGAGTTCTTGGCCGACATCAGTTGCAGGCCCAAGGCCTCGATCCGCGCCGAGGCCAGCGTCAGGCAGATCAGCCCGCGCCCGTGCGTCGCCATGAAGTTGATCGCGTTCGGCGTGCACATCTGCGCGGGGATCACCAGATCGCCCTCGTTCTCGCGGTCCTCGTGGTCGACAAGGATGAACATGCGCCCGTTGCGCGCCTCGTCGATGATCTCCTCGGTCGAGGATATGGCGGCGGTAAGGTCGTCGGTCATGGTGCCCGTCCCGTTGAGCGCGCGCCCGGCCGGCGCCTGCGCCCGCGATACTCCAAGCGGCGGGGCTTGGCCAGTGCGGAGCGGATGTTCAGCCGTGCGCGGAGACGGCGCGGCCGAAATATCTGTCCGCCGGAAGGAAGCCCGCGAGTCGCGCCGCCCCCACCCAGTCGCGTTCGAGCGCGGTCTCCCCGATCAGGAGAACCCGGTCGGCAGGCGCCCGCCCCTCGGTCAGAAGGCCCAGGATCGCCGCCCGCGTCCCGCCCCAGCCGTCGGCGAGGCCGGGTGCCCGTGCGGCCGCGTCGATGTCGACCCCTTGCCCCGCAAGCGCGTCTCGCACAGCGGCCGGGTCAAGCGGTGGCTGGGCCGCGACAAGCCGGCCGATGCCGCGCGCCGCGGCGAGCTTCTCGGCATCCGCCGCCGCCAGCCGGTCGCGCTCGCGCAGGAGCCGCAGCGCGTTGGTGGAGAAGAGGAAGGCCACGAGATCGTGCCCGGTCGTGGCGCGCACCCCGGCATAGGTCCTGTAGTCGAGCCCGATCTCGGCGGCGCGGCGGACGTGGAGCCGCATGATCTCCACCGGCAGCTTCGGCAGGAGCGCGGCCCGCGCCCTCTGCCAGCAGTGCCGCCGCCAGCTTGCGCCGGGCTCGAGCGTCGGGCCGAGGTTGTGGCCCGGACCTGCGGCGGGCCCGGTCATGTTCCCGACCATTCCCTGAGCCGGGCGACATAGCGGGCGAGCGTGTCGATCTCGATGTTCACCAGATCGCCCGGCCGCGCCTGCCCCCAGGTTGTCACCGCCTTGGTATGGGGAATGATGTTGACGCCGAACTCCGCGCCTCCGACCTCGTTCACCGTCAGCGAGGTGCCGTTGAGCGCGACCGAGCCCTTCGGCGCGATGAACCCGGCCAGTGCGTCCGGCGCGCGGAAGGTGAACCGGGTGGAGGCGCCCTCCTCCTGCATCGCGACGATCCCGGCCACGCCGTCGACATGGCCCGAGACGATGTGGCCGCCCAGTTCGTCGCCCACCCGCAGCGCGCGTTCGAGGTTCAGCCGGCGGCCGGGGTGCCAGGCGCCGAGATTGGTCTTCGACACGGTTTCGGCCGAGATTTCCACGTCGAACCATCCCCGCGGCGTTTCGCCCGTGGCCACGACCGTCAGGCAGACGCCGTCGCAGGCGATGGAGGCGCCGATGTCGATCGTCTCCACGGCGTAGCCGGTGGCGATCCGGGCGCGCAGGTCGCCCTTCTGCTCCAGCGCCAGAACCTCGCCCATGTCGGTGATGATGCCGGTGAACATCGCGCAACTCCCTTTGCTCCTGCCTATCCCCTGCCCCGCGCTGCCGCAAGGGTGCGCGGCATCGCTCCGGTCATCCCGCACAAGGCCAACGAAAAGGAGCGGCCAGCCTTCTTCGCCAGGACGCTCTACAAGGTGTCAAACGGCGTTCAAAAGGG
>JBDHSQ010000089.1:0-14871 GCA_039808285.1 Paracoccaceae bacterium
GGATCTTCGGCTTGTCCTGGCAAACCCCCATCCCCGGCGCCAGCGCAACCGATGCCGCAAACGCAAACGCCCCCAACACTCCACGGCGACCAATCCTCATCAACATCCTCTTCCTCCCTGTTTCAGTTATCGCGTCCCGCACCGGGCCCCACACGACCCCCGGGGGATTTCCCGGGACGCCCGCGGCCGAGACGGAACCGCGGACACCGAAATGCCGTCTTGCCGGAGGCAGCCCCCCGGGTTCACCTGCCGATCGCCCAGGCGATCACGGCAAGCAGGATCACGATCGCGCCTGCCCACAGGAGCCGCCGGCCGGACAGGCCGGCCGTTCCTGCCGCGACCGGCGCCGCCGGCGCGGACGGGGCCGCGCCGGGCGTGGCGCCGAGCCGTTCGCCGAGGCGGCCGAAGAACTCTTCCGACAGCTTCTTCGCGGTGCCCTGGATCAGCCGCGAGCCGACCTGGGCGAGCTTGCCGCCGACGTTGACATCCGCCGTGTAGCGCAGCCGCGTGCCGCCCGGCTCGTCCGCAAGGTCCACCCGCGCCTTGCCGCGGGCGAAACCGGCGGCACCGCCCTTGCCCTCGCCCGAGATCGTGTAGCCGCGGTCGGGCTCGATCTCGCTCAGCGTGATCCGGGCGCCGAAGGTGGCGCTGACCGGGCCGATGGCGGCACGCACGCTCGAGGTGAAGTCGGTGTCGGACTGCCGTTCCAGCGACTGGCACCCGGGGATGCAGTCGCGCAGCACCTCGGGATCGTTGAGCGCCGTCCAGACGGCGTGGCGGTCGGCGGGGATCAGCGTGTCGCCCTCGAGGATCATGTCCTGCCCTCCTGTGCCGCGCGGGCGCGGCGGATCTGCTCGAAGACGTAGGACGGCCTGAGCGGCACCCGCGTGATGTTGACGCCGAGCCCCGCAAGCGCGTCGCCGACCGCATTGGCCAGCGCCGGCACCGCCCCGGTCAGCCCGCCCTCGGCCGCGCCCTTGATGCCGCCGACCGTGTCGATGCTGGGCGTCTCGATATGCGACAGTTCCAGGTCGGGCACGTCCATCGCGGTCGGCAGCAGGTAGTCGAGCAGGTTGGCGTTCAGGTGCTGGCCCTCGGCGTCGTAGACGATCTCCTCCATCAGCGCCTCGCCGATGCCCTGGACGGTGGCGCCGTGGACCTGCCCCTCGACGATCTTGGGGTTGATCACCCGGCCGCAGTCGTGGACCACCACATAGCGCTCGATCTCCACCTTGCCGTCCTCGGGATCGACGGCGACCTGCACGACATGGGTGCCGTTGGCCATCGTCACCATCGGCGGGTCGTAGTAGTCGGTCGCCTCCAGCCCGTGCTCCTCGCCCTGCGGCAGGCCGAGGTTGTTCATCGAATAGGCGGTCTCGGCGACCTCGCGCAGGGTCAGGCCGCGGTCCGGGCTAGCGGGGTCGAACACGCGGCCCTCCTTCATCACCAGCCGCTCGGGGTCGGCGTTCAGCATGTAGCCGGCGATGCGGCGGACCTTGACGCCGACCTTCTCGCTGCACCGGATCACCGTGCCGCCGCCGACGACCGAGCCGCGGCTGGCGAAGGTGCCGGTGCCGTAGGGGGTCTTCGACGTGTCGCCCTCGACCACCATCACATCCGCCCAGTCGACGCCGAGCCGGTCGGCCGCAAGCTGGGCGAAGGTGGTGTAGTGGCCCTGCCCGGCATCGGCCTGGCTGACGTAGACGGTGACCTTGCCGTCGGGCTCCACCACCACGCGCGAACTGTCGAAGCCCGGCATCTTGGCGAAGCCGCGCACCCGCCACCCCGGCGCGCCGGTACCGGAGACCTCGGTGTAGTTGCAGATGCCGATGCCGCGATACTTGCCGCCGACCAGCCGGTCCTCCGGCTGGGCGGCGCGGAAGGCGTCGTAGCCGATCATCTCCAGCCCGCGTTCCAGCGAGGGCAGGTAGCTGCCGGTATCGTAGCGCACGCCGACCACGTTGACGTAGGGAAATTCCTCCGGCCGGATGGTGTTGCGCCGGCGCACGTCCGCCGGGTCGAGCCCGAGCCGGCGGCCGACCCGGTCCATCATCCCCTCGATGGCAAGGAAGGCCGAGGGCTGGCCGGTGCCGCGGTAGGCGCCGGTCGGCGCGGTGTTGGTGGTGACCGAGGAGACGTCGTATTTGTAGTTCCGGATGCGGTAGGGCCCCGGCATCATCCGCACCGCCGCGGTCGCCTCCAGCGTCGGCGAATAGGGGTGGTTCGGGTAGGCGCCGCAATTGGTCCTGACGTCGAGGTGGACGGCGCGGATCTCGCCGTCATTCTTCGCCGCCACCCGGATCTTCAGGACATGCTCGCGCGCATGGGCGTTGGTCAGAAGCTCCTCGCGCCGGTCCTGCACCCATTTCACCGCCCGGCCAAGGCGGCGCGCCAGCGCCACCACGATCAGCTCGTCGGGATAGACATGGGCCTTGGTGCCGAAGCCGCCGCCGACCGCCGGCGTCACCACCCGCAGCGCCGATTCCGCGATGTCGAGATGGTCGGCGATGGCGGTGCGCACGATGTGGGGGATCTGGGTCGGCGTCCACAGCGTCATGTTGGTGGCGATCGGGTCGGGGCAGGCCATGCAGCCCCGCGGTTCGATCATCACCCCGGTGACGCGGCCGAGCCGGAATTCCTCCTCCACCACCACGTCGCCCTCGGCGAAACGGTCGGCGAAGCCCTCGGTCTCGAACGCGGTCTTGAAGATCAGGTTGTCGCCGAGGTGGTCATGCAGCACCGGCGCGCCGGGCGCCGCCGCCTCGTCGATGCCGGCGACCGAGGGCAGCGGATCGTAGCTCACCTCGACCAGATCGAGCGCGTCCTGCGCGACATAGGGGCTTTCGGCGAGGATCACCGCGACGTATTCGCCGACGAAGTTCACCCGGTCGACCGCCACCACCGGGCGCCGCACCGGACGGTAGCCGCCGATCTCGATCACCGGGGCGAAGAGCTTGATGTCATCCACGAAGTCCTTGCCGGTCAGCACGTCGATGACCCCGGGAAGCGCCTTCGCCGCGCCGGCGTCGATCGAGAGGATGTCGGCGCGGGCATAGGGGCTCAGCACGAAGGCGAGGTGGATCAGCCCCTTCGGCTCGGGCAGGTCGTCGAGGAACTGCGCCTTGCCGCGCATCAGGTAGCCGTCCTCGCGGCGCAGGATGGTCTTGCCGACCAGCGTGAAGTCCTCGATCGCCTTCATGCCTCGCGCGCCCCCTCGCGCAGCCGCTTCGCCGCATCCTCGACCGCGTCGATGATGTTGAGATAGCCGGTGCAGCGGCACATGTTGTTGGTCAGCGCCTGCCGGATCTCGTCGCGGTCGGGGTCGGGGTTTTGGCCGAGGAACTCGATCGTGGTCATCAGGAAGCCCGGCGTGCAGTAGCCGCATTGCAGCGCATGCGCCTCGTGGAACGCCTCCTGCACCGGATGCAGCGGCCTGTCGCCGGCGATGCCCTCCACGGTGGTGATCTCGGCGCCGTCGAGGGCCGCGGCGAATTGCAGGCAGCTCCGGCCGGTCTTGCCGTTGATCAGCACCGTGCAGGCGCCGCAGACACCGTGTTCGCAGCCGATATGGGTGCCGGTCAGGTGCAGTTCGTGGCGCAGGAAGTCGGCCAGCAGATAGCGGGGTTCCACGTCGCGGACATAGTCCTTGCCGTTGACCTTCAGCCGGACGGTCACCTTCTTCGTGCTCATCGCATGGTCCTTGCCGTCGGGGCCGCCGCGGGGCGGCCGGAGAAATCGGGGCGGGCGGGCGCGGTCATGCCGCACCGCCGGGCTGGCCGGCCATCTGGCGGAGCGCGCGGGAAACCAGCGTGCCGATGACATGGGCGCGATAGTCCGCCGTCGCGTGGACATCCTGGGCCGGCTCGGCCGCCGCCGTCGCCGCTGCGCCCGCCTCGCGGATCAGGCCCTCGTCGAGCCGCCGGCCCTCGATCAGCGCCTCCACCGGCGCGAGCCGCGCCGTGGTGTCGCCCGCGCCCATCGCCGAGAGGCGCGCGCGGGTGCAGCGCCCCTCGCCGTCGATCTCGACCAGCGCCGCGACGCCGGCGACGGCGAAGCCGTGCGCCCGGTTGGCGATCTCGAGGAAGGCCGAGCGCGCGTTCGCCGCGGCGACCGGCAGCCGCACCTCGGCCAGCATCTCGTCGGGCTCGATGCAGTTGGTCAGCGCCGAGACGAAGAACTCGCCGGCATCGACCTCGCGCCGGCCGCGGCTGCTGGCGATGACGAACCGCGCCTCGAGCGCGGCGGCCACGCTCGGCAGTTCGGCCAGCGGATCGGCATGGGCGAGGCTGCCGCAGACGGTGCCGAAGTTGCGGTTGGCGCGGACGCCGACATGCGGCATCGCCGCGGCCATCAGCGGCAGGTGGGCGGCGACCAGATCGCTCGTCTCGGCCTCGCCCTGCCGGGTCAGGGCGCCGCAGGCGATCACCCCGTCCTCGCGCCGCAGATAGGAAAGCTCGCGGCAGCGGTTGATGTCGATCAGCACCGCCGGCGACAGGATGCGCATGTTCATAAGCGGCACCAGGCTCTGCCCGCCCGCCAGCACGCGCGCCTCGGCACCATGCTCGGCCAGAAGCGCGCAAGCTTCCTCCAGACTGTCGGGTCGATGATAGTCGAAGGCTGCCGGTTTCAAAACTTCCTCCGTGTTTCGTCCATAGGGACGTCGAGGCGACGCGGGACGATCAAGCCGGACGCGCCGGATCTTTCCCGGTGCACACACACCGTCGCACAGCGCATATCATACCCAAAATGTGTTTTAACTTGTTATTCTATAGTGTAAGTCTATGTTTGACTGCCGTTTCTCGTATGAAATAACGGCGATGGACCGATGTGGCACGGGGCATCCTTTCGCATGAAACGGGGCTTTGCAGGACGGAGGCCGCCATGCTGAAGGTTTCGCTGCGCCAGCTCGGCTATTTCGTCAATGCCGCAGAGACCGGCAGCATCGCCGAAGCGGCGCGCATGGCCAATGTGGCCCAGCCGTCGGTTTCGTGGGCGATCCTGAAGATGGAGGAACTGCTCGATCTCGAGCTTTTCGTGCGCCAGCACGCGAAGGGCGTTTCGCTGACGGCTGCCGGACACCGCCTGCTGCCGCAGGCGCGCAGCCTGCTGCGGATGGCGGAGGAGTTCGAGACTCTGGCGCGGGTGGAGGGGCACGAGCTGACCGGGACGCTGACGGTGGGATGTTATTCGACGCTCGCCCCTGCTTACATGCCGAGGATCATCGCCGAATTCGCGCGCCAGTACCCGAAGGTGCAGCTTCTGATCCACGAGGACACCGTCGACGACATTCTCGAGAAATTGAAAAGCGGTGAAGTCGAGGTCGCGCTGGCCTATGACGTCGACCTGCCGGACGAACTGCTGAAGCTGCGCGTGCAGGTCGCCCCCCCGCATGCGGTGCTGCCGGACGGTCACCGGCTATTGGACCGGCCGGCAGTGTCGCTGAGGGATCTGGCCGACGAGCCGTTCATCCTGCTGAGTTCCAAGCCCGCGGAGCACTATTTCCTGAGCCTGTTCGAGGCGGTCGGAATCGCACCGCGGATCGCCCACAGTTCGCAGTCCTTCGAAGTCGTGCGCAGCCTCGTCGGCCAGGGGCGCGGCTATTCGGTACTGGTGACGCGACCGCTCTCGGACCTGACCTACGACGGGCTCAGGGTGCACTACCGGCCGCTGGCCGACGCGGTGCCGCACCAGACCATGTGCACCGTGCGGGCACCGACCTCGCGGATGACGCGCCGCTGCCAGGCGTTCCAGGACATCTGCGTCCGTCTCTACTCCGGCCGCGGCGGCGCGGCGGTCAGAGCCGCGTCGTGATGCATTTCACCCGGTAGTAGCTCGACAGCGCCGCCAGCCCCTTCTCGCGGCCGAAGCCGCTCATCTTGGTGCCGCCGAAGGGGGTGGGCACGCCGCCGGCGAAATACTGGTTGATGAAGACCTGGCCCGCATCGACGTCCCGCGCGAAGGCCATCGCGCGGGAAATGTCGCGGGTGTAGATCCCGGCGCAGAGCCCGAACGGCGTGCCGTTGGCGATGGCGACCACCTCCTCGGGCGAATCGACGATCTGCACCGTCAGCACCGGGCCGAAGATTTCCTCCTGCACCACGCGGGCGTCCGCCGGCGCGTCGTCGATGATCGTGGGGGCGTAGAAATGCCCCTTCTCCATTCCCTCGGGCGCCAGCCTTTTTCCGCCGACCAGCACCTTGAGGCTGTTCGTCCGGCGGGCGTCATCAACATAGTCGGACACGATCCGCACCTGATCGGCCGAGACCAGCGGCCCGATCGCGGCATCATCGAGCCCGTGCCCGGGCTGCATCGCCGAGACCCGCGCGACCAGCCGCTCCATCATCTCGGCATGGACCTTGCGTTCCACCACCAGCCGCGATCCGGCCGAACAGACCTGGCCCGCGTTCATGTAGATCGCCTTCAGCGTGCCCTCGACCGCGGCGTCGAGATCGGCATCGGCCAGCACCGCAACCGGCGACTTGCCGCCAAGCTCCAGCGTGACCGAGGCGACATGGTCGGCCGCGGTCTTCATGATCCCCTGGCCGGTCCTGACCGATCCGGTGAAGGTGACATGGGCGATGTCGGGATGGGCGACCAGCGCCGCCCCGGCCTCGCTGCCGTGGCCGGAAACGACGTTGTAGACCCCGGCCGGAAGCCCGGCCTCGTCGAGGATGTCGGCCATCAGGAGCGAGGTCAGCGAGGTCAGCGCCGCGGGCTTCACCACCGCGGTGCAGCCTGCCGCCAGCGCCGGCGCCACCCCGCGCGCGGTGGTGGTCAGCGGGAAGTTCCACGGGATGACATGGGCGGTCACGCCGACCGGCTCGTGCAGGGTGAAGGACATGTAGTCGGGGCCCAAGGGGATGCTGTCGCCCTGCAACTTGTCGGCCATGCCGGCATAATACTCGAAGTAGCTGGCCGAGGTCTCCATGTCGCCCTTGGCCTCGCGCAGCGGCTTGCCGCTGTCGAGCGTCTCGATCCGCGCCATGCGGTCGGCCTCGCGCCGCAGGATCGCCGCGGCGCGGGCCAGCACGCGGCCGCGGGCGGTCGGCGTCATCGACCGCCACTCGCCCTTCAGCGCGGCGCGCGAGTTTTCCACCGCGCGGCCGACGTCCTCGGCGGTGGCGGCGGGGAAGCTGCCGATGACGCGGCCGGTCGCCGGGTCTTCGGTCTCGATCCGGGCGCCGTTCGACGCCTCGAGCCGCCTGCCGCCGATGACCATCTTCAGGTCGAGGTTCTCGGCGACGCTCCATCTCTCGGTCTTCGGCATGGCTTCCTCCACCGTTTGCCGGCGCGCGTCAGGCGCGCGCCAGTTCCCCCGTCAGGTCATCGAGCGCCCGGCCGAAGCGGTCGAACATGTCGTCGATCTGCGCCTCGTCGATGATCAGCGGCGGGCAGAACGCCACCGAATCGTTGGGCAGCGCCCGCACGATCAGCCCGTGGTCGGCGGCCAGCGCCATCAGCCGCGGCGCGATCTTGCGCGCGGGATCGAAGTTCCGCCGCGCCGCCTTGTCCTCGACCAGTTCCACCGCGCCGATCAGGCCGAGCCCGCGGGTCTCGCCGACCAGCGGATGGTCGGCGAAGGCATGGAGCCGCGACTGGAAGCCCGGCGCCACCGCCTTGACATGGTCGCCGATCTTCAGGTCGTCGTAGATGCGCTGCGTCTCGAGCGCGACCGCGGCGGGAACCGGGTGGCCGGAATAGGTGAAGCCGGTGCCGAACATGCCGTATCTGCGGCTGCCTTCCAGGAGCACCTGGTAGACCTTCTCCGACACCATCACCCCGCCGATCGGCTGGTAGGCGGCCGACAGCGCCTTGGCGACCGAGATCATGTCGGGCTTCAGCCCGTAGGTCTGGGTGGCGAACCGGTCGCCGGTGCGGAAGAAGCCGCTGATCACCTCGTCGACGATGAAGAGGATGTCGTGGCGTTCGAGGATCGGCATGATCGCCTCGAAATAGCCCTCGGGCGGCTCGATCACGCCGCCGGCGCCGAGGAAGGGTTCGGCGATGAAGCCGCCGATCGTGTCGGGACCCTCCTCCTCGATCAGCCGCTCGAGATTGGCCGCCAGCCGGGCGGAGAACGCGCGTTCGCTCTCGCCGTCCCTGGCGTGGTGGTAGTGATGCGGGCAGTCGGTGTGCAGGATGCCGGCGATCGGCAGGTCGAAGCCGTTGTGGGCGTGCTGGAGCCCGGTCAGGCTGCCCGAGGCAACCGTGATGCCGTGATAGCCGCCGCGCCGGGCGATGATCTTCTTCTTCTGCGGCCGGCCGAGGATGTTGTTGTAGTACCAGACGAGCTTCACCTGGGTGTCGTTCGCCTCCGACCCGGAGTTGGTGAAGAAGACCTTCGACATCGGCACCGGTGCGTGCTCGATCAGGTATTCCGCCAGCTCGATCGAGGGTTCGACCGCCTTGCCGGCGAAGTTGTGGTAGAAGGGCAGTGCCTCCAGTTGCCGCGTCGCCGCCGCCACCAGCCGCTTCTCGCCGAAGCCCAGCGACGCGCACCAGAGACCGGACAGCCCCTCGATATAGCGCTTGCCGTCGTCGTCGTAGACATAGATGCCCTCGCCGCGGTTGAACACCAGTGGCCCGCTTTCCTCCAACTGGGCGAGGTTGGTGAAGGGATGGAGGTGGAACCTCACATCCCGGGCCTGAAGTGAATTGGGGCTGCTGTGCTTCATCTCATCCTCCGAATGTCCCGGCCGCGGTCAGCCGCGTGCCCTTTCCCCCTTCGGGTCGAAGAACGCCTGAAGCGACGCCTGCGCGGGGAAGCATTCGTCGGCGATCTCGATCTCGAATTCGTTCGCGGCGAGCAACTCGGCCGTCACGCCCTCCGCATGGCGGACATAGCCCATGCCCACCGCATGGCCCAGCGTGAAACTGTAGGCGCCCGAGCGCAGGTAGCCGACGATCCTTCCGTTCATGCGGATCAGTTCGTCCTTGTGCAGCACCGGCTCGGCGTCCTCCAGACGGAAGAGCACCATCCGCTTGTCCAGCGCCTTGCCGCGCTGCCCGGCCACCGCGTCGCGGCCGATGAACCCGCCGGGCTTGTCCAGCTTGACGGCGAAGCCCAGCCCCGCCTCGTAGGGCGTGTCGTCCGGCGTCAGGTCGAGGCTGAACTCGCGGTAGCCGCGTTCCAGCCGCAGATGCTCGAGCGCGTGATAGCCGGCGTGGCGCAGGTCGAACCCCGTGCCCCTGGCGACGATCCGGTCGTAGACGTCCTGCACAAGCTCGGTCGGGACGTAAAGCTCCCAGCCAAGCTCGCCGACGAAGGTCAGCCGGTTGGCCAGCACCCGCCCGAAGCCGAGGTCGATCTCGCGCGAACTGGCGAAGGGGAAGGCGTCGTTCGACAGGTCGGCATCGGTCAAGGATTGCAGCAGCTCGCGCGACCGCGGCCCCTGCACCGCCAGCACCGACCAGCCGGCGGTGACGTCGGTGAGGAAGACATGCTCCCCCGGCGCGATGTGGCGTTCGATCCAGGCCCGGTCGCGCGGCTGGAAGGCCGCCGAGGACACCACCATGAAGCGATCCTCCGCCAGCCGGTTGACGGTGACGTCGGTCTCGATCCCGCCGCGGCGGTTCAGCATGTGGGTGTAGACGATGCGCCCCGGCGCCACGTCCACGTCGTTGGCGCAGAGCCGTTGCAGCAGCCGGCAGGCGTCGCGGCCCTGGACCAGGTGCTTGCCGAAGGAGCTGAGATCGAAGATCGCCACGTTCTCGCGCACGGCGCGGCATTCGGTGGCGGTATGTTCATACCAGTTGGGGCGGTGCCAGGAATAGGCATCGCGCGGCTCCACCCCCGGCGGCGCATACCAGTTGGCGCGTTCCCAGCCCAGCGTCTCGCCGAAGCAGGCGCCGCGGGCGGCGAGCCGGTCGTGCAGCGCGCCCTTGCGCATCGGCCGCGCCGAAAGCCGCTGAAGGTTCGGCCAGTGCATGTGGAAGATCGAGCTGAGCGATTCCGCGGCGCGGGCCTCGACATAGGCGGTGTTCATCTGGAACGGATGGAACCGCGCCACGTCGACATCGGCCAGATCCATCGTCGGCTCGCCCTCGACGATCCATTCCGCCAGCGCCCGCGAGGCGCCCGGCGCCATCTCGAACCCTTCGGAGTTGTAGCCGGCGGAGACGAAGAGCCCGGGCAGGCCCGGCACCTCGCCGATGGCGAAGTTGGCGTCGGGGGTGAAGCTTTCGGGGCCGTTCATGAACCGGCTGATGCCCACGTTCTCCAGCGCCGGGATCGATTCGCAGGCCGCACCGTAGGGAAGCGCGAAATGGTCCCAGTCCTCGGGCAGTTCGATGAACTCGGCCCGCGCCGGCAGCGCGCGCAGGGGCAGCGGCTTGGCCTTCGGCTCAAACGCGCCGACGAGGAGCTTGCCGGCGTCCTCCTTGACATAGACATAGCCGTCGGTGTCGCGCAGCACCGGCAGGCCGGGCGTGGCGATGTCGAGCGCCTCGGTCACCACGTAGAAGTGTTCGCAAGGATTGAGCGGCACCACCGCGCCCAGCCGGGCGGCAAGCTCGCGGGTCCAGAGCCCGCAGGCCAGCACCAGCGTCTGGCAGTCGATCGTTCCCCGCGGCGTGGTGACGCGATAGCCCCCGCCCGGCCGGCGCTCGGCCGCGGTCACCGGGCTTTGCTCGAACACCTGCGCGCCGCCCTTCCGCGCGCCGGCGGCGAAGGCCATCACGGTGTCGACGGCGTTGAGCTGCCCGTCCTTGGGGATGAACAGCGCCCCCTTGACCAGCGCGGTGTTCAGGCCGGGATAAAGCTCCCCGGCCTCGTCGGGGGTGATCAGGTCGGCGATGATGCCGTAGCTCCGGGCGATGGTAGCGCGGCGCTTCAGCTCGTGCAGCCGGTCGTCGTTGCGGGCGATGGCCAGCGTGCCGTTCTGCTTGAACCCGGTGGCGAAGCCGGTCTCGGCCTCCAGCGCCGGATAGCCCTCGGCGTTCCACCGCGACAGGTCGGTCATCGCATGGGTGGCGCGAAGCTGCATGATCAGCCCCGCCGCGTGCCACGACGTGCCGCAGGTCAGCGTGCCGCGTTCCAGAAGCACGATGTCCCGCTTGCCCAGCCGGGTCAGTTGCCAGGCGAGGCTGGTCCCGGCCACGCCGCCGCCGACGATCACGATCTCTGCCTGTGCCGGCACGCTGTCGCTCATTTCCGCCTTCCCGCCGTCATGCAGGCGAACGCCGCAGGGTTGCGGCGTTCACATTTTCTTCGCCGGGCCTCAGGCGCACCAGCCGCCGTCGATCACCATCTCCTGCCCGGTGATGTTCTTCGAGTCATCGCAGGACAGGAAGATCACCGCATTGGCGATGTCCTCGGGATAGGTCACGCGGTGCAGCGGCATTTCGGCCAGATACTCCTCGTAGACCTGTTCGTAGGTCCAGCCGCGCTTCTCGGCCTTGACCCGGCAGAGCTTCTCCATCCGCGGCGTCTCGACGATGCCGGGCATGATCGCGTTGACGTTGATGTTGTGCTCGCCTACCTCGATCGCGGCGGTCCGGGTCAGACCGCGCACCCCCCATTTCGAGGCGCTGTAGGCGGCGCGGTAGCGGTAGCCGCGCATTCCCGAGCCGCCGCCGAGGTTGACGACCTTGCCGTAGCGCTGCTTGATCATCGTCGGCAGCACATGCTTCATCGGCAGGAACGGACCGACGATGTTCTTGCGCAGCAGGTCGAGGAAGTCGTCGGGGTCAAGCTCCCAGACCGGGGTCTCGATCGGGCCGGTGGCGCCGGCGGCGTTCACCAGCACGTCGATCCTGCCGCCGAAGAACTTCAGCGCGGCGCCGACCACGGCCTCGACATCCTTCTCGACGGTGCAGTCGCCCTCCATCAGGTCGACCTTGACGCCCCGGCCCTTCAGCTCGGCGGCCAGCTCCTCGAGCGGGCCGCGCTGGCGGGCGGTGAGGAACAGTTCCGCCCCCTCGTCGGCGAGCTTGCGGGTGATCACCCCGCCCATGCCCTGCGCGGCGCCGGTGATGATGACCTTGCGGTTTTCGAGTCTCATGGTTTCTCCTGTCTTTTCGCTGGTTCCGCCGGCGCGCCGTATCCGCCACCGCCGCTTGATTTCATGATGACGCAATCGCCTTCGTAGAGCGTCACATGGGTCTTGCCGGAAATCTGCCGGCGCTCGCCGTTGGCCCGCTCGACCGTGATCTCGAACGGCTGGCCCGGCGTGCCGCCCTGGAGCCCGTAGGGCGGGATGACGCAGCGTTCGACCATGCTGGTCATCGCCATCTCGGGGGCGAGGATACGGTAGTGCCGTTCCTGCCCCGGGCCGCCGTGATGCCGCCCGGCGCCGCCCGATCCGTGGCGGAGCGCCTGGCGCTCGATCCGGATCGGATAGAAGGTCTCGATGATCTCGGCCGGCGTGTTCATCACGTTGGACATGTGCGGCCGCGCCGTCGGGCAACCGTCGCGCTCGGCCCGCGCCCCCTCGCCGCCGGCGTGGACCTCGTAGAGCGTGGTCCAGTCGCCGGTGCGCGGGTCGGTCCCGCCGAAGAGCAGCAGCCCCGAGGTGGTCGAGCCGCCGGCGCTGAGCCGTTCGGGCACCACCGCCTCCATCGCCTTGAAGATCGCGTCGACCATGCGCTGCGAGGTCTCGTGGTTGCCGCCCACAACCGGCCGGCTCCAGGGCGGATGCACCAGCGAGCCGGGCCGGGTGATCACCTTGAGCGGCCGGCCGCAGCCGGCGTTGGGCTGGATGTCGGGCCCGGCGATCGCCTTCATCGCATAGAAGACGCTGGCCCCCGCGGTGAAGGGCGTGGCGTTGAGCGGCCCCTTGGCGGCATCGTCGGTCTCGCTGAAGTCGAAGGTGGCCTCGTCGCCGGCGACGGTGACGCGCACCCGCACCGCGATCGGATGGTCGTCGATGCCGTCATGGTCGAGGAAGTCCTCACCCCGATACTCGCCGTCGGGAATCTCGCGGATCGCCGCGCGCATCTGCCGTTCGGACTGGTCGTGGATGTCGGCGATGGCCGCCTGCACGGTCGCCGCGCCGTAGCTGGCGAAGAGTTCCTGCAACCGCTCGTCGGCCGAGCGGGTCGCGGCCATCTGCGCCAGGATGTCGCCCTCGCGCTCCTCGCTGCCGCGCACGTTGGCGAGGATCACGTCGAGCTTCTCGCGGTCGGTTCCGTCCGCGGTGAAGACGCGCAGCGGCGGGATCCGCATCCCTTCCTGCCAGGCGTCGCGGGCGTCGGGGACGTAGCTGCCCGGCCGCGCGCCGCCGACGTCGGCCCAGTGCGCCAGGCAGACCGCGAAGGCCTGCACCGCGCCCTCGGCAAACACCGGGCGGATCGCCTTGACGTCGGGCAGGTGGTTGCCGCCGACCTCGGGCAGGTTCAGGAACCAGACGTCACCCGGTTGCAGTTGCGCCTTCGGCACCCGTTGCAGGAACGCCTGCACCGTCGAGCCCATGATGCCGAGATGGGCCGGGATGTCGCGCCCCTGGGCAATCAGCCCGCCATCGGCATCGGTCAACGCCGAGGAAAGGTCGCCGGCCTCACGCAACAGCGGGGAGCGCGCGGAGCGCATGATCACCAGCGACATTTCCTCGGCGATCGCGGTCAGCGCATTGCGGATGACCTCGATGGTGAACGGGTCGGGTCGCAGTCCGGATTCGCGTTTCATTTCCTGCCGCCCTCGACGTCGATATGAAGATGTGCGTGTTCGTCCGCCCAGGCGGTTGCCCCGGGGTCGACGATGACCGTCGACCAGGCGTCCTCGATGATCGCCGGGCCGCTGATCCTGCGCCCCACGGGCAGCCGGTCGCGGTCGAAATGCGGCGTGTCGACCGCCGTTCCGCCCTCGAACCAGCACCGGCGCACCGCCGTCGGCGCAACCGCGTCCCCCGCGGCATCGGCCGGCAGGTTCGAGACGTCCTGCTTCGGCGGCGCCGAGACGGTGACGCGCAGCGTGTCGACCTCCCAGACCTCGTCGGTGGCGAAGCCGTAGAGCCGCTCGTGCGTCGCCTTGAACGCGGCATCCACCTCAGCGAGATCATAGGGGGCGACCAGCGGCACCTCGACGGCATCGCTCTGGCCGGTGTAGCGCAGAAGCCCCGCCACCCCGACCTGCAACGTGTCGGCGGCGCAGCCGGCCTTCACCAGGGGTTCGGCCAGCCGGTCGGCGATGCGGGTCGCGGCGGTGCCAAGCTCGGCGGCGTCCCAGCGGTTGCTGCGCATGTGCAAGGGCCGCTGTTCGGCATAGCTCATCTGCGCGGTCATGCAGCCGAAGGCGGAGAAGCCGCTGGAGAACCGTGGCACCAGCACCTTGCCGATGCCGAACTCGCGTGCCAGCGACACCGCGTGCATCGGCCCGGCGCCGCCGAAGGCGAGAAGCGTGCAGGTCCGCGCATCGACGCCGTGCTCGACGGTGACGCGGCGAAGGGCGCGGGCCATGTTGGCGTTGGCCACCCGCCGCACGCCCAGCGCAGCCTCGTGGATCGTGGTGCCGAACGCCTCGGCGAGCGGCGCGAAGGCCGCCTCGGCCCTGGTCACGTCGAGCCGGACGGTGCCGCCCAGCTCGCGCCCGGATTCGATGTAGCCGAGGATGATGTTGGCGTCGGCCACGGTCGGCTGGGTGCCGCCCAGCCCGTAGCAGGCGGGGCCGGGATCGGCGCCGGCGCTGTCGGGCCCGACCCGCACCGCCTGCCCGTCGCGCCGCGCGATCGAGCCGCCGCCGGCGCCGATCGTCTCGACCGCCACCATCATCTGCCGGATCGGATAGCCGGCCATCCGCTGGTTGCTGTCGATGTGCATCTTGCCGTCGACGATGATGCTGACATCGGTGGTCGTGCCGCCCATGTCGAAGGAGATGACGCGGCCGAGGCCGAGCCGGCGCGCCACCGCCGCGCCCGCGGCGACGCCCGCCGCCGG
>JBDHSQ010000090.1:0-14645 GCA_039808285.1 Paracoccaceae bacterium
CCTTTTGCGCCGCCTGCGGAGCGGTGCGCCTTGATATGCGTGCTGTCCGCGGAGGTCGTCCCCACCACACCGCTCGATCCGGTCACGGCGTAGAAGACATCCTCCCAGACCCCCTGTTTCGACCAGCGGCTGAAGCGGTTGCAGACCGTCGTATAGGGGCCGTATTCCGCCGGGCAGTCGCGCCATCGCGCCCCGGTCCGCAGCATGTGGATGATCCCGGAGATAACCCTGCGGTCATCCACCCGATGCGCCCCCCGCCGTCCCTTCGGCAGATACGGCTCGATCCGAAACCACTCGTCCTCGCTCAGCCAGTAAAGGTCCCGCCCCATGATCCACCTCCTGCCTCACCGGACGTGAACCATCGCCCAGCAAACAACCAAAGCCCCTAATTGAGTACAGAGCCTAGTGGGGAAGCCGCGCCGATGCCCGGCACGGCGGCGGCCCGCGGAGCGGGCGGAGCCACCGGACCTTGGTCGGATGACACGGCCGGACATGGGTCCGATCCTGCCCCCAGGAGGTCCGCGCCCGCCGCGGCTCTGGTCCTCCGTATCTACGCGCCGGGCGACCCTCAAGCGATGGGAAAGGGGCAAGGCCGCAGCAGGATGCGGCGCAATCCGAGGAGCACGGCATGGAAAGCGCCTTCTTCACGCCCGCCCGCCTGGCCATCACGGTCGGCACCGCAGCCTTTCTGTCGGCCATGCCGGCCAAGTTCGGCTCCGCGGTAGCGATTCGAATCTGATCCCCTCAGGGCCGCAGGCGCTGGCAAAGAACGGCGGCGGCGACAGCGGCGATGACCCGTCCAGTCCGTGCGGCTCCACCGGGGGCACGGGCAATGGCTCGGGCGTGAGCAAGATCGAATCCTCCTCGGCCGGCATCGAAGTGACCTATGCCGACGGCGCGTCCGAAGAAATCGAGAACAGCCACCACCAGGCGAAGACGCGGCGGGCCGGACGATCGAGAAGCGCCCTGCCACCCAGGCCGACATCGACCGTCTGCTCGCCCTGCGCTGAGCCGGCGGTCCCTCGCGAGACCGCGGTTCGGGCTGCGTGATGCGATGGCGGGCCACCGCAATGCGCACGCGCCCCGAATCCGCATCTCCCGAACGGCGGGACATACGGGGGCCGGAGTGTGTTCATTCCTTCTTTTCGTGCTTCTGTCGGCCGTCTTCCGCGACGGCATTCCGGCCCTGCCTTCGGGATCGACGGCGCCGGAGCCGCCTTCGCCAAGAGTGGATCATCGGGCAGCAGCCATGAGGATGACGACAATGATGACAATGACGACGACAACTCGGGCGGGTCCGGTTCGGGCGGGTCGGGCAGTTCCGGATCGGGCGGCTCTGCGTCAGGCAGTTCCGCCAGCGGCGGGTCCGGGGACTCGCGCCGAGGCGCGCTTTTCGGGTGCGAGCGCCTTGCCGTCCGCTATGCCGACGGCGATGTCGAACGTCTGCGCGGCGGCATCTTCGAATCCCTCGATGTGCGCGGTCGGGTCGTCGCCTCGTACCCGGCGCGGCGCGGCGCGGCGATATGGAACACGCCTGCAATCCCTTGGTGCAAGCGCCAAGCGGCGGGCGGATCGCGGGCCTGGAGGCCGTCGTCGAGATCGGCGGCAGCGGCAGCACCGTCGAGGTGACCGACGATCGCGGCTGGCGCGAGATCGTCTTCCGCGGCAGCGATCTCGTGAAGGATCCGGGCGGCCGCAAGGTCGTTCGCCGCCCTGTCGCGGCGGGCGGCATCCTGCGCCTGCATCATGTCGTCATCCTCTTCCGAAACGGTCGGCATCGCCACCTTCGGCACCGCGGGCAGCGCCCTGATCCGCCACAGCGCCGAAATGCCCCCCGCGGGCATCGAAAGATCGAGCAGCACGATGCGGGGTCAGGGCGCTGGTCAAGGTTCATCGCAGCACCGGCATCGGCCGCATGCCCGAAAGGGGCGGATGCCGCGTCGGCCGCAAGGCTTCGCGCACCGGCGAACAGACCTCCGGCAGCGGCAGGCCGCGCGCGGTCTCACGCCTGTCCTCCTCGTCGCCCAGCCCCTCGAAACGCGCATGAACCTGTCCGTCGAGCGCCGTCTTCAGATTGTCCGGCACCGCGAAGGCCGGTCCGATGATGGACCCGTCCGCCGCATGGGCCACGGAGCCGTCCGGTTTTCCACAGCTTGAACGACACCACCCGCGGCCCGAGCGCCGTTCAGGCGAAGACCCCGTCCAGGGCGCGCCGCGCCACCGGCGACAGCATAACGACCTCGGCAGGATCCCGGGCCAGAGGCGGGATGATGCTGCCCATGTATTGCGATGTCGCAGGGGTGGTGTTGCGCACCACCCCGTCCTCGATCCGCGCGGTGGCGACACGGCCGATGAGCGGCGTCGAGAGCACCGTCACGACCCCGCCGACCATCGCGAACTGCGCGGCGAGCATAAGCCTGGTCCAGGAGCGCGCCGGTCGCCGCGTCGCCCGCCCGAGGGGTTGTGCGTTGCGCTGCGCCACGGGCGAAGGGCGCGGGCCGCCACGGGCGTTGGTCCGACGACCGTCATCCGGTCAGCCGAGCGCGGCCACGTCGGTGGCGTCGATGACGAGGGCAAGCGACCAGAAGGCGGTCATCTCCGCCTCCCAGGCCGCGCGATCGGCGCCGGGGCCGGGCAGGAAACGTTCGACCCGGAAGCCGAAGCGCTCGAATCCGGAGGCGTCGAGCGATGTCAGGATGATCGGCGTCACCCCCCGTTCCAGCGCGGCCGAGGCCAGCCTGAGGGCGGCGCGCGCGGGATCGGCAAGGGCCGCATCCACGCGGATCCCGATGTAGGAAGCTCCCGTGTCGGCGCGATCCCACAGCCGCGGCGAGGGCGGCGGTCCTTCCGCATCCCAGCCGGCGAGCCCTGCGCCGGGGGGCGTCACGCCGACTTCGTCGGCGTCGAGGTTGACCGGCTCGCCGGGTACGAGCCGCGACAGGACGGCAAGCCAGTGCTCGGGCGTCATGGCGCCTCCTTCCCGAGGATCAGCGCCGCAGCGGCACGGTTGCCGGTCGCCGGCAGGGCCGTGGCCCTGAGCGCGGCGCGCACCCTCTCTGCCTTGCCACCGAGGAAGGCCGCGATCTCGCGCTCCAGAAGCAGCATTTCGTGGGCGAGCACGGTTTCGGCCAGGCCCCGGTCCGAGGCGGCGCGGGCGCGGCGTTCCTGATCGTCCATGAAGGCGGCCATCTGCGGCACGAAGATCGCCGGAATGCCGTGGTAGAGAAGCTCGTGGAACGAGTTGTAGCCGGTGGCGGAAATCACCAGGTCGGCGAGCAGACACAGCGACAGCGCATCCCGGGTCTGCACCACGCGGGTGTTCTTCCACCCGTGAAGCCCCGCCGGCGCCGCCGCGCCCGGCCAGACGACGACGAGGTTGAGGCAGCCCTGGCGCCCCTCGGCCATTGCCGCCACCGCCTGCGTCTGCGCCGTGCGGTCGGCCGCAACGCCGCCGCCCAGCATGGTGACGACGAGATCGTCGAACCGGGCCCCCATCCGGGCCGAAAGCCGTTCGCGGCCGGAAGCGCGCGCATCCGCGTCCGGCAGCGCCCGCCGCTCCACCACCGGCCCCACGGAATGCACCCTGGCGCCGCCGCGGTCGGCATTGAGTTCCGCGAACGCCTCGCACGGAACGATCACCCGCGCGAAGGCCCGTTCGCGGTCGAGCGTCACGCCCTGCAACTGCCCGGCCTGCCACAGCCCGCGGCGGACCCAGGTCGCCTCCAGACCCTTCTCGTAGATCGTGCGCAGCACCGAATCGAAGACATAGCCGCCGTCGAACACCAGCCGGTCCCCCGCCGCGAGCGCATGGCGCAGGCGCAGGTAGGTGAGAAGGTCGTTGGCGTGGTCTTCGGGGTGATCGGGGCTCTTCTGCACCAGCGGCAGGCAGTCGAAGCCCTCGGCACGAAGCATCGGAAGGCAGCTCGGAAAGGCGGCGAAGGCGGGCGAGGCTTCGCCCCTGTCGATCCCGGCCGCGATGAGCGCGCAGCGCCGCGCATGGCCGAGGCCGATCCCGTTCGTGGGCAGGAAGACGATCCGCTTGCCAGCCGGCCGTTTCCCGGCGGGCACGGGCGAGGCGGGCGCGGGTGAGGCGGGCGCGGCAAGACCTAACGCCGCCTCCAGCGGTTCGACCGATCGCTGTGCGATCCAGGGGCTGCGCATGGCCTGCCGTCCGATCTCGCGCCGGTTCACCAGGACTGTATGCTGGACATAGTTCGCAAGCGCGCCGAGGTCTTCGGGCCCCCTGAGCGCCGGGGCGCCCGCGGCCACCAGGCCCG
This sequence comes from Paracoccaceae bacterium, assembly GCA_039808285.1. Classification (GTDB taxonomy): domain Bacteria; phylum Pseudomonadota; class Alphaproteobacteria; order Rhodobacterales; family Rhodobacteraceae; genus Albidovulum. The sequence goes on from JBDHSQ010000090.1 coordinate 4,278, forward strand.
CGCCCGCGGTGCAGTCGATCGCCACCCGCCCCGAACGCATCAGGTCGAGCGCGAAGGCCGCCATCCGTTCCCCGGGCACCCCGTCCCCGAAGAAGGCGGCGATGTCGGCACGCGCCGCGAAGGTCGCCGGCGAAAGCTCCGAAAGGCCGAAGACCGTAAGCTGCGCGTGACGCGTCGATTTCACCTGGTCCTTCCCCTTGCCGGGAAGGATCACCCGCAGCCGGTAGCCCGGAAGCTGGTCCATCGCCGACAGAAGCGGCAGGACCATCGGATCCTCCAGCGCTTCCTGCCGCAGCACCACGAAGAGGCGCGGCGTCCGGTCCTGGTCCGAGGCCGGTACCGGCGCGGCGGCGAGCGGAGAGATCGCATGGGCCACGAGGGTCGGGCCCTGAAGGCTGGCGAGATCCACCACCTCGGGTTCGCGGCCAACCGCATAGGCCACCCGCGCCCGCGCCGCGATCGCCCCCTGCCGGTCGGCGAAGCGGCCGACGACATGGACGGGAACCCCGGGGCGGACCTGGCGCGACCGCAGCGCCATCAGCGTGTCCTGCCCGACGGTCTCTGCCCCGATGAGGAGGACACGCGACACCGTCACCCGGTCCGGATCGGCCAGATAGGGCGCGGCTTCGTATTTCTGATAGCGCTCGAGCTTGTCCGGCAGCGTCCGGTCGTCGAGCACGATCCGGTGGCCGCGCGCGGAAAGCTGGGTGGCAAGCAAGAGCTTCGCGTCGAAGCTCCGGTCGCTGCGCTCGCCCGCCTCGATCAGGATCATGCGGCGACCCCGCCGGCGAATCCCGTCGCGGCGGCGAACCGGGACCGGAACGCATCCGCCGAGAAGCGGGCAAGCGTCGCCTGCGCCGCGCGCACATGCATCCCGTAGCGCTCCGGCGCGGCGAGGAATCCGGCGATGATCCCGTCGACCTCCTCGGGCCGTGCGGCGATGACGGCGCCGCCGAAACCCGCCGCCGTCGCCGGATCGGAGATGACGACCTTTCCGGCGGCGATCCCCTCGGCCAGAACGCGGCCGAAGCTTTCCTGCCAGGTAGGGGCGGTGAAATAGACCATGAAGTCGATCATTTCGAAATACCGCGCCAGATCAAGACCCCGGAAGGGGTGAAGCTGCCAGTGGAGCGGCGGCGCCTCTCCGGCCATCAGCACCTCGGCGCCGAGGATCACGTTCGCCTCGGCATCGGGCGGAAAGCAGAGGTCGAGCACTCGGCGGGGCGGAAACTTCTCGAACCCCGGGCGCGAATGTCGCCCGCGCCGGTCGCGAGGGACGCCGGTGGGAGGCAGAAGCGGAAAGTCGCAGATGTTGAACCAATCCTCTGCCGCGATCGACCAGCCGGGGCGGAGACCGTTTCGCGCCGCCCAGCCCGTCACCGTCGCCCGGTTGTGTGCCGAGACCGGCGCGAGCGTCTTTCTCAGCGCGAGCGCGCCGCGGTCGATCCGGTCGAGGCAGCCGGCCACATCGAAGCCCTCGGCGCCGCCGGGGCGCAGGAAGTTCTCGTGCGTCACCACGATCAGCTCTCGCGCGATGATCCGCCGGCCGAGCCTCGCGTCGAACTTCAGGAACGCGGGGTTGTGCAGGATCACGGTATCGGCGGCGATGAGCGGCGCATCCCAGACAGGATCGAGCCCGGCTGCCTCGCAGGCGGCCGCGAGCGCGGGCGAAAGGCTCTGGCCCGAGAACATCCGCGACGAGACGGCGTGGAATTCCGGCCGGACCAGCGGCCGGATCGCCGCGATTTCCTCGGCCACAGCCGAAGACGTGCCGCCGGGAAAGCGGGGGTCGAGCACATAGGCCACGCGTGGACGATCCGTCATGGTTGCCCCTGCCGCCCGGCCGCCGCTCAGTAGGGCTCGATCCAACGGACCGTGCCGGTCGCGAAAGCCACCGCCGGGGCGGGCGGAACGACGGCCGGCGCCGGCGGCCGGGCGGCGAAGCAATTCAGCTGGCCGCGTTCGGTCGCCGCGACGAAGACGCGCAGTTCGCGGGCCAGCGCGTCGTCGCCCGCCATGATCGCGGGATTGTCGACGAGATACTGCCAGAGGGCGCCGCAATCCTTCCGAAGGATCAGATCCTCGATCTGGCGCAGTTCATCGACGTCATAGGCTGCCCGCGCCGCCGATGTCCCCACCATGAGCAAAAGTGCGGTGATCACCGCCATCAATCTCGGTTCAGGCATCACACCCCCTCGGAATTCCGGCGCCGGCACCTGCCATGCCTGACAAGGCCATCAAAGATGCTCGCCGTTGCGAAGCTGCTGCAGGATGCGGTCGCGCAGCAGGTTCAGTTCACGTTCCTCGGCCGTCATCGTACGCTGCCCGGATGCGCGGCGCGTCTTGGCCTGCACGGCGGGATTGCCGTGTCCGGAAAGCCAGACCTCGATCGTTCCCGCCGGCGGCGACGGCGCAAAGCTGGTGAAGTCCCGCAGCCGGGCGCCGAGACGCGACGCCACGGCCCCGGCGGCGGCGGCATCCTCGGGGTGGAAGAAACGCACGTTGCTTTCGCTGATCGGGATGTCGACGCGGTTCGGCTCTTCCAAAGCGAAGCCTGCCGCGTCGAGACGGTCGACAAGCCCCGCAAGCTCGGCCTCGCCGATGCTTTCCGGCGCGTTGAGGATCACCGACGCGGCAAGGCCCGGCGCAGCAAGGCCCGGCGCGGCAAGGCGCGGCGCGGCGGCAGGCGGGTTTTCCTGGATGGCCGGCAGCACATCGGACGGCGCGACGGCGGCCAGCACCGCCGCACCGGCGACGTCCGGCTGCACATCGGGGTGCGGAAGCGACACCCGGCTCGCGGCTGCGGTCGCGTCGGGCTGCACCAGAGCCGGCGCCCGGTCCAGCCGCGCCGGAACAGCCGGGGCGGCCTCCATCCCCGACGACGCGGGGGCTGTCTCAGGAGTTCCGGTCACGGCCGGAGCCAGCGCCGGGAGCGACCCGGCCGCAAGGCCGGCAATCGGCGCGGGGATGCCCGGGCTCGTGTCCCCGGGGCCATCCGGCGCGGCCTGAAAGCCTGGGGCCAGCACCGCCGCCGTCTCGCCGGACGATGCCGTGCCGGAACCGGTCGCGGCCCGCGGCGGCATCACGTCGGGAGCGACGATCCTCGTGGAAGGCCCGGTCAATACCGTGGGGGCGACCGCGCCCCCGTGATACGGCAGCGCCATCATCACCGCGGCACCGGTCAGGAGGCCGGACAGGAACCCGCCCCCGACCGTCGCCGCACGCCGCACCGCGGGCACGGGGCGCACCGCGGGCACGGGGCCGACAGCGGGCGGCGCGATGGCCGCCCGGCTCCGATCCGGCACGGCGGCTTCGCGCCGCGGCAATGCGGCGCCCGCCGCCGCCCCGGCGCCACCATCCGGCGCAACCGGGAACTCCAGCCAGAGCACATTGCCCCTGCGGATCGGAACGATCTTTGCGGACAGGCCGCCGCCCGGCCTCGCGGCGAGCGTTGCGGCAGCCCCGGGCCCGCGCCCGGCCGGCGCCGCATCATCCACGGCGGCCGAATTTCCAAGCGCGCTCACCAGCGGGTCGTGGCATCCGGACCGGCGCAGGTCACGCTCCCAGGGCTTGCAGGTGGTATCGAGGATGAAACCGCCGGCGTCGCCGGATTCGGCCAGCGCCTTCTCGCGCTTCAGGCGTGCCTGCGCCAGTCGGGCATGGAACGACCCCTTCGCCAGAAGCTCTTCAAAGCTCGGCAATTCGCCGCCCGGAACCGACGGCTTAGCGACGTCTGTCGCCACTCTCTCCATTGGCCCCACCCTCTTGTCGGCAGCTTAAGAGGATTCCGATGACCCAGGTCGGCTCCGTCACCCATTCTGGAGCCCTTCGAAGGTCGAAGAAACCCCCACCCAACTCCCTTTGATATTAGCAATCCTGCGGGCAACATTCAAACCGCGCGACCCCAATTGTTCAGTTTTCCGCCGGGCCGGACACAACCTGCTGTGTCCACAGGCAAATTCACGACCCGTCCGGCGCAGCCGCGGCAATCCCGGCCGCAACGGCGCGCAGCATCTCAAGCTCTTTCGATATCTCTGCCACCGGCCTGCCGTCCGCGACGATGCGCCGTCCACGTGCCAGAACCTGACGGACATCGGACCGGCCCGCCGCATAGACGAGCGTGGAATAGGGATCGTAGGCGGGCACGAGGTGCGGCGCCGACAGGTCGATCACGATGATGTCGGCGTCCATCCCGCGGGCGATCATCCCCTTGCGCGCGCCGAGCCCAGCCGCCCGGGCACCGCCCCGCGTGGCCATCGCCACAACCTCGCGAGCGGGCATCGCATCGGGCTGGCCGGAGGCGAGAATCGCCATCTGCGCGGCCAGCCGCATCGTGTGGAACATGTCGAGATCGTTGCCGCTCGACGCGCCATCGGTGCCGAGCGAGGTCGCCACCCCTGCCCTGCGCAAGGCCGTCATCCGTGCGGTGCCGGAAGCCAGCTTGGCGTTCGACAGCGGGCAATGCGCCATCGCCACGCCGCGTTCGGCGAGAAGCGCGATTTCGGCGTCGTCCAGATGCACCGCATGGGCCAGAAGCGTGCCGGGCCGGATCATCCCCGCCCGGTCGAGGGCGCGGACCGGCGTGGTGCCGTGCTGTGCGGCGACCAGCGCCATCTCCGACGGCGCCTCGGCCGCGTGGATGTGGAGCGCCAGGCCGAGCCGGTCGGAGAGCTTCGCGACCTCGGCGAGCTTCTCCGCATCGAGCGTGTAGGCCGAATGCGGCATCAGCATCAGCTCCACCCCCTCGGTGCCGCGGTGGCGGGCGACGAAGGCCTCGGCGAAGCGCAGCCGGTCCGGCCAGGGCAGGCGGTCGATCCCGTCGAAGCCGATGAAGACCGGCCCGGTGGTCAGGCCGATGCCGATGTCGCGCGCGGCCGCCACGGTGGCATCGGGGTGGAAATACATGTCGACCACATGGGTGACCCCGCCCAGCGCCATTTCGGCCAGCCCGACCGTCGCCCCGGCGCGCACCGTCTCCGGCGTCACATGCGCGGCCTCGGCGGCCCAGACCGTCTTGAGGAACGCATCCAGCGGCCGGTCGTCGGCCAGCCCGCGGAAGAGCACCATCGCGGCATGGCAATGGGTGTTGACGAAGCCCGGCAGGACGATCCCGCCGCGGGCGTCCACGACCTCGGCCGCCCGCACCTGCGCCGCCTCCGCCATCGGGCCCACCGCGACGATGCGGGTGCCGGTGATCGCCACCGCGCCCGCGGGAAAGGCGGTGAAATCCCCGTCCATCGTCAGGACTTGGCCGTTGGTCACGAGCCTGTCGCAGGTGGCGGGGAAGGTCATGCCGGCACCTCCGGCAGGGCGGGGACCAGGCCGCGCAGAAGCGCGAGAAGCTTCGGCTGAGCCACCTCGACCGCCTGCCAGACCTCCTCCTCGGTCGTCACATGCGGGCTTGCCACGCTGTCCACCGCGATGTTGGTCACGGCCGAGATCGCCAGCACCGCCATTCCCAGATGCCGCGCGGCGATGACCTCGGGCACGGTAGACATGCCGACGAGATCGCAGCCGGCGAGCTTCAGGAGCCGGATCAGCGCCGGCGGCTCGAAGCTCGGCCCGGCGACATGGGCATAGGTGCCGCGGCGCGCGGCGCCGAGCCGCAGCGCGAGCGCCACGAGATCGGGGTCGTAGGCGCGGTTCATCGAGACGAAGCGGGGGCCGGTGGCGGGATCGTTGGGCCCCCGCAGCGGATCGAGGCCCGCGGCGACGGCGAGCGACAGGTGATCCTCGATCGCCACCAGATCGCCCACCCGGTCGTCGGGGTGCATGCCTCCGGCGGCATTGGTCAGCACCAGCACCCGCGCGCCGAGCGCCGCCATCACCCGCACCGGGAACACGACCTCCTGCGGCGAATAGCCCTCGTAGAGGTGGACGCGGCCCTGCATCACCACGCAGTCGCGGCCGAACAACCGGCCGAGGACCAGCCGGCCCGCGTGGCCCGGCGCGGTGGAGACCGGGAATCCGGGGATGTCGGCATAGGGCACCGCGACCCCCTCGACCGCCTCGGCCAAGGCCCCGAGGCCGGAGCCGAGGACGAGCGCGATCCCGGGCACGAGGGCGGTCCGCCCCCGCAGGAACGACACCGCCGCCGCGATCCTCTCGTCCGTCATGTCCCCTCCGCCGCTGGCCGAACCTTGGCATCCCTGCCCCGGCGCCGCAAGCCGCGCCCTCGTCACAGCACGCGCGACAGGAAGGCGCGGGTGCGGGCCTCGCGCGGGCGGCCGAAGATCGCCGCGGGCGGCCCTTCCTCGGCGATCCGGCCCTCGTCGAGGAAGCAGACCTTGTCGGCCGCCTCGCGGGCGAAGGCCATCTCGTGGGTGGCCAGCACCATCGTCATCCCCTCGGCCTTGAGCGCGCGCAGGACGTCCAGCACCTCGCCCACCAGCGCGGGGTCCAGGGCCGAGGTCACCTCGTCGAACAGCATCACCTCGGGCCGCATCGCCAGCGCGCGGATGATCGCCACCCGCTGCTGCTGGCCGCCGGAAAGCTGGTCGGGGTAGTGGCTCATCCGGTCGGCGAGGCCGAAGCGGAGGAACAGCGCCTCGGCCTCCGGCAGAAGCTCCTCGCGGCGCTTGCGGCGGATGCGGCGGGGGGCGAGCAGGACGTTTTCCAGCGCGGTCATGTGCGGGAAGAGGTTGAAGCTCTGGAACACCATGCCGATCCGCTGGCGGACGGGCTGGGGGTCGAGGCCCGGGTCGGTGATGTCCTGCCCGTCGAGCAGGATCGCGCCGTCGTCGATCGGCTCCAGGAGGTTCAGGCAGCGCAGGAGCGTCGACTTGCCGGAGCCGGAGGCGCCGATCAGGCAGACCATCTGCCCCTCATCGATGTCGAGGCTGAGGCCGCGCAGCACCTCGTGGTCGCCGAAACTCTTCCAGACCTCGCGCAGGCTCAGCTTCGCCATCGTCAGCTCCGGGCCGCGTTCTGACGCGCGATCATCCGGTCCACCCAGCGGGTCGCGGGCACCGTGACGGCAAGGAAGATCAGCGCCGCCCCGAGATAGGGGGTGAAGTTGGCCAGCAGCGACTTGTAGACGCCGGCCTGGCGCAGAAGCTCCACCGGCCCGATGAACGAGAGAAGCGCCACGTCCTTCTGGAGCGCGATCAGCAGGTTCATGTTGGCCGGGATCACCCGCCGGATCGCCTGCGGCAGGACGACGTAGCGCATCACGTCCCAATGCGAGAGACCGAGCGAAATCGCCGCCGCGCGCTGGCTTTCGTGGATCGATTCGATGCCGGTGCGGTAGACCTCGGCGACATAGGCGGAATAGGTCAGCACCACGGCGACGGTGCCCCAGATGTAGGGGCTGTTCCAGGGCCGCGGCAGGCCGAGCCCGGGGATGCCGAAGCCCACGAGATAGATGACGAGGATCACCGGCACGCCGCGGAAGATGTCGTTGTAGAGCGTCCCGAAGAGCCTGAGCGGGAAGAGCGCGGGCGACCGCGCGTCCCGCGCCAGCGCGATGACGAGGCCGAGGACGGCGATCAGCGGCGCGCACCAGGCGAAGATCATGATGTCGACCAGGAACGCCTCCAGAAGCCCCGGCAGGGTCCGCCAGAAAATCTCGCCGTTGAAGAAGGCCCGCTGCACCCGCTCCCAGCCCGGCGCCATCGGCACCAGCAGGACGATCAGTCCGACGACGATCGCGGTCGAGAGCGTGGCGATGACAAGGCTGCGCCGGCGCAGCCGCGCCTCGCGCAGCTCGCGCCGGGTCGGCGCCCGGCCGGCCCTTGACGGGCTGGCGCCGGATGCTTCCTTCGCCACCGGCAAGGCTTACTTGATCACCGGCGCCCCGGTCGCGTCGGCCAGCCATTCGGCCTCGATCTTCGCCAGCGTTCCATCGGCCGCCATCTCCGCCAGGGCGGCATTGGCACAGTCGCGCAAGGGGTTGCCCTCGGCAAAGACGAGCCCGAACCGGTCGGATGCCTCGTCACCGGCGGGGAACTGGCCGAGCACGACGCCGTCGTCCAGCACCGCCGCGGCGGTATAGAGCGCCGAGGGAAGGTCCATCAGCGTGGCGTCGATCTGCCCGGCCTTCAGCGCCTCGGACACGTCGGCGGTGTCCTCGTAGAGCATCGGCTCGGCCTCTGGCCCGACAAGCTGGCCGATCAGCGCCGGCGCGGTGGTGCCGGCGGCCAGCCCCCATTTCAGCGCCTTGAGCGAGGCGAGGTCGGGCGTCGCGCCGGCATCGACCGTGGGCCTGCGCACCAGCACCGCCTGCGCCGCGGCATAGTAGGGATCGGAGAAGTCCACCGTCTGCTCGCGTTCCGGCGTGATCGAATATTGCTGGAGGTTGAAGTCGAACTCCTTCGGCCCGGGCTGGATCGCCTGGTCGAAGGTCGTGGAGGTCCATTCCACCTTGTCGGCCGCAAAGCTCATCCGCTTGGCGATCTCGTAGGCGACGGCGGGCTCGAAGCCCTTGCCGGAGGTCGGATCGTTGTCGATCACCCAGGGGAAATAGGCGGGATTGCCGGTGGCCACCGTCAGCACACCCTCCTTCAGCGTCTTGCCTGCGGCGCAGTCGTTCTGCGCCAGGGCCGCACCGGCACCGAGCGCGAGCGCAAGTGCGGCGGAAAGGGCCGTTTTCGCGGATGTCATGTCGTCGTCTCCCTGTTGTCCTGCCCGGCCGGGCTGCGCTTTCGCCCCGCCGGGACGATGTGTTCGGTGGCTGCACCTCAGCTTTGCCGCCGCCGGGCTGTCAACAGGAGAATTGCCGCCCCCGAAAGTGCCCGCGTTCCGCAACGTCCATCAGTGCCGGCCGGGCGCTCATGGTTTCGGAGCGCGCGAAAAGGATGCTAGGCTCGCTTCCGAGCCGAATCCCGGCGCGTCGACACCCCGTCCGCAAGAGAGCAGCCGTGTTCCGACCTGTCATCCTGGTTTACGCGCTTGCCGCGATCCCGGCCGCCGTCGCGGCCGAGCCGCCGCTTGCGGTGGAAATCGTGACGGCGCGCGCCGAGGGGCAGATCGTCAGCCATTCCCTGACCGGCGAGATTCGTGCCCATGACAGCCTCAGCGCCGCCTTTCCCGCCGGCGGGCGCCTTGTCGAGGTCATGGTGGAGGCCGGGGCGCGGGTGAAACAGGGCGCGGTCCTCGCGCGGATGGATTCGGTGCAGCAGGAACAGGCGTTGCGGGCCGCCGAAGCCGGTCTCCAGACCGCGGCGGCGGACCATCGCCAGGCGGCCGAGAACCTCGACCGGCAGGACGCGCTCCTGGAGCGGGGCGCAACGACGCGGATTGCCAGGGATGGGGCGGAGGATGCCCTGCGGGTCGCGGAAGGTGCGTTGGCCGAGGCGCAGGCGACGCTCGACCGGGCGCGAAAGGCGCTCGACGATTCCGTCCTGACCGCGCCCGAGGACGCGACCGTGACGCAGCGCCTTGCCGAGCCCGGCCAGATCGTCGGCGCGGCGCAGCCGGTGATGGAGCTTGCGCTTGGCGCCGGAATCGATGCGATCTTCGATGTGCCCGAAGTCCTGCTGACCGGCACGGGGGATATCCCCGCGGTCACGCTCAACCTGATCGAGCGGCCGGAGATATCGTTCACCGGCCGTATCGAGGAGGTCTCGCCCGTCGTCGACGCGGCCAAGGGAACCGTCAGCGTGAAGGTCCATGTGAGCGACCCGCCCGAGGGCCTCACCTTCGGCGAGGCGGTGCGCGGGACCGCCGCACAATCGGAGCCGGCGCGCGTCAGCCTTCCCTACACCGCGATCTCGGCCACCGCGGCCGGCCCCGCCGTCTGGCAGGTGGACCCCGCGACGATGGCCGTCTCGACGCTTCCCATCGCGATCGACCGCTACGAGACGGGGCGCATCGTCGTCGCTGCGGGCATCGCCGATGGCGCGTTGATCGTGGCCAGGGGGGCGCAGCTTCTCTATCCCGGCCGGATCGTGCGGGCGGCGGGCGGCGCGCCATGATCCGCCCGGTCGTCCTGTGTGCGCTGATCGCGCTCCCCGCCGCGGCCGCCGATGCTCCGGTCGCGGAAGCCGTCGCGCTGCGACCGGTCGTCTCGATCATCGTCAACCCGGAAACCGGGCTGCCCGTCACCTATGTCGGCACGGTGGCCGCCAGGACCGAGGCCGACCTCGGCTTTCCGCTGTCGGGCACCGTGGCGGAACGTCCCGCCTCCGCCGGCGATACCGTCGCAAAGGGCGAGGTCCTGGCCCGGCTGGATCCCGAGGATCTTGACGCTGCGGTGCGCGCGGCCGAAGCCGGCGTGACGGTCGCCGCGGCGCAATTGCGCTCGGCCACCGACGCGCGCGACCGGGCCGAGGTGCTGGTCCGCCGCGGCGTCGGCAGTGCCACCCGGCTGGAGGACGCGGACCGCGCGCTTGTCGCCGCCGAAGCGCAGCTCGAACAGGCGCGGGCCGC
>JBDHSQ010000091.1:0-13927 GCA_039808285.1 Paracoccaceae bacterium
GGCGGCGGGCGACGGGCCGGTGCTGGCGCGGCCGCTGCCCGGCGCGGACGGCGAAATGCCGCTGGCGGTGCGGCGCCTTCTGGCGCGGGCGAGGGGCGAGGGGCTGCGGCCGCCGGCGGGGGTCGTGCAGGGCTGGATGGCGGAGCCGGTGGCGGTGGCGGAGCGCGAGATCTGGGTCTGGGGCGCGGGCCATGTCGGACGCGCGCTGGTCGCGGTCCTGTCCCCCCTGCCCGGGCTGCGGCTGACCTGGATCGACACCGATGCGGCGCGGTTCCCGACGGTGCCGGAGGGCGTGGCGCAGCGGATCGCGGCAAACCCGGCCGATCTCGTACCCGAGGCGCCGGCGGGGGCGGAGCACCTGATCGTCACCTTTTCCCATGCGCTCGATCTCGAACTGTGCCACCGTCTCCTCGGGCATGGCTTCGGGGCGCTGGGGCTGATCGGGTCGGAGACGAAACGGGCGCGGTTCCGCACGCGGCTTCGGACGCTCGGGCATACGGAGGCCCAGATCGCGCGCATCCGCTGCCCGATCGGCGAGCGCGCCTTCGGCAAGCATCCGCAGGCGATCGCGGTGGGCGTGGCGGCCGAGGTGTTGCGCACGAAGGGCGCGAAACAGGCTTTGGGAGGGGAGCGGAAGGCGTGAAGGGCGAGGTGCTGCTGGGCGTCGAGGGGATCGGCAAGTCCTATCCCGGCGTGCGTGCCAATGATGACGTGTCCTTTGCGGTCGGGACGGGCGAGGTCCATGCGCTCCTGGGCGAGAACGGCGCGGGCAAGTCGACGCTGGTGAAGATGATCTACGGCCTCGTTAAGCCCGACGAGGGGCGGATGAGCCTGCGCGGCGCACCCTACGCGCCGGCCGAGCCGCGGGCGGCGCGGGCGGCGGGCGTTGCGATGGTGTTCCAGCACTTCTCGCTCTTCGACGCGCTCGACGTGGCCGATAACGTGGCGCTGGGGATGGACGCGCCGCCGCCGATGCGCGAGCTTGCCACCCGCATCCGCGAGGTCTCGGACGGCTACGGCCTGCCGCTCGATCCGGGCCGGCTGGTGGGCGACCTGTCCGCGGGCGAGCGGCAGCGGGTGGAGATCGTGCGCTGCCTGCTCCAGCACCCGAAGCTCCTGATCATGGACGAGCCGACCAGCGTGCTGACGCCGCAGGAGGTGGCGATCCTCTTCGCCACGCTCCGGCAACTGGCGGCGGAAGGCACCTCGATCCTCTACATCAGCCACAAGCTGGAGGAGATCCGCGCGCTCTGCGACGCGGCGACGATCCTCAGGCGCGGCAGGGTCGTGGGAAGCTGCGTGCCGCGCGAGGTCTCGGCGCGCGAGATGGCGGAGCTGATGGTCGGCGCCTCGCTCAAGCCCCCGGCGCGGGCGGCGGGCGAGAAGGGGCCCGTCGCGCTCACGGTCGAGGGGCTTTCGGTGCCCTCGCCCTCGGCCTTCGGAACGAGCCTCAAGTCGGTCGGCTTCGAGGTGCGGCAGGGCGAGGTGCTGGGCATCGGCGGGGTCGCCGGCAACGGGCAGGACGAACTCATGGCCGCGCTGTCGGGGGAAATCCGCACCGCGGAGGGTGCGGTGCGCCTTCACGGCCGCGGCATCGGCCATCTGGGGCCGAACGAGCGGCGGAAGGACGGTCTCTGCACCGCGCCGGAGGAGCGGCTGGGCCATGCCGCCGCGCCGGACATGAGCCTGACGGAGAACGCGCTCCTCTCCGGGGCGGTGCGCAAGCGGCTGACCCGGCGCGGCTTCATCGACTGGCCGGCCACGCGCGCCTTCGCCGGCGAGGTGGTCAAGACCTATGACGTGCGCACCCCGGGGATCGCGACGGCGGCGCGGGCGCTGTCGGGCGGCAACCTCCAGAAATTCGTGCTGGGGCGCGAGATATTGCAGCAGCCGGAGGTCATCGTCGTGAACCAGCCGACCTGGGGGGTGGACGCGGCGGCGGCGGCCTTCATCCGGCAGGCGCTGCTCGACCGCGCCGCAAAGGGCGCGGCGGTGGTCGTGATCAGCCAGGACATCGACGAGATCATGGAGATCGCCGACCGCTTCGCCGCGCTGAACGAGGGGCGGCTGTCGGCGCCGGTGCCGGTGGCGGGGCTCACGCTCGAACGGATCGGGCTGATGCTCGGCGGCGCGCACGGCATGCATGTGGCGGAGGGGGCGATCCATGCTGGTGCTTGAGAAACGCCCGACCCCGTCGCGGGCCTGGGCCTGGGGGACGCCGTTCCTCGCCGTGGCGCTGACGATGGTGGCGGGCGGGCTTCTTTTCGCCGCGCTGGGCAAGGATCCGTTCGCGGTGGTCAGGACGATCTTCTGGGATCCGCTCTTCGGCGAGTTCGCCTGGTATCTGCGGGGCCAGCTTCTGGTCAAGGCGGCGCCGCTCGCGCTGATCGCGGTCGGGCTCGCGCTCGGCTTCCGGGCCGGCATCTGGAACATCGGCGCGGAGGGGCAATACATCATCGGCGCGATCGTCGGCGCCTCGATCGGGCTTGCCGTCTATCCGACCGAAAGCCGGTGGATATTTCCCCTGATGATCGCGGGCGGCGCCTTCGGCGGCTGGGTCTGGGCGATGATCCCGGCGATCCTGAGGACGCGGTTCAACACCAACGAGATCCTCGTGTCGCTGATGCTGGTCTACGTGGCGGAGACGATCCTGTCGAAGGCCGCGACCGGATTCCTGCGCAACCCCGAGGGCGCAGGCTTTCCGGGCAGCCGCAATTTCAACACCTACAAGGCGGCGTCGAACCCGGAGCTTTTCGCCGGCAGCGGCGTGCACTGGGGCGTGATCGCGGCCCTTGTCGTGGTGATCGCAGCCCATGTGCTCTTGCAGCGCCACCTTCTCGGCTTCCAGATCAGGCTCGCCGGCCAGGCGCCGCGCGCGGCGCGCTTTGCGGGCGTCAGCGCCGAGCGGCTCGTCGTCTTCTGCATGGGGGCGTCGGGGGCGCTGGCGGGGCTCGCCGGGCTCTTCGAGGTGACCGGGCCGGCCGGGCAGATCTCGATCGACTTCAACACCGGCTACGGCTTCACCGCGATCATCGTGGCCTTCCTCGGCCGGCTCAATCCGGTGGGCATCCTGCTCGCCGCGCTACTCATGGCGCTGACCTATGTGGGCGGCGAGATGGCGGCGACCAACCTCGGCCTGCCGTCCTCGGCGATCCGGGTGTTCCAGGGGATGCTGCTGTTCTTCCTGCTGGCGGTCGACGTGCTGTCGAACTACCGCATCCGGCTCGCTCCGCTGTCGAAGGAGGCCCGCTGATGGATTTCTACGGCATCAATCCGGCGGTTCTCATCGCCTCGCTGATGGTGGCGGCGGTGCCGATCATGCTGGCGGCGATCGGCGAGCTGCTGGTCGAGAAGGCGGGCGTGCTGAACCTCGGGGTCGAGGGGATGATGATCATGGGGGCGATCACCGGCTTCATCACCGCGGTCCATACCGGCAGCCCGCTGCTCGGCTTTCTCGGCGGGGCGGCCGGCGCGATGGTGCTGAGCCTCGTCTTCGCGCTTCTGACCCAGGTGTTCCTCGCCAACCAGGTGGCCACGGGGCTGGCGCTGACGCTCTTCGGGCTGGGGCTGTCGAGTCTGATGGGCCAGGGCTACAACGGGATCAAGCCGCCCCGGACGCCGCATCTGCCGTTCGGGCCGCTCGGCGAGATCCCGTTCCTTGGCCGCGTGCTTTTCTCCCACGACGCAATGGTCTACCTCTCGGTGGCGATCGTCGCGGCGGTCTGGATGGTGCTCCGCTACAGCCGCGCCGGGCTGATCCTCCGGGCGGTGGGCGAAAGCCACGATGCCGCCCATGCGCTCGGCTACAAGGTGGTGCGCATCCGGGTCATGGCGATCCTCTTCGGGGCGGCGATGGCGGGGCTCGGCGGCGCCTACATCAGCCTCGTGCGGGTGCCGCAATGGACCGACGGGATCACCGCGGGGGCGGGATGGATCGCGCTCGCCATCGTCGTCTTCGCAAGCTGGCGGCCGTGGCGGGTGCTGGTCGGCGCCTATCTCTTCGGCGGCATCACCGTGCTGCAACTGAACCTCCAGGCCGCCGGCGCGCGCATTCCGGTCGAATACTTGTCGATGTCGCCCTATCTGATAACCATTCTCGTGCTGGTCATCATGTCCTCGGGCCGCGGCCGGGCAAGCCTCACTGCGCCCGCGAGCCTGGGGCAGAATTTCCACGCCTCGCGCTGAGGCGAAACAGCAACCGGGGCGGTCAGGCCCCGACCAACGGGAGAGTAACGATGAAACGAAGAACCTTACTGGCAACGGCCGCGGTCGGCCTTGGCCTGTCGCTCGGCGGCGGCGCCCTGGCCGCGGGCATGGACCATGTGAAGGCGTGCTGGGTCTATGTCGGGCCGATCGGCGACGGCGGCTGGACCTACCAGCACGACCAGGGACGGCTGGCCGTGATCGAGAAGTTCGGCGACAAGGTCGATGCGACGACCTACCAGGAAAGCGTGCCCGAGGGCGCGGACGCCGAGCGCGTGCTGACCCAGATGGCGCTTTCCGGCTGCAACATCATCTTCACCACCTCGTTCGGCTACATGGACGCGACGAACGCGGTGGCGGCGAAGTTTCCGGACGTGAAGTTCGAGCACGCAACCGGCTTCAAGCGCGACAGCGCCAACGTCTCCACCTACAACGCGCGCTTCTACGAGGGCCGCGCCGTCGAGGGGCTGATCGCGGGGCGGATGACCAAGTCGAACAAGATCGGCTACATCGGCTCGTTCCCGATCCCCGAGGTGATCATGGGGATCAACTCCTACTACGTGAACGCCAAAAAGGTGAATCCGAACGTCGAGCTGACGGTCGTCTGGGCCTACACCTGGTTCGACCCGGCGAAGGAGGCGGACGCCGCCAAGGCGATGATCGAGCAGGGCGTGGATGTCATCGCATCGCACACCGACTCGACCGCGCCCCTGGCCGAGGCGGCCAAGACCAACGGCGCGGTGATCGGCTTCGGGCAGGCCTCGGACATGGCCGAATACAAGCCCTCCCCCCGCGTCACCTCGATCATCGACAACTGGGGCCCCTACTACATCGAGCGGGTTGGCGCGCTGCTGGACGGCAGCTATCAGCAGGCCGACGTCTGGGCCGGGATCAAGGGCGGCGAGGTTCTGGTCGGCGAGATCACCGAGGCGGTTCCGGCCGAGGTGAAGGCCGAGGCCGAGGCGCTGCGCGACACGATCGGGGCGGGCAGCTACCACCCGTTCACCGGGCCCCTGAACAAGCAGGACGGCTCGGCCTGGCTGGCCGAGGGCGAGACACCCGACGACGGCACGCTTCTGGGGATGGACTTCTTCGTCGAGGGGATCAAGGGCGACATCCCGAAATAACCTTCCGCGCCGCCGCGCCGGGATTGGCCGGCCCGGGGTTCCGGGCCGGTCTTTTCTTTCGGTGGCGCGACCGGTGATTCGCCTCGCGTCCCGCGGCAACTGTGGCGACAATGCGGCCACAATGCGGCGGCGGTCTCCGATACGGAAACGGCACTGCGGCCGCCGCTTGCCGCCCCCGTTGCCGGCCGCCTCTCCGATCTTGGGCCCGGGAATCCCGCGATTTGGAAACAATGATCCACAGAATTTGATATTGTTCTCGGTATTTCCGGATTTTCTGCTTCGCAGCCGCCGGTAGCCGCCTCAGGGCTCATCCGGTCCCGCCCCGGGGGCCGGTCGCGTTCGATCCCGCGGAAGAGCGGAATTGCGGCGGATATCGGGCGAATGTATGGTCGCTGGAGCCGGTAGGTGGTGAGAGGGTATTCACATGCGTGGACTGAAGACAGTGTTTGCCGTGATGGCGATGGGGGCGGTGATGGCCGTGGCGCCGGCAGGCGCAGCCACCGTCAACGTGACGATGCAGGGCAAGAACGCGTTCCAGGACGCGAAGGGCCAGAACGCCTGGTATCAGACCGCAAGCTACAGCCTGAACGGCATCAACCGGACCGCCGCAGCCGGGATGTTCCGCCTTTCGGCCACCGGCGCGAACGGAGCCGTGCAGGATTTCCTGGCCTTCTGCCTCGAACCGCTCGAGACGCTGACGCTGCCGCGCGACCATACGGTCGGCAGCAACCTTTCGGCGCCGATCCTCGACCGGCTGGGCGCGCTCATGGGCAACGGCTTCGCCCTGGTGACGGGCGCCACCTCGGCGGCGGCGTTCCAGCTTGCCGCCTGGGAAATCGCCAACGAGGGGAGCGGCACGCTCGACCTTTCCAGGGGTGCGTTCCGCGTCACCTCGGCGACCAGCGCCGCGCGCAATCTCGCCCAGACCTGGCTGAACGGGATCACCTCGGGCCAATGGACCTCGTCGGGCGCAGTCACCATCCTGTCCGCACCCGGCACGCAGGATCTGCTGACCGACATCGCACCGGTGCCGGTGCCGGCGGCGGCTGTGCTGCTGCTTGGCGGGCTGGCCGGCCTCGGCGCGATCGGCCGGCGCCGCAGGAGCTGACGCCCTCGCTCCCCACCATCTGCGGACGTTTCTTGCGGCCCTGCCCATCCCGAGGCGGGGCCGTTCCCTTTCGGCCGGAAAAAATGTCTGCGTGACTTTGACGCAGATCAGAAACGTATTCGAAAAATTATATATGAGTTGAGTCGCTGCCGGCACGGCATCGCGGCCGCTTGGGGAGGAAAGGCATGGCACATATTGTAGTTCTCGGGGCCGGGCTTGGCGGGTCGATCATGGCCTACGAACTCGCCGACCAGATCCGCGCGGAAGACAGGATTACGGTGATCACCAAGGATCCGGTCTACCATTTCGTTCCCTCCAACCCGTGGATCGCGGTGGGTTGGCGCAGGCGCGACGACATCACCGTCGACCTGGCCGAGACGATGAGGCGCAAGGGCATCGAGTTCAGGACCGCCGCGGCCGAAAGGCTCCACCCCGAGGAGAACAGGATTGCGCTCGCCGATGGCACATCGGTTTCCTACGACTACCTGATCATCGCCACCGGCCCCGAACTCGCCTTCGACGAGATCGAGGGTTTCGGGCCCGAGGGCCACACCCAGTCGATCTGCCATATCGACCATGCCGAGAAGGCACAGGTCGCGTTCGAGGCGTTCTGCAAGACCCCGGGGCCGATCGTCGTCGGGGCGGTGCAGGGCGCATCCTGCTTCGGCCCGGCCTACGAATTCACCTTCATCCTGGAAACCGAGCTGCGGCGGCGCAAGCTGCGCGACAAGGTGCCGATGACCTTCGTCACCTCCGAGCCCTACATCGGCCACCTCGGCCTTGACGGCGTGGGCGACACCAAGGGCCTGCTGGAATCCGAGATGCGCGAGAAGCACGTCAAGTGGATGACCTCGACACGGGTGAAGCGGGTGGAGGCGGGCAAGATGGTGGTCGAGGAGATCGCCGACGACGGCAGCGTCAAGGCCGAGAAGGAGCTGCCCTTCGGCTTTGCCATGATGCTGCCCGCGTTCCGCGGCATCAAGCCGATCATGGGGATCGAGGGGCTGGTGAACCCGCGCGGCTTCGTCATCGTCGACCAGCACCAGATGAACCCGAAATACCGCAACATCTTCGGCATCGGCGTCTGCATCGCCATCCCGCCGATGGGGCCGACGCCGGTGCCCTGCGGCGTGCCGAAGACCGGCTTCATGATCGAAAGCATGGTGACGGCCACCGCCCACAACCTCGGCAACATCCTGCGCGGCCGCGAGCCCGACGAGGTCGGCACGTGGAACGCAGTCTGTCTGGCCGACTTCGGCGATTCCGGCGTGGCCTTCGTGGCCCAGCCGCAGATTCCGCCCCGCAACGTCAACTGGGCGTCCTCGGGCAAGTGGGTGCATCTCGCCAAGGTAGGGTTCGAGAAATACTTCATCCGCAAGGTCAGGAAGGGCACGTCGGAGCCCTTCTACGAAAAGGCGACGATGAAGATGCTCGGCATCGACAAGCTGAAGGAACCGAGGAAGGGCTGAAGCCGCACGGGCGATGGCGGCGGGATGGTGGCGAGGGCCCGACCCGCCACCCGGAAGGCTAGTCGCGGATTTCGTCCGCGCCGACGCCCCAGAGCGCGGCCTTGGCGACCCAGCCCTTTTCGCCGTCGGCGGTGACGCGGCACCAGTCGTGCTGGCATTCGCCCAGCCGGCCGATCACGCCGGCCTCGGCCTCGGCCACCGCCGGCGCCTCGGGGTCGGGGCGCGACCGCAGGGCGGTGCCGTCGGCCTCGATCAGCACGGTGCGCACGCCCGACAGGAGCGTGTAGTAGATCCAGCCGCCCTGCCCCTCGTTGTCCTCCACCCGCCGCCAGTGGCCGAATTCGGCGGTGACGCGCAGGGGCATGTCGCGGTGGCGGAATACCCAGTCGATGCGGTGTTCAAGGCTCGGGCCGCGGCGGACGTTGGCCTCCGACGCCTTCAGCGACACGAAGCGCGGCAGGGGCAGGTTGGTGACCGGCCCCTGCGTGGCGGTTCCCTCGGCCTCGGGCGTGCCCGCGGCCCCGGCCATCCCGGCCGCGAGAAGGGCCGCTCCGGCCGCGACAACGACAAGGCGGCTGAACGACCGCCGATTTCCAAGTGGTTTCATCTAAAGCCTGTTTCTGCCGCCATCGGGGCGCACCGCGCGTTTCGGGGCTTGTCGCCGCCCTGCTTCGGCCCGTAGTTTGCCAACAGCAACGTGCCTTTGGAAGAGAGGAGACCCGCCCGATGGGATCGCAGCGTCTGAGTGTTGTCGTGACGCGACGCCTGCCCGCGGTCGTCGAGACGCGGATGCGCGAACTCTTCGACGTGGAACTGCGCGATCCCGACAGCCGGATGACGCGCGAGGATCTCGCCGCGGCGATGCGGCGGGCGGATGTGCTCGTGCCCTGCCTCAACGACCACATCGACGCCAACCTTCTGGCGCAGGCGGGCGACAAGCTGAAGCTCATCGCCAACTACGGCGCGGGGGTGGACCATATCGACGTCTCCAGCGCCCGCCAGCGCGGCATCCTCGTGTCGAACACCCCCGGCGTCGTGACCGAGGACACCGCCGACATGACGATGGCGCTGATCCTCGCCGTCACCCGGCGCATCCCCGAGGGGCTCGCGACGATGCAGGCGGGCGACTGGCAGGGCTGGTCGCCGATGGCCTTTCTCGGCGGCCGCGTCGGCGGACGGCGGCTCGGCATCCTCGGCATGGGGCGGATCGGGACGGCGCTGGCCAAGCGCGCGCGGGCCTTCGGGATGCAGGTGCACTACCACAACCGCAAGCGGCTGCGCCCCGAGCAGGAGGCCGAGGTGGAGGCGACCTACTGGGACAGCCTCGACCAGATGGTGGCGCGGATGGACGTGATCTCGGTCAATTGCCCGCACACGCCGTCGACCTTCCATCTGATGAACGCCCGGCGGCTGAAGCTGATGAAACCCTCGGCGGTGATCGTCAACACCTCGCGCGGCGAGGTGATCGACGAGAACGCGCTGACCCGGATGCTGAGGGCGGGAGAGATCGCCGGCGCCGGGCTCGACGTCTTCGAGCACGGGCACGAGATCAACCCGCGGCTGCGGGAGCTGCCCAATGTCGTCCTGCTGCCGCACATGGGATCGGCCACGGTCGAGGGGCGGGTGGAGATGGGCGAGAAGGTGATCATCAACATCAAGACCTTCGCCGACGGCCACCGGCCGCCCGACCTGGTCGTTCCGGGGATGCTCTAGGCGATGACCGCAGGCCAGATCGCGGCGCTGGTGCTGATCTGCCTCGGCGGCGCGGCGGTGGCGGTGCAGGCGCCGGTGAACGGGGCGCTGTCGCGGTCGCTGGCAAGCCCGCTCGCCGCGGCCGCGGTGTCGTTCGGCGTCGGCTTCGCCGTGCTGATCGCGGTGACGCTGGCAAGTGCCGGGGCCGCGCCGTTCGGCCGGCTCGCGGGCGTGCCGGTCTGGCAGTTGCTGGGCGGCTTCCTCGGCGCCTTCTACGTCTGGGCCATGACCAGCGCGATCGGCACCGTGGGCGCCCTGACCGCGTTGGCGGCGCTGATCCTCGGGCAACTGGCGGCGGGACTGGCGCTCGACCACATCGGCGCCTTCGGCCTGCCGGTGCAGCCGGTGTCGGCGCGCCGCATTGTCGCCGTCGCGCTGGTCGCGGCCGGGCTTTTCCTGTCGCGCGGCTAGAGTGTGCGCCTCTCCGGGGCGCGAAAACATCCGCCCGGCGCCCTAATCCTGCCCGGATGGTCGGGCATTGGGATGGCGTGGCAATCCGGGGCGCAGCGATGTCGAAACTCCATCTCGGCGGATTCGTGGTGGCGGCGGCCGTCGCGGCCGGCGGCGCGGACTATGTCAACCAGGCCCGCGAGTCCGGTTCGGCGCCGGGATCGTTCGGCGTATCCGCCTATGTCGCCACGATTTCGGCGCGCGCCCGCGGCCGGCAGGAAGTGCCTGCCGCCCCCGCGGTGGTCGCCCGCGCCGCCGGCACTTCGGGTGACGGCGGGACGAGGCAGCCCGCACCTGCGTCCGGGGCCGCGTCCGGCGGCATGTTGGGCGGCCTGTTCGGCGGCGGCGGCGCGGCGGACGACACGCGGCCGGTCGCCAGCGCCGGCGGGTTCGAAGGCAACTGCGCGCTCCTGAACGGCATCCGCCGGTGCAGCGCCGGCGGCGACTGAGCCTCAAAGCGTCAGGATCGTGGACCCCGTCGTCTCCCGCGCCTCGAGCGCGCGATGTGCATCGGCCACCCGCTCCAGCGGGAAGCGCTGACCGATCTCGATCCTGACGTCACCCGAGAGGATCTTGGCAAAGAGGCGGCCCGCCATCTGCTGGCAGGTCGCATGGTCGGCGATATGGGTGAAGAGCGTCGGCCGGGTGATCTTGAGCGAGCCCTTGGCGGCGAGGGTCAGCAGGTCGACCGGAGGCACCGGGCCCGAGGCGTTGCCGAAGCTGATCATCATGCCGAGCGGCCTCAGCGAATTGATCGAGCCGTCGAACGTGTCGCGCCCGACCGAATCCATGACGACATCGACCCCGCGCCCGCCGGTGATCTCGCGCACCCGGGCGGCGAAATCCCCGGTCCGGTAGTTGATTGCGTGGGCCGCGCCGTGGTCGAGCGCGAGGCGGCACTTCTCCTCGGACCCGGCGGTGGCGATGAGGTTGATCCCCTCCGACCGCGCCCACTGGCAGGCGATCAGGCCGACGCCGCCCGCTGCGGCATGCAAGAGCACCCAGTCACCGCGGGAGATCGGCGTGGTGCGGTTGAAGAGATAGTCGACCGTCAGCCCCTTCAGCATCGCCCCGGCCGCCGTCTCGAAGGAAATCCCGTCCGGCAGCGGGCAGACCTGCGCCGCCGGCATCACCCGGGCCTCGCTGTAGGCGCCGGGGGGCTGGGCGGCATAGGCCGCGCGGGCGCCGGGCCTCAGGTGGGTGACACCCTCGCCCACCGCCTCGACGACGCCGGCGGCCTCCATCCCCAGCGCGGCGGGCAGTTGCATCCTGTAGAGGCCGGAACGCTGGTAGACGTCGATGAAGTTGAGCCCGCAGGCCTGGTGGCGGATGCGGATCTCGCCCGGCCCCGGATCGCCCGCCGGGCGGTCGGCGATCTTCAGAACCTCGGGTCCGCCGCGTTCCTCGATGATGACGGTGCGTGCCATGCGAGCCTCCTTCCGCTTCCGTCCCACAGGTCTAGACGCCCCGGCTGGCGGGGTCGAGGGGCGGGGCATGCCGCCCGGTGTCGTTTTTCCGCCGCGACAGGTCGGGCCGGCCTTTCCCGATTCCGGCCGCTGTGACAGATAGGGGCATCGAAATCCAGCGGGAGTCGGCCGATGAAAACCCATGTCAAAGCCCTTGTCGTCGGTGGCGGCGCCGTCGGCACCGGGATCGCCTATCACCTCGCCAAGGCGGGCTGGGACACGATGCTGCTGGAACGCGACGAGCTGACCTCGGGCTCCACCTGGCACGCCGCGGGGCTCCTGCCGCTTTTCAACATGAGCTTCGCCACCACACATATCCACAAGTATTCGGTCGATTTCTACAAGTCGCTCGAGGCGGAGACGGGGCTGAACGCGGGCTTCGCCGTGGTCGGCAACCTGCGCATGGCGCAGACCGACGCGCGGATGGACGAATACATGCTCTATTCGAGCGTGGCCGAGACCGCCGGGGTCTATCACGAGTTCCTGACCCCGAAGGAGATCAGGGACCGTTGGCCGCTGGTCAGGACCGAGGACCTCAAGGGCGCGCTCTTCCATCCGCAGGACGGCTACATCAACCCCGCCGACGTGACCCAGGCGATGGCCAAGGGCGCACGCCAGCACGGCTGCACGATCGAGCGCAAGTGGCAGGTCGACGGCTATCTCTGGACCGGGTCGGAATGGCGTGTCACCTGCTCGAGGATGGTCGAGAGGGGCGGCAATCTCGTGCCCTCGGACGAACAGGTGGTGATCACCGCCGAGCATGTCGTCACCGCAACCGGCAACCACGCCCAGCGCACCGCGCGGCTTCTCGGCATCAAGATCCCGGCGATCCCGGTCGAGCACCAGTATATCGTGACCGAGCCCGATCCGATGCTTCAGGAGTGGCGCAAGGCCGGCAACCCGGAGCATCCGGTGCTGCGCGACGCCGACGCCAAGTGGTATGTGCGAGAGGAACGCGGCGGCTGGATCCTCGGCCCCTACGAGCGCAACGCCCCCGCCCGCTTCCTCTATGACGTGCCGGAGAGCTTCCGCGCCGACCTCTTCCCCTTGGACCTGGAGCGGATCGAGGCGGAATACATGTCGATGATCCACCGGCTTCCGTCGTCGGAAACCGTGGGCCTGAAGGACGACTTCAACGGCCCGATCTGCTACACGCCGGACGGCAACCCGCTGGTCGGCCCGGCGCCGGGGCTGCGCAACATGTGGCTGGCCGAAGGCTTCAGCTTCGGCATCACCGCCGCCGGCGGCACCGGCCATTACCTCGCCCAGATGATGACCGAGGGCGAGGCCGAGATCGACATGGCCTCGCTCGATCCCAAGCGCTACGGCGGCTGGATGACCACCGACTATGCCGCGCGCAAGAACGAGGAATGCTACGAGCACGTCTTCATCCTGCACCACCCCGACGAGGAGCGCGAGGCCTGCCGGCCGCTGCGCACCGCGCCGGCCTATGACCGGCAGCAGGCGGCGGGCGCCCAGTTCGGCCAGGTGAACGGCTGGGAACGGCCGAACTACTACGGGCCGAAGGACGCGGGCCCGGACTTCGACCACAATTCCCGCTCCTTCCGCCGCGGCGCCTGGTGGCCCTATGCGGTGGAGGAGGCGAAGGCGGTGCGCGAGACCGCCGGGCTGATCGACGCCTCGGCCTTCACCAAACACGTGGTGCGGGGGCCGGGCGCCACGGCCTTCCTCGACTGGCTGACCTGCAACGCGCTGCCGAAGGTCGGCCGGATCAACCTGACCTACGCGCTGACCGACGCCGGCACGACGCGCACCGAATACACGATCGTGCGCAATGGCGAGAACGACTACTACCTGGTCAGCGCCGGCGCCTGGACCGCCTATGACGCGGATTTCCTCAGGAAGTCGGCCGAGGACTTCGTGGCCGGCGGCGGCGGTCATGTCGACATCCACGACGTGACCACCCAGTGGGGCGTCTTCGCCATCGCTGGCCCGAAGTCGCGCGACATCCTGAAGGAGATCGTCAAGGACGCCGACCCGGCGACGGTGCTGGGCAACAAGCGCTTCCCCTGGCTTTCGGCGCGGCGGATCGAGCTGGGCATGTGCCCGGTCAACGCGATCCGCGTGGCCTATACCGGCGAGCTGGGCTGGGAACTGCACCACCCGGTCGAGATGGGGCGCTATCTGTGGGATCTGCTGGTCGAGGCGGGCGCGAAGCACGGGATGAAGCTCGTCGGCGCCCGGGCGCAGAACTGGCTGCGGCAGGAGAAGAGCTACCGCGCCTTCGGCACCGAGCTTGGCCGCGACGCGACGCCCGCCGAGGCGGGGCTCGACCGCTTCATCGACCGCAACAAGGAGTTCCGCGGCAAGGCGGCGATGGAGAGGACCGGC